>NZ_CALPTI020000014.1:0-81557 GCF_943326455.1 Limnohabitans sp. Rim8
AAAAAGTGCTTTTGTTTGGCCACGGGTTTGACGGCGGTCCATTTCGTTAGCAACAGTTTTTTGGGGTTGAGGGGGTTCATGGGTGCACGCCTTCAGCGGCTGTTTTGCATTTCACGCGCTACCGCCTCGGCCAGATCGATCACCGCCATGGCGTAGTAGCTGGACCAGTTGTAGCGGGTGATGGCGTAAAAGTTTTCTGTGCCCGCCACATAGCTGGGCGCTTCAGTGCCGTTGCGAAGTTCAATCAGTGCCAAGGGCCCTGGGTGATGCAGTGCGGCGCCCGATAAGCTGGCGCCTTTGCTGATAAAGTTGGCTACGCTGAAGGTGGGCAAGATGTCTGGGGCCATCAGGCTGTCCATGTCGGTTTGGCCCGGGGTGAGGGTGACGGGGTAGTGCGTGGGCATGCCGGGTCGCCAGTCAAAGGCTTTGAAATAGTTGGCCACCGAGCCAATGGCGTCGGTCGGGCTGCCAAACAGGTCGATGCGCCCATTGCCATCAAAGTCCACCGCGTGGCGCGCCCAGCTGGAGGGCATGAATTGCGGCAAGCCCATGGCGCCGGCATAGCTGCCCCGAATGCTCATGGGGTCGGCCCCGCTTCGCGAGGTGAGCACCAAAAACTGTTCCAATTCGCCCTTGAAAAAGCTTTCTCGGGCAGCTGCACGCGGGTGAGTTGCCGGGAAGTGAAAGGCCAAAGTGGCGAGGGCGTCGATGACGCGAAAGTTGCCCGTGTATTGCCCGTAAAAAGTTTCTACGCCAATGATGGCCACCACAACCGATGCGGGTACGCCGAATTCACGCTCTGCGCGTTCCAGGGCGCTGCGGTGGGTTTGCCAAAAACGCAGCCCCGCTTGGATGCGTTGGGGTTCGATGAAACGGGCGCGGTAAGCCGCCCAGTTTTTAGCAGCAGGACTGCTGGGAGGTAAAACCAAGCGTTCTACCGAAGGCAGTCTGCGGGCTTGACCCAAGTGCTTTTGTACCCATTGCGGGTCCAGTTGCAAGCGTTCAGCTGCTTGGCTTGACCACTCCATGGCCGCGCTCGATTCGCTGAAAAGCAGGCCTGCGGCGGCAGGCAACGCGGCCTTGGTTGCCTTGGTTTTTGGTTTGGCAGATTTGGTGGGCGTTTTTTTAGATTTGGTTTTGGCCGATGGGGTGCCTTGGGTTGCAGCCTTAACGCCTTGCGAAGGGGCTGTGTTGGCCTTGGTTTGGGGCGTTGCTGGCTTTTCAGCTTGTGCCCAAGTGGTGTACGGAAAAAAAGCTGACAAAAGCAGTGACAGGGCCAGAGAGGTCCAGCTTTTTAGCTTGTATCTTGGCGGAAAGTGAAAGAGAGCTGGGTGCATGGGGTGTCCAGTTTAAACGCCGGGTCGCCTCAGCTTGAGGCCATAGCGGCGCATGGGCCGCGTGATAAGCTGGAAACCACAAAACCAAAGCCATCCAACAAAACCATCGGCTTCAAGCTGTGGCCATTCGGGAAGACAAGACCATGGGCGCGACAGGTTATTTCACCCACCCAGCGTGCTGGAAGCACGAGATGGGGCCAGGCCACCCCGAGTGCCCGGAACGATTGGGGGCGATCGAGGACAGGCTGTTGATCAGCGGTGTGGACATGGCCTTGCAGCGGCGCGAGGCCAGCCCTGCCGCCTTGGCCGACATTGAGTTGGCCCATGGGCGCATGCATGTGGCGGCTTTGCGCGGTTTGGGCGACATGTTGCGCGAGGACATGGCCGCTGGCGGACCCAGCCACACCAGTTTGGACCCGGACACCATGATCAATGCCCACACCTGGGATGCGGCGCTGGTGTCTGCGGGTGCTGCCATCGATGCCACCGATGCTGTGATGGCCGGGGAACTTGAAAATGCTTTTTGCGCAGTGCGTCCACCGGGCCACCACGCTTGCCGCGACAAAGCCATGGGCTTTTGCTTTTTCAACAATGTGGCGATTGCTGCCAAGTACGCGCTGGAGCGGCATGGCCTCAAGCGCGTGGCGATTGTGGACTTTGACGTGCACCACGGCAACGGCACCGAAGACATCGTGGCGGGTGACGAGCGCATCTTGATGGTGAGCTTTTTTCAGCACCCTTTTTACCCAGAGGGCGGTTCTACATCGAGTGCGGCCAATTTGGTCAATTTGCCCGTGCCCGCTTACACCAAAGGCATGGACATCCGCGAGTTGGTGGACATGATGTGGCTGCCGCGCCTAGAGGCTCACAAGCCAGAGTTGATTTTTATCAGCGCTGGTTTTGACGCCCACCGCGAAGACGATCTGGGCCAGATGGGCTTGGTCGAGCAAGATTACGCCTGGATCACCCAGCGCATCAAAGATGTGGCGCTGCGTCATGCCCAAGGCCGCATCGTCAGTTGCTTGGAAGGCGGCTACAACCTGAGCGCGCTGGGGCGCAGCGTCGAGGCGCATCTAAGGGTTTTGGCCGACGTTTGACCAGAACGGCGAGCGTGCATTCGACGTCCCGCCACAGAGTTTCGGCACAATCGGGGCATGACCGAACCGACCTCACTCCAAACCCCGAATGTGCTGCTCCATGAACGCGATGCCCTTGGTGTGCACCGGCTGACCTTGAACAGCCCCGCCAGCTTCAACACCTTGAGTGAAGCCATGCTGGCCGCTTTGCAGCAAGCGCTGGAGGCCATCGCGCAAGACGAGCAGGCGCGGGTGGTGGTGCTGGGCGCTGTGGGCAAGGCTTTTTGCGCTGGGCACAACCTGAAAGAAATGCGCGCACAGCCTGAGCTGGCTTACTACCAAAAGCTGTTTGCCCAGTGCAGCCGCATGATGATGGCCATTCAAAAGCTGCCTGTGCCTGTGATTGCCCGTGTGCAAGGCTTGGCTACCGCTGCCGGTTGCCAGTTGGTGGCGCAGTGTGATTTGGCGGTGTCGGTAGACAGTGCTACGTTTGGGGTCAACGGCATCGATGTGGGCTTGTTTTGCGCCACGCCCAGCGTGCCGCTGGTGCGCAACATGCACGCCAAGCAGGCCATGGAGATGCTGCTGACCGGTGGCTTCATCAGCGCTCCTGAGGCCCAAGCCCGTGGCTTGGTCAACCGAGTGTGTTCTGCCGATCAGTTGGATGCACAGGTGGACGAACTGGTCAATGCCATTTTGTCCAAACCGCGCGAGGCGGTCAGGGTGGGCAAGGCTTTGTTTTACCAGCAACGCGAAATGGGGATTGAAGCGGCTTACCAATTGGCTGGCCAGACCATGGCCTGCAACATGGTGCACGACGTGGCGCAAGAGGGTGTTCAGGCTTTCATTGACAAAAGGACACCCACATGGCGGGCATGAGTAACATGGCAGTGGTTCATCCCATGGCTTGGGCAGAGGCCATTTACCGCCCAGAGTCTTTGTGGGCGCTGGGTGCTTTTACCGGGTGTTTGGTCTTGGCTTGGCTCATGACCTGGGGTGTGCGCCGGGTCTTCAGTGGGCAGGAGTTGGCCATTTTGTTGGGCCGAAAATTGGTCGACGGGGTGCTGTTTCCCGTGTTGCTTTTGGGCTTGACCTTTGTGGCGCGCACCGTGCTGACACAGCAACAACCAGCCCCCTTGTTCGCCATCTTGTTGCCGGTGTGTATTTCTCTTGCGGTGATTCGATTGGGCGTGAAAGTTTTGCAAGTGGCTTTTGCTCAGGCGCCTTTTGTGCGGGTGTTGGAACGCACGATTTCGTGGCTGGCTTGGGGCACGGTGGTGTTGTGGGTGACCGGGGTGCTGCCCTTGGTGCTTCACGAGTTGGACCAGATCAGCTGGAAGATCGGCGGCAGCGTCTTGTCGGTTCGCACACTCATGGAAGGCGCACTCACAGCTGGCGCGGTGTTGATCGTGGCCCTGTGGGTGTCGGCAGCCATTGAGGCGCGCTTGCTCAAATCGGCCACGGGCAGCGACTTGTCATTGCGCAAGGTCATCAGCAACACGGTGCGTGCTTTGCTGCTGTTTGTGGGTTTGCTGCTGGCGCTGTCGTCGGTGGGCATTGACTTGACAGCCTTGTCGGTTTTGGGCGGTGCAGTGGGCGTGGGCATTGGTTTTGGCTTGCAAAAGTTGGCCTCCAATTACGTCAGCGGTTTCGTGATCTTGGCCGAGCGCAGCATGCGCATCGGTGACATGGTGTTGGTGGACGGTTTTGAAGGCCGGATCGTCGACATCAAGGCGCGGTACACCGTGATCCGGGCTTTGAATGGCCGCGAATCCATCGTGCCCAATGAGTTTTTGATCATCAATCGGGTGGAAAACTTCACCTTGATGGACCCCAAGCTGTCACAAACCACCCTCGTTTCGGTGGCTTATGACAGCGATGTGGAATTGGTGAGGCGGCTCTTGATTGAAGCTTGCGAGAGCCAAGAGAGGGTCTTGAAAGACCCCGCCCCCAATGCTTTTTTGAGCCAATTTGGTGCGGATGGCCTGGAATTCACCGTGAGCTACTGGATCGCGGACCCTGAAAACGGTCAACTGGCCCTGCGTTCCACCATCAACATGTTGATTTTGGCGGCGCTGCGAGAGCACAAGATCCTGATCCCATATCCGCAGCGGGTGATGCACATGGTCAGTCCATCATCGAAGGCAGCCACAGACTGATGGCCGGAAAAGCCAGCAAGATGCCCAGGGTAATGATCAACACCAGCACCATGGGCCAGACGCCTTTGAAAATATTGGACAAACCCACATGCGGCAGCAAGGTGTTGAGAACAAAAAGATTCATGCCCACCGGGGGCGAGATCAACCCGATTTGAATCACCATCACAATCAGCACACCAAACCAGACCGGGTCAAAGCCCAGTTGCACCACGATCGGGAAGAACAAGGGGATGGTCAGCAAGACCATGGTGAGTTCTTCCATCACGGTGCCCAGCAGCACATAGATCAGCATCATGGCGGCCACGATCATGATCGGCGACAAGCCCAAGCCGGTGATCCAGTCTTTGAGCTCAAACGGCAAGCTGGTGTAGTTGACGAAATTGGCAAAAATCGTGGCTGCGATCAGCAAGGTGAACAGCATGGCCGTGGTGCGGGCCGATTCGATCAGCACTTGCAAGAGGACTTTCCAACTCAGGGCTTTGCGCGCCAAGGCGAACAAAAATGCGCCCATGGCCCCCATGCCCGCGCCTTCGGTGGCGGTGAAGAAGCCACCATAAATACCGCCCAACACCAAGACCACCAAAAGTAAAACGCCCCAGATGCCCCGCACGGCCTTAAACCGTTCAGTCCAGCTGAATTTTTCACCGGCAGGTGCATGTTCTGGGTCGTGCCAAGTCATGAGCACCACGGCCAACATCAACAAAAGTGCCGTCAAAATGCCGGGTAAAACACCTGCAGCAAAGAGCTTGCCAATGTGGGTTTCGGTGATGATGCCGTAGATGACCAGGATGGTGGAGGGCGGAATCATGATGCCCAGCGTGCCCCCAGCCGCGATCACGCCGGTGGACATGGCATCGCTGTAGCCCATTTTTTTCATCGAGGGGTATGCCACCTTGCTCATGGTGGCGGCGGTGGCAATGGATGAGCCGCAAATGGCACCAAAACCTGCGCAAGCTGCAATGGTGGCATGCGCCAAGCCCCCTTTGCGGTGGCCGATGAAGGTGTAGGCCGCGTGAAAGAGTTCATGCGCCAGACCAGCGCGGGCGACAAAATTACCCATCAAAATGAACAGGGGAATGACCGACAAGGTGTAGGCAAAACCGGTTTCGTGCACCACTTGCGCAGCACTGGCCATGGCGGGCATCCAGCCTCGGGTCAGGCCAATGCCCACAATGCCCACCAAGCCCATGGAAAAAGCCAAGGGCATGCGCAGCAGGGCCAGCACAAAGATGGCCAAAAATCCAAGCAAGGCTTCGGTCACAGTGTGCCCCCTTCGGATGATTCTTCAGCGGAAAGGGAGGGCCAAAAGGCTTTGGCCATGTGCACCAGACCGGTCAGGCCGCACAGCACCCCCATGCCTTGAATGAAAGGGGCTTTGGCAATTTTGAGTTGGGCTGTGGTCTCACCCGTTGCGGCGATGTCGGCGCCTGTTTTCCACATCAGGTAAGCCAATCCGAACAACAACGCGGCGCAAGCCAGGTGGATCAGGCCTTGTTGGATTTTTTGTAGCCAATGCGGGAACAAGACGTCCAAGGAATCGAACACCACATGTTCGCCTTTGAGAGAGACCAAGGGCAAAGCACCAAAGATCACCACCACCATCAGCAGTTCGGTCAGTTCCAAAGAACCGGGAATGGAGTGTGACCAGATCTTACGACCGCTGACGTCAAAAAAAGTGAGCACCATGATGCCCAGCAAGGCGAGGCCTGCAAGCGTGCCGCAGACGGTTTCAAAGATTCTTTTCAACGTCATACCCATAGAAAAAACGGTACCTGCAGCAGCGGCAGGTACCGTTGTGGTGCTAACTTCTCAGAAGCCTAAGCTTCAGCAGAGAGGTTTACTTTTGCTGTTGTAGTTTAGCGACTTCGGCGCGGAATTCCGCCAACATGCGGGCAGGGTCTTTCACGCCTTTGGCTTTGGCGGCTTGGGCCCAATCACGCTCGAGTTTGCTGACACGAATGGTCACACCGCTGATGAAAGCGCCGTCGGCTTTGATCAGCTTGACGCCGTTTTTCTGCATGTTGCCCAAAGCGATGTCGTCCACCCGGTCCCATGATTTGCCAAACCGGCTAGCCACTGCGTCGCCCGACAATTCGTCAACGGCTTTTTTGTCCTCAGCCGACAGGCTGTTGTACTTGGCCGGGTTCATCATGAACACGAAGCTGGTGTTGTACAGGCCGCCAGGGAAAGTGGTGGCGTGCTTGATGACTTTGTCAATTTTGAAAGAGTCGGTCGATTCAGCAGGGAAGAGTGTGCCATCCATCACGCCAGTTGATAAAAGTTCATAAGACTCAGGCGCAGGCTTGAGGGTCACGTTCATGTCGAGGTTTTTGGCGATTTCGTTGACCATGCCGCCGCCCACGCGAAATTTCATGCCCACCAAGTCTTCAACTTTGGTGATGGGTCGCTTGGTGTTGAACACGATGCCTGGGCCGTGTGTGAAATAACCCAAGACCTTGACGCCTTGGTGTTCAGCCGCAAATTCGGGGTACTTGCTGGCCACGCGGTTGAAAGCCACAGACAGAGGTTCTGCGCGATCGCCCATGAATGGGAATTCAACCATCTGGGTCAGGACAAAGCGGCCAGGGGTATAGCCGTGCACGGTAAAGGACACGTCAGCCAAGCCGTTGCGAATGGCGTCGTAGGTGCCCACCGGTGGCGTGACTGCGCGGGGCAGGATGTTGCAGCGCACACGGTTGGATGTTCTGGCCGTCAGGGCGTCACACCACTCTTTTTGGGCGACAGACAGGCCATGAGTGGGAGGCACCCAGCTGGAAACGGTCAAAACGGTTTGCGCTTGAGCCATGCCGGTCAAACTGGCCAAGGCAACTGCCGCCAAGGAAATGAGGGTTTTTTTCATCAGAGTGCTCCATTGAATTGGTTACAAAACATAATCTAATCCTGAAAAGATCAGAATAAAACCCATGTTAACCCTGAGTAACCGACCGATTGGTCGGTGAATTCCCGGGGGTGCGGTGAAAAATCTCCTTTATTGCGTGGTTTAAAATTCGCACGACCGTGCTTTTTTGTTGATAATGAGCAGCTTAAAAATGAGTTTTGATGCACAATTGACGTTTACGTCAACGTTAATCGTTTCTTTCAAGGTGTCAGCTCTGGCGCCGCAGGTTTTGATCTTTCAATGGAGTTGATTTCATGAAAATTCTGGTTCCAGTCAAGCGGGTGGTGGACTACAACGTCAAGGTGCGTGTCAAGTCCGATGGTTCGGGCGTGGACATCGCCAACGTCAAAATGAGCATGAACCCCTTTGACGAGATCGCCGTTGAAGAAGCCGTTCGTCTGAAAGAAAAAGGCTTTGCAACCGAGGTGATTGCCGTATCTTGCGGCGTGGCCCAGTGCCAAGAAACCCTGCGCACTGCGATGGCGATTGGCGCAGATCGCGGCATTTTGGTCGAGACCCCCGCTGACTTGGACTTGCAACCCTTGGCTGTAGCCAAGCTGCTCAAGGCCTTGGTGGACAAAGAGCAACCCGGCTTGATCATTTTGGGCAAGCAAGCCATCGACGATGACTGCAATCAAACTGGCCAGATGTTGGCAGCGTTGGCCGATTTGCCACAAGCCACATTCGCATCCAAGGTGGAGATCGTGGACGGTAAAGCCCAAGTCACCCGCGAGATCGACGGCGGACTGGAAGTCCTGTCGGTCAGCATGCCTGCGGTGGTCACCACCGACTTGCGCCTGAATGAGCCGCGGTATGTGACCTTGCCCAACATCATGAAGGCCAAGAAAAAGCAGCTCGACACCTTCAAACCCGAGGATTTGGGCGTCGATATCACCCCCCGCATCAAGACCTTGAAAGTGGCCGAACCTGCCAAGCGCAGCGCCGGTATCAAGGTGCCCGATGTGGCCACCTTGGTGGATAAATTGAAAAACGTTGCAAAGGTCATTTGACCGTCTAAGGAAATCTCATGACTTCTCTCGTTATTGCCGAACACGACAACGCCTCGATCAAGGGCGCTACCTTGAACACCGTCACCGCCGCTGCCGCTTGCGGTGGTGATGTACACGTGCTGGTGGCTGGCCACAATGCCGCCGCTGCAGCCGCCGCTGCAGCACAAATCGCCGGTGTGTCCAAAGTGATCCATGCCGACAGCGACGCGCTGGCCCATGGCTTGGCAGAAAACGTCGCAGCACAAGTGCTCGCTGTTGCGGCCAACTACAGCCACATCCTGTTCCCTGCCACTGCCGCAGGCAAAAACGTGGCTCCCCGTGTGGCTGCCAAGCTGGACGTGGGCCAAATCAGTGACGTCACCCAAGTGTTTTCGGCCGACACCTTCGAGCGGCCGATCTACGCTGGTAACGCCATGGCCACGGTGCAAAGCCTGGATGCCACCAAAGTCATCACCGTGCGCACAACCGGCTTCGATCCGGCAGCCAGCACAGGTGGCAGCGCATCGATAGAAAGCGCAGCCGCACAAGCCGACAGCGGCAAGAGCAGCTTCACACGCAGTGAAATTGCCAAGAACGACCGCCCTGAGTTGACGGCTGCCAAGATCATCGTCTCCGGTGGCCGCGCACTGGGCAGCTCAGAAAAGTTCAATGAAGTGATGACCCCACTGGCCGACAAATTGGGCGCAGCGATTGGTGCCAGCCGCGCTGCGGTCGATGCCGGTTACGCGGCCAACGACTTGCAAGTGGGTCAGACCGGCAAGATTGTCGCGCCTCAGTTGTATGTGGCTTGCGGCATCTCGGGTGCGATCCAACACTTGGCGGGCATGAAGGATTCCAAGGTGATCGTGGCGATCAACAAGGACCCCGAGGCCCCGATCTTCAGCGTGGCCGACTTTGGCCTCGAAGCCGACTTGTTCGCCGCTGTGCCTGAATTGACCAACGCACTGTGATGATTTGACGGTAGCAAGAAAGGCCTCCAAGAGAGGTCTTTTTTGTACCCGACCCCTTTTTCCTCGGAAACCTAACGGAAACAAGACATGAGCTACATCGCCCCCTTGAAAGACATGCTGTTCAACATCGAGCATCTGGCCCGCATTGACCAGATCGCGCAGATTCCTGGCTTTGAAGACGCGGGCCTGGAAACCGCTCAGGCCGTGCTCGAAGAGTGCGCCAAGCTCAACCAAGACGTCATCTCGCCCCTGAACTGGGAAGGCGACAAAAACCCGTCCTTTCACAATGGCAGCGGCGTGACCACCACGCCTGGCTTCAAAGAGGCTTATCAGCAGTACGCCGAAGGCGGCTGGCAAGGCCTGCAGCACCCGGCTGACTTTGGCGGCCAAGGCCTGCCCAAAACCATTGGTGCGGCCTGCGGTGAAATGCTCAATTCGGCCAACATGGCCTTTGCCCTGTGCCCCTTGCTCACCGATGGTGCGATTGAAGCGTTGCTGACAGCAGGTTCAGACGAGCTCAAAGCCACTTACTTGGATAAGTTGATCTCCGGCCAGTGGACCGGCACCATGAACCTGACCGAGCCACAAGCGGGCTCAGATTTGGCCGCTGTGCGCACCCGCGCCGAGCCTCAGCCCGATGGCACTTATAAAATTTTCGGCACCAAGATTTACATCACCTATGGTGAGCACGACATGGCTGAGAACATCGTGCACCTGGTGCTGGCGCGTGTGGTGGGCGCGCCCGAAGGCGTCAAAGGCATCAGCTTGTTTGTGGTGCCCAAAGTTCTCGTGAAAGCGGATGGTTCATTGGGTGAGCGCAATGACGTGCACTGCGTGAGCATCGAGCACAAGATGGGCATCAAGGCCAGCCCTACAGCCGTGCTGCAGTTCGGAGACAACGGCGGCGGCGTGGGTTATTTGGTGGGCCAAGAAAACCGTGGCCTCGAATACATGTTCATCATGATGAACGCTGCTCGTTATGCGGTGGGTGTGCAGGGCATCGCGATTGCCGAGCGTTCTTACCAGCGTGCCGTTCAATATGCCCGTGATCGCGTGCAAAGCCGCCCAGTGGACGGCAGCTTGCCCGCCGCTGGCCCCATCATTCACCACCCTGACGTGCGCCGCATGCTCATGACCATGCGTGCCTACACCGAAGGTTGCCGCGCCATGGCCACAACCGCAGCTGCTGCTTATGACGCCTCGCACCACCATCCTGATGCCGAAGTGCGCAAACAAAACCTGGCGTTCTACGAATTCATGGTGCCGCTGGTCAAGGGCTACAGCACCGAGATGAGCCTGGAAGTCACCAGCTTGGGCGTGCAAGTACACGGCGGCATGGGTTTCATCGAAGAAACCGGTGCAGCGCAGTATTACCGTGATGCCAAAATTTTGACCATCTACGAAGGCACCACCGCCATCCAGGCGAACGACCTGGTGGGCCGCAAAACAGCGCGTGATGGCGGTCAAACCGCCAAGGCGCTGGCCGCGCAAGTGGCACAGACCGAAAGCGAACTCTCAGCCTCCGGTCATGCCGATGCACTGGCCGTGGCCAAGCGATTGAAAGCCGCCCGCGAAGCTTTTGTGGACGTGGTTGATTTTGTAGCCGGCAACACCAAGGCCCACCCGAATGACGTGTTCGCAGGAAGCGTGCCCTACCTGATGCTGGCGGGCAACCTGATGGCGGGCTGGCAAATGGGCCGCGCATTGCTGGTGGCGCTGACACCTGAGGCACAGGCGCAAGACGCGGCTTTCATGACAGCCAAGATCACCACGGCTCGTTTTTACGCTGACCACATGTTGAGCAAAGCGCCCGGTATGCGCGACAGCATTGTCGAAGGGGCGGGCAGTGTGACTGCCATGGCACTCGAAGCCTTCTGATACCGATTTTTCAAAATAATTTTGAGGAGACAACATGTCCAAACTGCCCCCCGTTTTGGCCAACCTGCCATTTCCCGCCATCGCATCGCCCTTGTTCATCATCAGTAACCCCAAGTTGGTGATTGAGCAGTGCAAGGCCGGCATTGTGGGCTCCATGCCCGCTTTGAATGCCCGCCCCGCAGCCCAACTTGAGGAGTGGTTGATCGAGATCACCGAGACCCTGGCCGCGTACAACGCCGCCAACCCGGACAAGCCTGCTGCGCCCTTTGCCATCAACCAGATCGTGCACAAGAGCAACGACCGCTTGGAGCACGACATGGCCATGTGCGTCAAGTACAAGGTGCCGATCATCATCACCTCTTTGGGCGCGCGTGAAGAAATCAACGAGGCCGCCCACAGCTATGGCGGTGTGGTCTTGCATGACATCATCAACAACAAGCATGCTCGCAAAGCGATCGAGAAGGGTGCTGACGGCCTGATCGCTGTGGCGGCAGGGGCCGGTGGCCACGCAGGCGTGAAGAGCCCGTTTGCTTTGATCCAAGAAATTCGCCAGTGGTTCGACGGTCCAGTGGCTTTGTCGGGCTCAATCGCGACGGGCGATGCGATTTTGGCTGCCCAAGCCATGGGTGCGGATTTCGCCTACATCGGCTCGGCTTTCATTGCCACGCACGAAGCGCGTGCGGCCGAAGACTACAAACAAGCCATTGTGGACAGCAATTCTGACGACATCGTCTACAGCAACCTGTTCACCGGTGTCCACGGTAACTACCTGGCCCCGTCCATCCGTGCAGCAGGCCTGGACCCTGAAAACCTGCCCGAGTCTGACCCCAGCAAAATGAACTTTGGGGGTGACGCCAAAAAAGCCTGGAAAGACATCTGGGGTTGTGGCCAGGGCATTGGTGCGATTCAGTCGGTGCAAAGCACGGCTGATCTGGTGGCCCAGTTCAAGTCCCAGTACCAAGCTGCACGCCAGCGTTTGGCAATGTGAAAGCACAGCGGTCCGCGATGGAGCACCCAAGCCCTCCTGACACAGAGCGTGCGGGCTTGCTGGAGATCTTCAAAGGGCTAGGGTGCCTGTTCATCGTTCTGCACCATCTGGCCTTTTATGGGCCGATGGCCGATGTGGTGGCTCAGGCTTGGCCACTTTGGGTGGCTTGGTTGAGTGAGCATGGGCGTTTGGCGGTTCAAGTCTTTTTGGTTTGCGGCGGTTACCTCACGGCCAACAGTTTGGCCAAGTTGGGGCCTTTGGCGAGAGACCCAATTTGGGGCTTGGTGCGCAGGCGTTACCTTCGCCTGGCCATTCCCTTGCTCGCCGCGCTCAGCTTGACGGTGTTGGTGACTGAGCTGCTGCGCCCATTCTTTGACCATGATTCTTTGTCTCCCCCGCCCGAGTTTTGGCAGACTTTGGCCCACGTTTTTTTCGTACAACACCTGTGGGGCATGGACGGTTTGTCTGCTGGGGTTTGGTACATAGCGATTGATTTGCAGCTGTATGTTTCGGCCTTGTTGCTGATGCTTGTGGCGCAGCGCGCCCAGGTCATATTCCCCCAATGGTCTGTCAAAGCATGGCTGGGCAGTTTGTGGTTTGTGCTTGCAGCAGCGTCGTTGTGGTGGTGGAACCGCCATTCCGAGTTGGAAGATCTGAACCTTTATTTTTTGGGTGCCTATGGCCTTGGCTGGCTGGCGCATGCAGTACGCCATGCCAAATCCCATTCGATCGGTGTGACAGCCATGGTGTTGCTGGGCGCAGTGGCTTGGTGGCTTGAGCCCCGCTGGCGCGTGGCCACAGCTTTTTGTGTGGCCATCGGTTTGGCTGGCGCCCCAAAAGCCTGGATGATGGGCACGGGTCAGATTGGAGGTATGGGGCGGCAAGCGATGGGCTGGTTGTCGCGTGTGTCCTACAGCGTTTTTGTGGTGCACTTCGCCGTCAGCTTGCTGGTCAATGCGGCGGTCACTTATTGGTGGCCCACGGGTGTCTGGTTCAACGCCTTAGGCATGCTGGTTTCGCTTGTGCTCTCCCTAGGGGCTGGTGCCTGGCTTTACGAGTTGGTCGAAAAGCCACCGCCCACTGGACGCCGCTGGTGGGTTTGGGCTGAGGTGTACATCGCCAGCACCTTGCTGGCGATGCTGATCAATGGGACGCTTTGACTTTGGCCGAGATGTAGGCCAGGGCTTCTTCGACTTGGTCGATCAAGATCAAGCACAGGTCACCCGGTGACAAGCGGGACAAAGCCACATCAATCGCATTGAACTCGCCTTGAATGTCCTGAATATGGGTGGTTCGGACAGCACCTTGCAAACCCTCGCGCAAAAGACCTAGGACTTCGCCGTCTTCACGGCCCCGCTGGCAGGCATCTTGGTAGAGCAACACTTCATCAAAGGCTTTGCCCAAAATCTGGGTTTGGTCCCGGATGTCTTGGTCACGTCGGTCGCCAGCGCCACTGATGACCACCATGCGTTTTTGAGCGGGCATGTTCTCGACCGCTTGCACCAAGGCTTGGATGGCATCGGGGTTGTGGCCGTAATCGGCGATCAGGGTGGCGCCTCGGTAATCAAACACATTGAAGCGCCCAGGCACGCCCTGGATGTCGCTGACAAAGCTGGACAAGCCTTCGGTCATGATTGGCCAGGGCATGTCCACGGCCCAGGCCGCTCCCACTGCCGCCAGCACGTTTTCGGTTTGAAAACCAATTTGACCTTGACGGGTCAGAGGCACTTGGCTCAAAGGGATGCGAAAGGTTTGCTGCCCTTTTTGGGCCACGATATCGCCTTTGTCCAGATACACCACACGCTTGCCTTGGGCGCGGTGGGTGGCCAGCACGGGTTGGTTGGGGTCCAGCGCGAAATAAGTCACCTCTCCGGGACAGTGACGACCCATGGCGGCAACGGCCGGGTCGTTGGCATTGAGCACGGCCATGCCCTCAGGGTCTACGTTGAGCACGATCACGCGTTTGACAACGGTCAGGTCTTCCAGCGTGGTGATGTAGTTCAAACCCAAGTGGTCGCCCGTGCCCAGGTTGGTGACCACGGCCACTTGGCAGCGGTCAAAGGCCAGACCTTCGCGCAGCAGGCCGCCGCGTGCGGTTTCAAAAACCGCAGCGTCCATTTCGGGGTGCATGAGCACGTTGCGGGCGCTGCGGGGGCCACTGCAGTCACCAGAGTCGGTTTGTCGGCCGTTGACATAAACGCCGTCGGTGTTGGTCATGCCCACGCGCAGGCCTTGGCTGCGCATCAGGTGAGCGATCAAGCGAACGGTCGTGGTCTTGCCATTGGTGCCGGTTACGGCGATCACTGGCACACGCCCGTGGTCACCTGAGGCGTACATGTGTTCAATCACCGCTTTTCCAACGTCCCGTCCTTTGCCATACGACGGGCTGATGTGCATGCGCAGGCCTGGCGCAGCGTTCACTTCGACGATGCCGCCGTTTTGCTCTTCAAGAGGGCGTTGGATGGATTCGCACACGACGTCCACGCCACAAATATCGAGGCCCACCATTTGCGCCGCCTCGACGGCGCGGCTGGCCACTTCGGGGTGTACGTCGTCGGTCACATCGGTGGCGGTGCCACCGGTGGAGAGGTTGGCGTTGTTGCGCAGTAAAACCCGTCGACCTTTGACAGGTATGGATTCGGGTTGCAGGTCTTGTTCGTGCAAGCGACCGATGGCGATGTCATCGAAGCGAATCTTCGTCAAGGAGGTGGCATGGCCATCGCCGCGCCTAGGATCGGCATTGACCAGGTCGACCAGTTGGCGTACGGTGTGTTTGCCATCGCCCACAACCAATGGGGGTTCCCGCCGCGAGGCTGCCACCAATTTGTTGCCCACCACCAAAAGGCGGTAGTCATGACCCGGCAAAAATTTCTCGACCATGACCACGCCGTAGCGCAGGGCAGTGGCATAGGCCTTATCAAAAACGGATCGGTCTGAAATATTGACCGACACCCCTTTGCCTTGGTTGCCGTCTTGGGGTTTCACCACCACAGGCAAACCCACCTCTTGGGCGATCTGCCACGCTTGCTCTAGGGTGGTGGCCGGTTTGCCCAAAGGCACAGGCACACCTGCAGCGTGCAACAAGCTCTTGGTCAGGGCCTTGTCCTGGGCGATGGATTCGGCGATGGCGCTGGTGGTGTCGACTTCGGCCGCTTGAATGCGGCGCTGTTTGGCACCCCAGCCAAACTGCACCATGCTCCCATCGGTCAGGCGTCTGACGGGGATACCCCGTGCCAAGGCGGCGTCCACAATGGCCGCTGTAGATGGCCCCAAGCGGACGTCTTCGTCGAGTTCATGCAAATGGGCAATCGAGGCTTCGAGGTCAAAACCCATGCCCGATATGGCGGCGTTGCAAAGTTTTTCGGCCAATTCAAGGGCCTTTCGGCCCACTGTTTCTTCGGAATACTCCACCACGACTTGGTAGACACCAGGCTCTTCGGTGGGGGTGGTTCGGCTGAAGGAGACGGGGCAACCGGCTTGGATCTGCAAGCCCAAAGTGACCTTTTCCAGTGCATGGGCCAAGCTGACAGCCAGCCCGGGTCGCACCGCATCAAAGGGGCCAACTTCAGGAAAAATTCGGCGCAGGTGTTGCTCGGTAGGGTGTTGCGGACTGAGGCCTTGTTCTTCGGCCGTGCAGGTGACGATGGCTTCGATGGCCGTGTGGCGGCTCCACAAGTTGGGGCCGCGCAAAGCGCGAATTCGTGACACTTCCATGAAGATCGGTTCCTGTTGTTTTTTGTCGAGCCGATTCAGGCTGCCGGGATTTGGCCGTAACTTTTGACACCGGCGCGAATCAGGTCTGCATCCATGCCCATGGCCCAGGCCGCACAAGCAGCCACGAGCATGTCTTGGGTGCTGAGCACATTGTTTTTGAGCAAACGTGATACCCCGGGACGCTGCACGGACAACACCGACTGCTCGGAGGCGCCCTCGGCCAAAATCAACTGGCCATCGCGCCAAAAGCCCACGCGTTCGCCTTCTTTTTGATGGGCCTGCAGCCGTTCTTGGTGCTCATCAGATGCAAAAAGGATCACGCCGCCGTCGCAAAATTCGGCGAGTTCGGCCACCGCCTCGTCCTCGGCATTCAAGACGGCATAGCCAGTGGGCAGCACCAAGTCGATTTGCGTGCGGATATAGCTGGGCATTTTTTCGTCAGGCCCTGGGTACAAATCTTCCAAGGGTGCTGCTTTGGGCATGTGGGTGACAATGCCAACTTGGCAGCGGTCATAGGCCAAACCTTGGGTGAGCAGATGGCGGGCATCGCTTTCAAAGACGGCGGCTTCGACCGAACGGTTGATGAGCAAACGCTCGGCCTGCTCAAAGTCCATGGCATTGCCTTTGAAGAGGCAACGTTGGTTGGCATAAAGGCCATCAGCGCAAGCCAGACCGGTGAATAAACCTTGTAAATGCAAGAGCCAAGCGATCAATTTGGCGCTCTTGGTGGTGTCGCCATCGCCCATCAAGCCGACCACTGGAATGCGGCCTGTTTCAGTGATTGGGACGAGGTGATCGGCAATCGCTTGGCCGACCAAGCGGGGTTGGCCTTCGGCTGGATTCAGGTGCATCAACAAGCTGGGGCCAGCATTGACTTCAACCACCACGCCTTGAGTCCCCAAGGGTTGGCAAATATCAGGGGTCACCACATCCACGCCTGCAATGTCCAAGCCCACCACACGCGCGGCCAGAACCGCCTGGGCTGCCACATCGGGATGAACCACATCGGTGATGTCGGTGGTCATGTTGCCGGTGCGTTTGACCAACACCGACTGCCCCAGAGCGGGCACGCTGTCGATGGTCAAGCCTTGGCGTGCAAGTTCCAGCACTTCGGGGCTGTTGTCGGCCAGTATCACCAGTTCGAGGGGCAAGTTGCCTATGCTGCCGCGGCGGGGGTCAGAATTGATTTGGAGCTCTACCAGCTCGCGCACAGTGTGTTGCCCATCGCCGGTGACGCTGGCGCCTTCCCCGCGGCATGCGGCAATCATGCGGTCGCCCACCACCAGCAATCGATGCTCAGAGCCGCGAACAAAACGCTCAACGATGACATCACGGCCCTGGGCCAATGCGATGCCGTAGGCGGTCTCTATCTCGCTTTGGGTGCTCAGGTCCAGTGACACCCCGCGTGCGCGATTGCCATTGCTGGGTTTGACGCAAACGGGTAAACCGATCTCTTGTGCAGCGATCCAAGCGGCGGCCGGACTGTCCACAACTTGGCCTTCGGGTATGGGCACGCCGCACATGGCCAACAGTTTTTTGGTCAGGTCTTTGTCTCTGGAGATGCCCTCGGCAATGGCGCTGGTCCGGTCAGTTTCGGCCGTCCAGATGCGGCGCTGCTTGACGCCATGGCCCAGCTGAACCAAGTTGCCCACATTCAGCCGAATGAAAGGCACGCGACGGGCGTAGGCCGCCTCAACAATGCTGTAAGTGCTGGGCCCCACATGCAAGGCATCGACCGATGCCGCCAATTGAGACACTGCGGCAGGCACATCAAAGGGGGTGTCGTGGATGGCAGCCAAAATCAGCTCGCGCGAGAGTTCTAGCGACCTTCTGCCCACGGTTTCGTTGTCTGTGCGGATCACCACTTTGTAGACGCCACGCGGACCGGCTTCGCGCGCTTTGCCAAAGGCCATGGGCATGCCTGCCAAGGTTTGCAATTCGAGGCTGACGTGCTCCAGGATGTGCCCAGCCCAGGTACCTGTGTCCAGGCGTTGAAAAAACCCACCGCGAACACCTGGGGTGCAGTGGTGCTCGATCATCAGAGGTAACCAAGCCTTGAGTCGCTCATTGAAGCCAGGCAACAGGTTGGAGGGGAAGTCTTCCAGCTCCCCGATGTCGATCAGGGCTTCCATCACCGAGCGGTAGGTCCAGATGTTGGGTCCGCGCAAATACGTCAAGCGCAGAAATTCGATATTTTTGGGACTCATATGCAAAAGGTGCGGCGATACAATGAATCGCCAATTGTGGCATTGGCCTTCAATTGCGCTGAAAAAACAGGATTCAAATTAAACATGGGCAGTCTTGTTGAAGCAGTGGGCCAAATCAAGGGTTTTCATTTTTGCCCCGCAGCAGATGCGTGGCGAGCACACCGTGGTTCTTTGTCATGATTTCAACACCTGCTTCAGTTTTGGCGCTTCCAGGGATTCCGGAGGCTTGGCAAGCAGAAGTTCACACCCTTCTTCAACCCCAAGAAAACGTCTCAGCTGGGCTGGAGGTTGACTTGGATGAGAAATTGTTTTTCGCCAAAAGCCTGGTGATTTTGACCGATCAAAGGGTCTTGTTTGGCTCGGGCGTGCAAAAAACTTGGCAAAGCTGGCCAGTGCAGCCTGATTTGAGCCTCAAGCTGAGCGATCACGCTGGCGTAGGGACTTTGGCATTGGTCTCGCCAACGGGACAACTGGCCGTGTGGCGGTTCACTTTGGGCTTGCAATCGGCTGCGGCCCGCTGGGTTGCCCAGTTTGAAAAACAGCAAGCTCAGCTTTCGGGCAACGGCACACCGTTGCAGCAAAATTTGTCGGTTGCCGTGTGCCCTGTGTGCCAAGCCGTCATGCGAGAGAACGATGACGACTGTCCAAGCTGTGGGCGCGAAGACCTTGCACCCCCATCGACCTGGACGCTGCTGAAACTCTGGCGTTTTGCCAAGCCCTACAAAAAGTCTTTGCTCGCTGGCTTTGTGCTCACCTTGGCCTCCACCGCAGCCACTTTGGTGCCGCCATACCTGACCATGCCCCTGATGGACGAGGTGTTGATTCCTTACCAAAACGGCGTGCCCATAGACTCGGGTCTCGTGTCACTTTACTTGCTGGGTCTGTTCGGTGCGGCTTTATTGGCCTGGGGCTTGGGATGGGCCAAGACTTATATTTTGGCTTTGGTGTCTGAGCGCATCGGGGCCGATCTGCGCACGACCACCTACGACCATTTGTTGAATTTGTCCTTGGAGTATTTTGGGGATCGTCGTACCGGCGACTTGATCGCCCGCATTGGCAATGAAACAGACCGCATCAATGTGTTTTTGTCGCTGCACCTGCTGGATTTTGCGACCGATGTGCTGATGATTTTGATGACCGCGATCATCCTGTTCACCATCAACCCGACGCTGGCCTTGGTGACTTTGCTGCCCCTGCCGTTCATCGGTTGGCTGATTCACCTGGTGCGCGAACGCTTGCGCACGGGCTTTGAAAAAATTGACCGCGTCTGGGCCGAAGTGACGAATGTGTTGGCCGATACCATCCCCGGCATCCGGGTGGTCAAGGCCTTTGCACAAGAGGACCGCGAGTCCAAGCGGTTCAGAGATTCAAACCAGCACAACCTCTTGGTGAATGACCGCTTGAACCGTGTTTGGGCTTTGTTTTCACCCACCGTCACCCTCATGACCGAGGTGGGCTTGTTGGTGGTCTGGGGCTTTGGCATTTGGTTGGTGTCGAAAGACCAAATCACCGTGGGGGTGTTAACGGCTTTCTTGGCCTACATTGGCCGTTTTTATGGCCGCCTGGACACGATGAGCCGCATCGTCTCGCACACGCAACAAGCCGCTTCGGGGGCCAAGCGCATTTTTGACATCCTGGACCATGTTTCCAGCGTGCCTGAGCCCATTCGCCCAGTCGCCTTGCCAGAGCGCGTGCAGGGTCGCATCACGGTGCACGATGCGGGCTTTCGCTACGGAAACCGGGCTGTGATCCGCCAATTGAACTTGGACATCTTGCCGGGCCAGATGATTGGTTTGGTGGGGCACAGCGGTTCTGGCAAAAGTACGCTGGTGAACCTGATTTGTCGCTTTTACGATGTGACCGATGGGTCGATTGAATTGGATGGCACTGACATTCGGCAATTGAAAACCGCTGATTACCGCAGCCAAATTGGCTTGGTTTTGCAAGAGCCGTTTCTCTTTTTTGGCACCATCGCGGACAACATCGCCTATGGCAAACCAGGCGCCTCCCGAGAAGACATCGTGGCCGCTGCGCGGGCGGCACACGCCCACGAATTCATCATGCGCATGCCGCAAGCCTATGACTCCTTGTTGGGCGAGCGGGGACTAGGTCTGTCGGGTGGTGAACGCCAGCGCATTTCGATTGCACGGGCTTTGCTGATCAACCCGCGGATTTTGATTTTGGACGAGGCCACTTCAGCGGTCGACACCGAGACAGAAAAAGAAATCCAACGGGCCTTGGACAATTTGGTCAGGGGCCGCACCACGATCGCGATTGCACACAGGTTGTCTACCCTGCGCAAGGCCGACCGTTTGGTGGTGATGGACAAAGGTGTCGTCGTGGAAGAGGGCTCGCACGATGAATTGATCGCTGCAGAGGGTGCCTATTGGCGCTTGTACGAAGCGCAGCAGCGCCAAGCCGAGGCCGAGACGGTCTTGGGCGGTGGCATCGAACAGAAGGTGCTGGCATGAACACATTTGATTTGCAGCGCGACGCTTTTGGCCAATGGGTGTTGCACATGCCCGGCGGTGCCCAGCACGCGCCCGTCACGGCCTTGCGGGCTTATCCCGTCACCTCGCCGCACGGGGGCGTGGCGTTGATGGATGCCGAAGGGCACGAACTGATCTGGGTGGATGCCCTGACTGATTTGCCATCCGACTTGCAATCGCGTGTGCTGCAAGCCTTGTCCGAGCGGGAATTCTTGCCCGTCATCCACCGGCTGGAAAGTGTCAGCAGTTTTGCCACCCCCAGCACCTGGACGGTCCAAACCGATCGCGGTACGGCCCGTTTTTTGCTCAAAGGCGAGGAGGATATCCGCCGCCTAACAGGCACGGTTCTGCTCATCAACGACGCCGATGGTGTGCAGTACATGATTCGAGACTTGGCGGCCATGGACAAACACTCGCGCAAGCTGCTGGACCGTTTTCTCTGAGTCACCTCACAGCGGCCAGACCGAGCCCTGCTCGGGCACCAGGGCGCGCCATTTGATTTCATGCTCGATGCGCTGGCGCAGCATGTCGGACGCTTCGCGCTCACCGTGCACCACATACACCTGCCCGGGTGCGTTGGGCATTTTGTGCAGCCAACTGAGCAGTTGGTTGGCATCGGCGTGCGCCGAGGCCGACTCGATTTGCGCCACTTCGGCCCTGACCGGCACATCTTGTGCGTGGATGCGAATGGTGCTGCGGCCACTGGCCAGCGCGGCACCGCGCGTGCCCGGTGCTTGGTAGCCCGTCAAGACGATCAAGTTGCGGTGGTCACCTGCGTAGCGAACCAGGTGGTGCAAACGCGCCCACCGGTGGCCATCCCACTGGCCGCCAAGATCACCATGGGCCCATGCCGATGCGCCAAAGACTTGGACTGCTCCGGCGTCTCCAGCATGGTGGCCACATGGTCCATGTGGCGCACCTCTTGCGCATTCAGGCGGTGCTCGCCTGGGTGCCGCTCAAACAAAGCCGTGGTGTGGATCGCCATGGGGCTGTCCAGAAAAATCGGCAAACTTTTGGGGATTTCCCCTGCGGCCTTGAGCTGCGCAATGGTGTGCAGCACGGCCTGCGCCCGTCCCACCGCAAATACCGGTACCACGGCCACACCGCCGCGTGCCGCCAATTTTTTGAGCAGCGGCCCGAGTTCTTCAAACAGCTTTTCTTGGGGGTGTTGGCGGTCGCCATAGGTCGACTCGATCAGCACTGTGTCGGCCTGAGGCGGTGGCTCGGGCGGGTTCATCAGCGGGTCGTCGGGGCGGCCCAAATCACCCGAAAACAAAATGCGTCTGCCACCCACATCCAGCAGCAGACTGGCGGCACCCAAAATGTGCCCGGCGGGCTGAAAACGGGTCTTCCAGCCGCGAATCGGCTCGAACCAAGGCCCCATGTGTTCGGCGCGCATGTGCTTGAGGCTTTGTATGGCCTCTTGCTTGGTGTAGAGCGGCAAGGCAGGGGCGTGTTTGGAAAAAGCATGTCGGTTGGCAAAAAACGCGTCTTCCTCTTGAATGTGACCGCTGTCGGGCAACAAAATGCCGACCAGGTCGCATGTGGCGGCAGTGGCGTGCACATGCCCCCGAAAACCATTTTTGACCAGCAACGGCAAGTACCCGCTGTGGTCCAGGTGGGCATGGGTGAGGACCACCGCATCGATCTGTGCCGGATCGATGGGCAGAGGGTTCCAGTTGCGCAAGCGCAGCTGTTTGTAGCCCTGAAACAGCCCGCAATCGACGAGCAGCCGTTTTTGGTTGTGCTCGATCAGGTACTTGGAACCGGTGACGGTGTCCGCTCCGCCGAGAAAAGTGATGGTGGCGCTCATGTGCCCATGTTCACGGCATTGGCTGGCACAGGGTTTGACTTGGGTCAACGAATGAACCGACCTGCCAATTCATCCCGAAGTGCGAGAGGGGCTGCGGCGGGTGACGATTTTTACGGACACGCCATGAGGAACCCGCTGCAGCCCCCCTCGCGCTGCCAAGCGGGTTAAAGCAGACTCAAGCCCCGAAAAAGCCCTTGAGCTTGTCGGTCCAGGTTTCTCCGCTGGGCTGGTGCTTCCCACCACCCTTTGAGAGTGACTCCTCAAACTCCTTGAGCAATTTCTTTTGGTGCTCGGTCAGCTTGACTGGGGTCTCTACGGTGATGTGGCAATACAGGTCGCCAGGGTAGCTGCCGCGCACGCCCTTGATGCCCTTGCCGCGCAAGCGGAACTGCTTGCCCGTTTGGGTGCCTTCGGGGATATCGATGGCGGCTTTACCGCCCAGCGTGGGCACTTCAATCTCGCCGCCCAAAGCCGCTTTGGAAAAGCTGATCGGCACCGCGCAATGCAAGTCATCGCCATCGCGTTCGAAGATGTCGTGCTTTTTGAGGCGGATCTCGATGAACAAATCGCCCGGTGGCCCACCATTGGTGCCGGGCTCGCCGTTGCCCGCGCTGCGGATGCGCATGCCGTCATCGATGCCGGCAGGAATTTTGACTTCCAGCGTCTTTTGTTTTTTGAGTTTGCCTTGCCCATGGCAGGTACCGCAAGGCTCGGGGATGATCTTGCCCGTGCCACGGCATGTGGGGCAGGTTTGCTGGACGCTGAAAAAGCCTTGGCGCATTTGTACTTGGCCTTGGCCGTGACAAGTGCCGCAGGCTTTGACGCTGGTGCCAGGTTTGGCGCCGCTGCCGCTGCAGGTGTCGCAAGCTTCCCAGCTCGGAATCCGCAGTTGCGAGTCTTTGCCGTTGGCCGCTTCTTCCAACGTGATTTCCATGGCGTAACTGAGGTCCGCGCCACGAAACACCTGGCGGCCACCACCACGTCCGCCACGGCCTTGGCCACCAAAGATGTCACCGAAGATGTCGCCAAAGGCGTCACCAAAACCACCAAAACCTTCGGCGCCACCGCGCATGTTGGGGTCAACACCTGCATGGCCATGCTGGTCATAGGCTGCCCGCTTTTGTGGGTCAGACAACATCTCGTAGGCTTCTTTGCCCTCTTTGAACTTGGCCTCGGCCTCCTTGGCTTTGGCGTCCTCGCCCTGGTTGCGGTCAGGGTGGTACTTCATCGCCAACTTGCGATAAGCCTTTTTGATGTCTTCGTCAGAGGCGTTTTTCGCAACGCCCAGCACTTCGTAAAAATCTCGTTTGGCCATGAGGCAATCCAACCGTTAGAACAAGAACGCCGCGAAGGCGATTCAGGGGGCTGAATCAGCTTGCGCGGCGGGGCTGCGGCCAAGCCGCAGGGAGTGGGGCGTTAGCCCTTTTTGACTTCCTTGACTTCTGCGTCCACCACATTGTCGTCTTGGGGCTTGGCATCTGTGCCTGCAGCACCGGCGCTGGCTGCAGCTTGTTGGGATTGCATATCGGCATAGACCTTTTCGCCCAGCTTTTGGCTGGCGGTCATCAGGGCTTCGGTTTTGGCTTCGATGGCGTCTTTGTCTTCGCCTTTCAAAACTTCTTCGAGGCCCTTGACGGCGGCTTCGATGGCATCTTTTTCGGCCGCTTCAATCTTGTCTCCGTGCTCGGTCAAACTTTTCTTGACGCTGTGCACAGCGGCTTCGCCAGAGTTTCTGGCCTGCACCAACTCCAGCTTCTTCTTGTCCTCGACGGCGTTGAGTTCGGCGTCTTTCACCATCTGCTGAATCTCGGCTTCGGAAAGACCCGAGTTGGCCTTGATGGTGATCTTGTTCTCTTTGCCCGTGCCCTTGTCTTTGGCACCCACGTGCAAAATGCCGTTGGCATCGATGTCAAAAGACACTTCAATTTGCGGTGTGCCGCGCGCGGCTGGCGGAATACCCTCGAGGTTGAATTCGCCCAGAGCCTTGTTGCCGCTGGCGATTTCACGTTCACCCTGGAACACCTTGATCGTCACGGCTGGCTGGTTGTCTTCGGCGGTCGAGAAGGTCTGTGCAAACTTGGTGGGGATGGTCGTGTTCTTGGTGATCATTTTGGTCATCACACCGCCCATGGTCTCGATGCCCAGCGACAAAGGTGTCACGTCGAGCAACAACACGTCGGTGCGGTCGCCAGACAAGACTTGCCCTTGGATCGCAGCGCCCACGGCCACGGCTTCATCAGGGTTGACGTCTTTGCGTGGCTCTTTGCCGAAGAATTCTTTGACCTTTTCTTGCACCTTGGGCATGCGGGACATACCGCCCACCAAGATGATGTCATCGATCTCGCCGACCGACACGCCCGCGTCTTTGATGGCCATGCGGCAAGGGGCGATGGTGCGCTCGATCAGCTCTTCCACCAGTTGCTCCAGCTTGGCACGGGTCAGCTTGATGTTCAGGTGCTTGGGGCCCGTGGCATCGGCTGTGATGTAGGGCAGGTTGACGTCGGTTGAGGCCGAGCTGGACAACTCAATCTTGGCTTTTTCAGCGGACTCTTTGAGGCGCTGCAAGGCCAACACGTCTTTGGCCAAGTCCACGCCGGATTCTTTCTTGAACTCGGCGATGATGAAATCGATGATGCGCTGGTCAAAGTCTTCGCCGCCCAAGAAGGTGTCACCGTTGGTGGAGAGCACTTCAAACTGCTTCTCACCGTCGACATCGGCGATCTCAATGATGGACACGTCAAACGTGCCGCCACCCAAGTCATACACAGCGATTTTGCGGTCGCCCTTTTCTTGCTTGTCCAGGCCAAAAGCCAAGGCTGCAGCGGTGGGTTCGTTGATGATGCGCTTGACGTCCAGACCCGCAATGCGGCCAGCGTCTTTGGTGGCTTGGCGCTGCGCGTCGTTGAAATAAGCGGGCACCGTGATCACGGCTTCGGTCACCTCTTCGCCAAGGTAATCTTCGGCGGTTTTCTTCATCTTGCGCAAAATTTCAGCGCTGATTTGAGGTGGAGCCAGCTTGTTGCCGCGCACTTCGACCCAGGCATCGCCGTTGTCGGCTTTGGCAATGGTGTAGGGCATCAGGTCGATGTCTTTTTGGACTTCTTTCTCGGCGAACTTGCGGCCGATCAGACGCTTGACCGCGTAGAGGGTGTTGCGTGGGTTGGTGACCGCTTGGCGCTTGGCGGAGGCGCCGACCAATATTTCGCCGTCTTCTTGGTAAGCAATGATCGACGGGGTGGTGCGAGCGCCTTCGGCGTTCTCGATCACTTTGGTCGTGTTGCCTTCCATGATGGCCACGCATGAGTTGGTGGTGCCCAAGTCAATACCGATGATTCTTCCCATGAGGATGCTCCGAAGATGTTAAAAATTACAGATGAATGTCAGGTGGGGTGGGGGCAAAGTTTTTCAAGTCCCCACACCTTAAAAATGGTTTTTCGGACCTGAACCCGCAAGTCAAGGTGCTTTATTTGGGCGCGGTCACGGTGACCAAGGCGGGGCGCAGCACACGGTCGGCAATTTGATAGCCCTTTTGCAGCACAGAGACCACGGTGTTGGCTTCTTGCTCGGCGGGCACTACGCTGATGGCTTGGTGGTGGTGCGGATCGAACCTGGTGCCTGCGTGCGGGTCGATGGCCACAACTTTGTTGCGTTCCAGCGCGCTTTTGAGCTGGCGCAGAGTGGCTTGTGAGCCTTCGCGGATTTGCTCAGTCGTCACGTTGGGGATGGCCAAACCAGCCTCTAAGCTGTCCAAGACCGGCAAAAGGCTGTCGGCAAACCCTTCTACGGCGAATTTTCGGGCTTTGGCGATTTCATCGTCCGCACGGCGGCGGGCGTTTTGCACATCCGCTTGGGCACGCAGGTATTGGTCGGCCAAATCGGCGTTCTGGGCCTTGAGGTTCGCCAATTCCGCTTGGGCGTCGGCCAGTGGGTCGGTGGCGGCTTGGGCGGCCACGAGCTCTTCTTCGCTGGGGGCGGGTGAGGCAGGGGTGTGAGTGGGTTCTGACATGAACAATGACCGCAAAAAGTGTTGACCCCTGACAAATAGGGGCGTTGTCTCAGGCTTCAAGAGGGGCTTTGAGATGGAAAAGTTGGGTGTTGCCCCAAAAAAAACCCGCCATACGGCGGGTGGTGCCGGCGCCTGGCAGGCTGGTGTCAGTTCAGTGCCAGCAGCTCGACATCAAATTTCAAAGTGGCATTAGGGGGGATCACGCCACCCGCGCCGCGTGCGCCATAGCCCAATTCGGCCGGAATAATCAGGGTGCGCTGTCCGCCGACCTTCATGCCCGCCACGCCTTCGTCCCAGCCCTTGATGACCATGCCAGCGCCCAAGCCGAATACAAACGGGTCGCGGCGGTCACGGCTGGAGTCGAATTTGGCGCCTTGCTGGCCATCCTTGTAGAGCCAGCCGGTGTAGTGCACGGTGACGTCTTGGCCTGCCGTCGCGACTTCGCCTTCACCGACAACAGTGTCTTCGTATTGCAGGCCGGAGGGGGTGGTGTTCATGGGGAGATTCCTGTCAGAAAGGCCCGAAGTCTCAAAGACGCCGGTGTGTGGAAAACCCAAAATTATGCCAGCCCTTCGGTGGGGCGATCAGTCCGCGCGATGACGTTTGGCCAAATCGTTCATCAAGGCGCCAATGCCGTAGGTCCAAGGGGGGGCCAGGTCCGTGGTGCTCACTGGATTGACCAAGGTGCCCAACAAAGGGGTGGAGACGCTGACCACATCGCCCACCACATGGGTGAAGCCTTGGCCGGGACCATGTCGGTCTTGTGTGGGGGCGAACATGGTGCCCAAAAACAGCACCATGCCGTCAGGGTATTGGTGGTTGGCTCCCATGGCTTGGGACACCAAATCGAGCGGGTCGCGGCTGATTTGACCGAGGGCACTGCTGCCTTGCATCACAAAGCCTTCGGGGCCTTGCACTTTGAGGCTCAGGTCGCACTGGCGCACATCGTCGATGCTGAAGTTTTCGTCAAACAAGCGAATGAAGGGGCCGATGGCGCAGCTGGCGTTGTTGTCTTTGGCTTTGCCCAGCAGCAAGGCGCTGCGGCCTTCAAAGTCGCGCAGGTTCACGTCGTTGCCCAGGGTGGCGCCGACCACTTCGCCACGTGAATTGGCCGCCAGCACGATTTCGGGTTCTGGGTTGTTCCATTGGCTGCCGGGGTGGATCCCGACCATGGCGCCGCTGCCCACGGCACTCATGGGTTGGGCTTTGGTGAAGATTTCAGCGTCGGGCCCAATGCCCACTTCCAGGTACTGCGACCACATGCCCTGGGCCAGCAGCACTTCCTTGAGCTGGGCTGATTCAGGTGAGCCAGGCACCACATGGCGCAAGTTGTCGCCGATCACGGCCACCACAGCTTGGCGCACAGCTTCGGCGCGGCTGGCATCGCCGCGGGCCTGCTCTTCGATCACGCGTTCGAGCATGCTGGCGACAAAGGTCACACCGGCAGCCTTGACGGCTTGCAGATCGCAGGGGGCCATGAACCAGGATTGACCCCCAACGCGCTGCGCCGCATCGCTGCGGGCGAGGGTCTCGGCGGTGCTGGCCAGTGTTTTGGCCTGACCCGAAACCACATGGGCGCGGACCCGGGTGGCCACATCGGGCAATTCCAAAAGTCCACTGCAGGTGTTTGCCAAGCCCGATAAGTCAAAAACATCTTGAGGCGTGACGGCCACCACATGGGCACCTTTTCCAGGTACCCATAAACGGCCAATCAGCAAGGCTTGGTGCGCATCAACAGGCAGGCTGGTGTGTGACATGGTTCACGCTTTCGACAAATCAAAGGTAAATTTTTTGCAGCAGGCTCAGCAAAGTTTTGCGCTGTGCAGGTGTCAATTTCGCAGTTTTTTCGATTTCCAGTTCGGTCGCCGTTTGTTCAGCTTGCGCCATCAAATCGAGGCCCTTGGGGGTGGCATGCAGGCCAACAGCCCGGCCATCATAAGGATGCGGTTTGCGCTCAATCAGGTCCCGCGCTTCCAGAGATTGAATCAGCCCCACCAAATTGGGAGGCAACAAATTCAGGGCGCTGCACAGTTGACGTGAAGTCACGCCTGGGTTGTGGCAGATGGTGGACATGACCGAAAAGTCGACCGGTTTGAGTCCGTAGGGGGCCAGTCGCTCTAAAAATATTTCAATGATGCTGAGAGCGGCTCTGCGGGCGTTGTAGCCCATCAGGGTTTGGAGGTAACCGGTGTCCACCACCTCTACGGCGCAAGGCTCCGAATGGGCGGGAGGCAATTGACCACTCGCGTGGGTCACAGAAGATGGAGGTGTCGTTTTGGACGTACGGGGCATGGTGGGCGAATTATGCCGCCGCTGTGCACTGCTGGACGATGATGAATGTGCGCATCTGGAATTCAGGCAGCACCCAGCTGCGCAGGGCTTGGGCCGGAGCCTGCCAGCGTGTTGGGGCGTTGGGCGTGCTGTTGTCGACACCGGCTTCGATGCGCAACCAAGCCCAGTCCATCAGCACCAGCGCCACGGCGCGAAGGTAGTCGTCGGCCACTCTGTAGGCCAGGGCTGCGTCTTGTGGAGCGGTTTTGACAATTTGTGCGGTGATGGCGCGCAGGGTCTGAATGCGTGCGCCAGCCTGTGTGCTGGCTTTGGCCCCAGGCGGCAAGTCGGCTTGCAGGCTGTCGAGCAGGGCATAGATGCCGCTGCCGCCATCGGCCAGCACTTTGCGCACCAAGAGGTCAATCGCCTGGATTTCGTTGGTGCCTTCGTAAATCATGGCCACGCGGGCATCGCGCACGATCTGCTCAATGCCCCATTCGCGCACATAGCCGTGGCCGCCAAAGACCTGCAAGCAGTCGCTGCCGCCATGGAAGGCTTGGTGGGTGAAGACCGATTTCATGACCGGCGTGACCAGAGCGCACCAGCGCTGGGCGGCGGCTTGCGTAGCCGCATCGGGGCTGTGCTTGATCAGGTCGAGTTCGAGCGCGGTGCGGTAAGCCAACACGCGACCGGCGTCGACCCAGGCGCGTTGGGTGTCCAGAATGCGTCGCATGGCGGGGTGTTCACCGATGAAGTCGGCCTCGCCAGCGCCCTTCCCTTTGCCGGGTGCGCGCATCTGGCGGCGCTCTTGCGCATACGCGTCGGCTTTTTGCCAAGCGGCGTCCAGCAGGCCAATGCCTTGCAAGGCCACATGCAGTCGGGCGGCGTTCATCATCACGAACATCGCGTTCAGGCCCTTGCCCGGTTCGCCCACGATGGCGCACACCGCTTCGTCAAAGCGCATCACACAGGTGGGACTGCCGTGCAAGCCCATTTTTTCTTCGATGCGGTCGCAATGCACCCGGCTGCGTGAGCCGTCGGGGTAAAACTTGGGCACGAGAAAAAGAGACAGGCCTTTGGGCCCGGGCGGCGCATCGGGCAGGCGGGCCAGCACCAGGTGCACGATGTTGTCGGTCAGGTCGTGCTCCCCTCCGGAGATGAAAATTTTGGTGCCACTGACAGCATATTGACCATCGGGCAGGGGAACCGCTTTGGTGCGGGCCAGCCCCAAGTCAGAGCCCGCGTGCGGCTCGGTCAGGCACATGGTGGCCAGCCATTCCCCGGTGGCCACTTTTTCCAAATACTGCGCTTTGAGCGCATCGCTGGCGTGGTGCTTGATGCACTCGTAAGCGCCGTGCAGCAGGCCGGGGGCCATGGTCCAGCCCATGTTGGCCGCACTCAGCATTTCATAGAGCATGGCTTCCAGCACGCTGGGCAGGCCTTGGCCACCGTCTTCAGTGCCAGAGGCCAAGGCAGGCCAGCCCGCTTGCCAAAACGACTGGTAAGCGGCCTTGAAACCTGGTGGCATGGTGACTGCGCCATCTTTCCATTGCGCGCCAATTTCATCACCGTCGCGGTTCAGGGGGGCGATCACTTCTCCCACAAACTTGCCCGCTTCACCCAGCACCTGCTGCATGAGGTCCGCGTCCACCTCGGCGAAGGCGGGCAGGGCTTGCAGCTGGGTGGGTGCATTCAAAACGCGGGACAGCAAAAATTGCATGTCGTCGGTGCGGGGCTGGTAGGCGTTCATGGGGTTCTTTGCTCAATGGAAAAATCCTGCACACCTGTCAAGGTGCGCCGGAATGCGTTTGGCAGCAAGGGATCAGGAATCGACGCTGAAGCCAATGCGCTTGATCAGGGGGCCCCAACGCTCGAGTTCCACTTGCGAACTCTTGAGTTGGTCTGCGGCGCTACCGCCAAACGGGATCAAGCCCACGATGGTCAAGGCGTCTTGCACGCCTTTGTCTTTGAGGGCTGCGTTGATTGCCGCGTTGGCCGCTTGCACCACGTTGGCTGGGGTTTTGGCGGGGGCGTAAAAACCAAACCATTCTTCCACGGTCAACTCCGGGAAACCTTGCTCGGCAAAGGTGGCCACATCGGGCACAAAAGGTGAACGGGTTTTGCCGGATGTGGCCAAGATGCGCATCTTGCCCGCCTTGTGGTTGGCAATGAAGTCGCCGTGCGGTGTGAACATGCAAGCGATTTGGCCGCCCACCACGTCGGTCACGCCGGGCACCGAGCCGCGGTAGGGCACATGTTTGAACTCAAAACTCTGGTTCAGACCAAGCAAGGCGCCAATGAAGTGCGGTGTGGAGCCTGCAGCGGGCGAGCCATAGCTCGCTTGCGCAGGATTGGCTTTGGCCCAGGCGATGAAGTCTTTCACATTTTTGACGCTGGCCGGCACCATGGGGCCGACGGCAAAACCGTGGTGGATCATGGAGGCGGTGCCCACCGGGATGAAGTCCTCAAAAGGCTTGTCCTGCAGGTTTTTGAAGATGTGGGGGTAGAGCGAGATGGCAGAGAACGGGGTCATGGCCAAGACAGAGCCGTCGGCCGGAGCGCTCTTGAGCAGGTTCAGGGCAATCTGGCCGCCCGCACCTGGTTTGCTGTCAATGATGCCGGCGTTCTTGCTGTATGGCGTGCCACCAAATTTTTCGGCCACGCGGCGGGCGCAAATGTCGCCCGAGCTGCCGGGAGGGAAGCCGTAGAGCACTTTGACTTGCTCGATCGGCAGCCCACTTTGCGCCCAGGCTTGCTGGAATGCGGTGCTGCCCAAAATGGCGGCGCCGATGGTGGATTGGATGAATTCGCGGCGGTTGCTCATGCTGGTCTCCTATTGGAGTTAGTTAAAAAATTGAAAGAAAAAATGGCTGTTCAAACCATCAACGGGGGGATCCAGATGAAGAGTTGGCCGCTTTGTCTGCCGAGCCTTCCAAACCTGCCAACAGGGCTTTGCTGTTGCCAGGAATGACCATCTGAAATTGGTTCTCGACAAAGGTGTAGTCGTAGTAGCCCATGCGCGCCAAGGGTTGGATCTTCAGCACATCGATCAAGCCTTGGTCGCTGATGACCTCGTCATCGATGTGGATCGCCACCACGCGGCCAAACACCACGTCGGCTGTCCCCATGGGCGGCTTGCCCGGAAAGCGCAGGCTGTTCAAGTAGACGCACTCAAACTGTATGGGTGAGCCCTGCACGCGCATGGGCTTGACCAAGCGGCTGGGCAGTTTGATGAGACCCGCACGGTCAAATTCGTCCACGCCGTGTGGGACTTCTTCGGCCGAAATGTTGACCGCATCGCGCAAAGCGTAGGTGGCCATGTTCCAGACGAATTCGCCTGTTTGTTCTGCGTTGCGCACCGAGTCTTTGCGTTCGCCTTGGGTGGTTTGGTTGGCACTGAACATGACGATGGGTGGGTCAAAGGTCACGTTCTGGAACTGGCTGTAAGGCGCAAGGTTGTGGCGGCCTTGTGCATCGACTGTAGAGATCCAACCGATCGGACGCGGTATCACGCAAGACTTGAACGGGTCGTGCGGTAGGCCGTGGGGAGTGACACCGGGTTCGTAGTACATGGCGCAAGTCCGCGTTTCAGCTGCACAAAGCGCGGATGTCTTCAGGCACAGGGATGGCTTTGATGCGATCGGGGTCTTCGGGATGTTTGATGCAAAAAGCGCGCACCTCGGTGCCTTCGCAAAGCACGGTGTCGCCACGCATCACAACGTGTTTGTGCACAAAAACTTTCTCGCGCCACTCTTGCACACTGGTGTGCACCTGGATGGTTTCGCCGTAGGTGGCAGGTCGGATGAATTTGGTATTGATCTCCAAGAGAGGCGTGCCGATGATGCCCCGCGTCTTGACCAACTCGCGCCAGGGCAGGATGCCGCACTTCATGAAGAAGTTGAGCGAAGACGCGTCCATCCATTTGGAGAAATTCGGAAAAAAAACAATGCCTGCGGGGTCGCAGTCACCGAACACCACTTGCACATCGTAGACAACGGTTTTGGTCATGTTGGGCTTTCAGCGTGGGGCCATGCGCAATGCGCCATCGAGTCGGATGACTTCGCCATTCAGGTGGTTGTTGCTGACGATGTGGCAGGCCAGTTCGGCAAACTCGCTGGGCTTGCCCAAGCGAGCGGGGAAGGGGATGCTGGCGGCCAGCGATTGCTGCACAGGCTCGGGCAAACTGGCCAGCAAAGGGGTCTTGAACAGGCCGGGCGCGATGGTGCACACGCGAATACCGTGTTGTGCCAAGTCGCGCGCCATGGGCAGCGTCATGCCCGCCACGCCAGCTTTGGAAGCGCTGTAAGCCTGCTGGCCCACTTGCCCGTCAAAGGCTGCGACCGAGGCGGTGAAGACCATCACGCCTTTGGCGCCGTCTTCCAGGGCGTCCAGTTTGGCGCAGGCTTCGGCAAACAGGCGCGCTGCGTTGTAGGTACCAATCAGGTTGACGTTGATCACCTTGGCGAATTCTTCCAGAGGTGCGGCCTTGCCGTCCTTGCCCACCACGCGTTTGGCGGTGCCAATGCCTGCGATCTGCATCAGGATGCGGGCGGGGCCGTGCGCTGCTGCTGCAGTCGCGATGGCTTGGGCCATGCTTTCGGGGTCGGACACGTTGCACTGCACCGCCACGGCACAGCCGTCTCCAAATTCTGCGCCGATGTCGGCAGCCACGCGTTCGGCATTGGCCAGGTTCAGGTCGAGTACAGCGACCTTGGCGCCCATGCGGGCGAGTTCGCGCGCCGTGGCTTCGCCTAAACCGGAGCCACCGCCGGTGACCAATGCAGCTTGTCCTTGGATGTTCATGGTGGTTCCTTCAGATGATGGTGGAAATGTTCAGGCCGCTTCGGGGTTTTCGATCAGCAGCGCAATGCCTTGCCCGCCACCCACACAGGCGCTGGAGATGCCGTAGCGCAAGCCACTGCGTTGCAATTCACGCGCCAGTGTGATGGTCAGTCGCACGCCGGTCGCGGCCAAGGGGTGGCCCAGTGCAATCGCGCCGCCGTTGACGTTGAGTTTGGCCATGTCCAGTCCCAGCTCGCGGCCCACAGCCAGGGTTTGCGCCCCTTGCGCTTCGTTGATTTCAAAGCGGCCAATGTCGGACAGCTTGAGTCCCGTGCGCTCGAGCAGCAAACGGATGGCAGGAGCGGGGCCGATGCCCATGATCTCGGGTGGTACGCCCACGGCCGCAGCGGCGACCACGCGGGCCAAAGGCTTTTTGCCATTGGCTTTGGCATAGGCGCCTGATGTGACCACGCAAGCCGCAGCAGCATCGACCAGGGCCGAGCTGTTGCCACCGGTCTGCACGCCGCCTTCATAAACGGAACGGAGCTTGCCCAGTACCTCGGCGGGCGAGATGCGCGGGTGTGTGTCCGCGCTCACCTCGGTCACTTTGCCTTGCAGCTTGATGCCGCGAGAGATGTAGCCTTCCAGCTCGAATTTTTCGGTGACCACGGGCACGATCTCACCTGCGTGGAAACCGGCTGCCTGCGCAGCCACGGCTTTGGCAAACGAGTCGGAGGCGAACTGGTCCACCTCTTCGCGGGTGATCTTGTATTTTTTGGCGAGGTTTTCGGCGGTCTGGATCATGTTGATGCCAGCGGCCGGGTCTTTCAGGGCTTCCCACATGAAGTCTTTGAACCCCACGGGTGCGCCCAGCTTGAAGCCGGTGCGGTGGTCAAAGGCGGCGATCGGGTTGCGCGTCATGCTCTCGGTGCCGACCACGAGCGCGGCATCGCACACGCCAGCTTGGATTTGCTCACCCGCCTGGCGAAACAGCTCAAAGCCGGTGCCACAAATGCGTTGCACCATGATGGCGGGCACTTCTTGCGGCACGCCGGCATAAAGACCTATGTGGCGCGGCAGCACAAATTGGTCGAAGTCGCCGGGGGCCATGTTGCCGGTGATGACCGAGCCGATCTCGGTGGGGGCGATGCCTGCCCGCTTCAAAGCTTCGCGAGCGGCCTTGATGCCGAGGTCAGTGGGCGAAATGTGGCCCAGCGCCCCGCAGTAATCGACCATCGGCGTGCGCACGCCCTCGTGCATCCACACATCGGCAAACGCGTTGAAAAATCCTTTGGAGCTCATGGTTTTCTTTCTGTGTTTTGTAGGGGTCTAGCACTTGGGCGATGGCCTTTGGCGCCTAAGTCGGCCAATCGCCCACAGGGGTGGACGCCTACATGGGTTCATTGGGGTTTGAGAATGTTGGGCAAGCCATCTGCGTGCAAAGCGGCCACCATGTCGGCCCGGTGCGCGAGTACCGAGCGCTGGTTGATCGAGCCTTTGTCGGTGATCTCGCCTTTGTCGATGGTGGGTGGCTCACTCAACAGGCACAGGCGGGCAATGCGGTTGGCGCTGCCGGTGGCGGTTTGGGCCAGTTCATTGACGATGGCTTGAAACTTAGCAAGCACGGCGGGTGAGGCCAGTACATCGGCCAAAGGGGCCCCGGTGGGCAGGTCGCACAAACTGCGCACAGCGGCTGTGGGGAAGATCATGGCGCCGACTTCTTTCAGGTTGATGCCAGTCAGGACTGCGTCTTGGATGAAGGGTGCGCCCAAAGAGATGATCTTGGCCCGCAAAGGGCCTACGCTGACAAATGTGCCGGTGGCCAGCTTGAAGTCTTCGGCAATCCGACCGTCAAACTTCAAACCCAGGTGTGGGTTGGTCTCGTCGATCCATTGGACGGCATCGCCGGTTTTGAAGAACCCTTCTTCGTCAAAAGCGTCGGCGGTCTCTTGCGGTGCGCGCCAGTAACCGGGTGTGACATTGGGTCCGCGGTAGCGCACTTCGGTCTTGCCTTGCATGTCCACCAGTTTGAGTTCCATGCCCGGCGTGGGTACGCCCAAGTCGCCCGCCTTGACGTTGGGGTTGGTGACAAAAATTCCAAATGGCCCAGATTCGGTCATGCCCAAACCCGTGGTCATCACAATCCGCTCGCCCACTTCACGCTCTTGAGATTCGTACAAACTGTCCCAAATCGGTTGCGCCAACGCAGCACCCGCATAGAAAAACATTTGTACCCGCGAGAGCAAGGTTTTGCGCAGCGCATCGTCGGTTTTCATGGCACTGGCAATGGCATCAAAACCCGTGGGCACATTGAAATACACCGTGGGGGCAATTTCGCGCAGGTTGCGCAGGGTTTCGTGGATCAGGGTCGGCGTGGGCTTGCCATCGTCGATGTACAGGGTGCCGCCATGGAACACCGTCATGCCAAAGTTGTGGTTACCGCCAAAGGTGTGGTTCCAGGGCAGCCAGTCCACCAGCACCAGATCCGTATCGGCTAAAACCGGCATGGATTGGGCCATTTGTCTTTGGTTGGAGCACCACAGCCTTTGCGTGTTGATCACAGCCTTGGGCAGTTTGGTGGATCCGCTGGTGAACAAGAATTTGACAATGGTGTCCGGGCCGGTGGCCGCAATTGCGGCGTCCACTTGCGCGGTGGCCGGGGTGTCGCACAGGCTGTCAAATGAGGTGGTGGGGTGGCCAGGCACAGTGCCTTGCACCATGACCACTTCCATGTCGGGGCCGGCAGTGGTGGCAATCGCTTTGGCGTAGCGTTCATCCGACGCAAACACCAAACCTGGCGTCACGGTGCGCAGCACATGTTTGAGTTTGTCGTAGTCAACACTGACCAAGGAGTAGGGCGGAGAGGTCGGCACAAAAGGCACGCCGGCCAGCATGCAACCCAAAGCCAAAAGAGCGTGTTCCAGACTGTTCTCGCTCAGGATGACGACAGGCCGTTCGGTGTTCAAGCCACGGTTGATCAGACTTTGCGCAATATTGCGTGCGGTGTGCCAAGCCTGCCCGTAGGTCAGGTGTTTCCAGTCGCCCCAAGTGCCATCGGCTTGCGGGACGCGCCGCGCCATGAAGGTGTGTTGTGGTTTGACTTGCGCCCAATGCTGAAGTCGGTCGGTCAGCCGGTCGGGGTAATCTTGCAGCGCTTGGTCGGCTTGGACGTATCGCGTGCCTGGGGCGCCGTCTTTGAGGGCCACGCGCGTGACGCCGAATTTCAGGGGACGGAATTGGATGTCGCTCATAGAGTCAGTGCCTTGGTTGGGGCTGGGTGTTCAGCTTTTTTGGACCTTGGCCGCTTTGCCTTCGAGGAAGGCGCGCACGCGGGCTTTGGCCTCGGGTGCCGCTTGGGCGATCGAGGCTATCAGCGCTTCAGTGAACAGCCCGTGGTCAGCGGGTTGTTCGGCAATGCGAGGCATGGCATGCGTGAGCGCAAAGTTGGTCAAAGGCGCATTGGTGGCGATGCGTGTGGCCAGCTCAATGGCTTTGCTCAAAGCCGTGCCCGTAGGGACCCGGTATTGCGCAAAACCCACACGTTCGCCTTCGTGTGCGTCGTAGACACGACCTGTGAGCATCATGTCGATCATGCGTGCTGTGCCAATCAGTTTGGGCACGCGCACCGAGCCACCGCCACCCACAAAAATGCCGCGTGTGCCTTCGGGCAAGGCGTAGAAAGTACTTTCGTCGGCAACGCGGATGTGGCTGGCGCTGGCCAGCTCCAGACCCCCGCCCACCACAGCGCCATGCAGGGCGGCCACCACCGGCACCCGGCCTTGTTCGACGGCATTCAAAGCCACATGCCAACCGCGCGAATGGTGAATGCCTTCACCTGCATCGCGCTCTTTGAGCTCCGACAGGTCGAGACCGGCGCAAAAATGATCCCCTTCACCGTGGATGACCGCAGCCCGGGCTTGGGCAGGCAAGTTTTGAAACACGTCGCGCAGCGCTTCGATGAGGCCATCGTTCAGCGCGTTGCGCTTGGCTTGGCGGCACAAACGCACCACGGCCACAGCCCCTTGCATGTCCAAGGCCACGCCGTTGGCCGCCGCGCGTTCAAGGATGGGGTTGGGTGCGAGAGAGGGAGAAGGGGTCATTCATGGCTCCAAGGAGGGCTTGGCGTAGAGGCCAATAAGATTATTTTTGATAATCATATTGTCCCCACATGAGCGACGGTTGAATCTAGGTGATTTCCCTTGGTTTTGGGCCCCAAGGGGTGAGCCAAATTGCTGCAGCGGTGAGGGCGCCATAGGCCACCATGGTGACCGCTACCAGCAGGTAAAAGTGGGCGGCTGTGCCTTGGTTTTGTGCCAAAACATAGCCAACGCCGGCCACCAACACCAGCCGCGCCGTGCCCGCCAGCACGGGGCCAATGACTTGTCCTGCCCCTTGGGATGCAAAGTACAAGGTCAAGCCCAAGCCAAAAAAAGCAAAAGCGGGACCGGCGGTCACCAAGTATTGCCGCGCAAAGCTCAGCACCGCCTCGTCTTGGGTGAACATGCGGGCCCAAAGATCGGGTGCGAGTGTGACCACGGCGCCGATCAATCCCAAATTGAAGGCCGATACACCGCCTGCCGTCCAGGCCACCCGCCGTGCGCGGTCCACTTGGCCAGCGCCCATGGCCATGCCCACCATGGGAACTGCTGCCACGCCGATGCCAAATGCGATGGGGATCAACAAAAACTCCAAGCGCTGTCCAATGCCGTAACCGGCCAAGGCTTCAGTGCCTTGTTGTGCCAACAGCCCCGTGAAAACCAAAATGGCCAAGACCGATTGAACCGGAGACAGACAGGCGACGGCACCGACTTTGAGGATGTCAGAAAACATGTTTTTTTGCAGCGAAAACCGTTGCATTTGCAAGCGCAAGCGTCCCTGCCCTTGCAACAGATAAACCACAAAGTAGGCCACCCCGACCGCGGTCGCCATCAGGTGCCCCCAAGCCAAACCCACCATGCCCATGGAGGGGATGGGCCCCGCGCCCAAAGCCAAGACGCCGCTCAAGACGATTTGAAGTCCGCCTGTTGCCACCAAAATCACCGAGGGGGTTTTCATGTTGCCCGTGCCCCGCAAAACCGAGGCCAGTGTGTTGAGCAACCACACCAACGCAGAACCTGAGAACAAGACGTGGCCATATTGAACAGCCTCCTGAAGGACCGCTTCCTGGCCGCCCAGCAGGGCATAAAAGTGAGGGCCACCCCACACAAAAATCAGGCTGTACAACACGCCCGTACCAAGACCAATCACCAAGGCATGCTGCAACAGGGTGTGCGCGCGAACCACGTTGCCTGCCCCCAAGGCTCTGCTGATGGCCGCCGACACGCCGCCACCCATGGCGCCTGCCGACATCATTTGCGTGAGCATGGCGAACGGAAACACCAAAGCCATGGCCGCCAAAGGTGCCGTGCCCAGTTGGCCCACGTAGTAAATCTCGGCCACGCCCACCAGCACCGACATGGTCATGGCCAGCACATTGGGTGCGGCCATGCGCAGCAAAGTGGGCAAGATCGGTGCGGTCAACAGCCGCTGTAAATCAGTGTGCGCGGCGTTCATGGTTTCACTCAGGTAGACCCGGTGAGGGTGCTGTTAAGGCTTGGGTAGTTAGCAACAGCAAGTCCATGGGCCAATGGAGCAGTTCGGCCAAACGGCACACCACCCACCGCGCCTCCAGTGGGGTGACCACGGCTGGCGACGTCAACAAGCCGGTTTCGCATTGCAGCAACACCAAATCTTCGGTGATACCCAAAGTGAACTGGAGGTTGGCGGCTTTTTCAGTCAGCAAGTTGGCCAAGTCTTCGCACAACTCGTAGCGTCCAGCCAGCTCGCGCTGCCCCAAGGTGGGTTTGATCTTGCCCGGTGGCACATACAAAGCCATGAATGAGGGGGGGATGTCGATCTGGAATTCGTCGGTCATGCGGGTGCGTTAAGAGAAAAACGGGCGCATCAAGCCCAAAGCCGTGCAAACACCCAAAACAGTGGCCACGCCCATTTTGCGCTTGATCAATAGCCAGGTGGCCAGCAATGTGAGCGCCACTGCCGCCAGATCGGGCAGCATGTGCCAGCCCCCGGGCAGCCAGGTTTGTCGGGCAAACACGCCCGCCAAGTGCACGATCACACCGATCACGGCGGCCATGATGCCTTGCAGCGGCCCTGCCAGCGAGGGCATTTGGCGGGTCGATTCGACCAGTGGGCCGCCTGCCAAAATAAAGACAAATGAGGGTAAGAAAGTGAACCAGGTCACCACACAGGCCGCCACCACACCCCCCAGAATCGGGTGGCCCAACAGGGCCTGGCTGTGGCCGCCCAAAAAGCCCACAAACGCCACCACCATGATCAAAGGCCCGGGTGTGCTCTCGCCCAAGGCCAAGCCGTCCATCATTTGTGGCGCTGTCAACCAGCCGTACTGGTCGACAGCCGCTTGCGTCACATAAGGCAAAACCGCGTAAGCGCCGCCAAAGGTCAGCAAAGCCGCTTGTGTGAAAAATCCGCCCATTTGCGTCAAGGTGTGACCCAGCCCCAGCAGCAGGACAAGCAGGCCCAGGCTCAATGACCACAAACCGAGGCCCAAGCCCAAGGCCCGCAGCAAACGCGAGTGGCGGTAACGGGTGTGGGCAGGTTGCGGCGTGTCATCGTTCAGCCAAGCCAGGCGGCTGTCGGGGTCTGGCGTTGGCTCGGCTTGAGGGGTTTGGGCGACCTGCGTGCTCAAAGGAGCAGTCGTTGGCGAAAGTGGCGCACCCATGCGGGTCATGTAAAACCCAGTCGCCGCTGCGCCCAAGATGATCCAGGGAAAGGGCAGGCCCCACAGCATGCCCAGCAAAGACAAGGTCGCCACCGCCCACAACCAGCGCTCTTTCAAGGTGCGCAGCCCCAAGCGGTAGGCCGCGTGGATAACCAGCGCAGTCACCGCAGGCTTGAGGCCCCACAGCAAGGCTTGACCCCAAGGGTGACTGCCCCAAGCGGTATAGGCCCAGCTCAGCACAATCAGCAGCACCAAAGAAGGCAGCACAAACAAGGCGCCTGCGGCAATACCGCCGCGTGTGCCGTGCATCAACCAGCCGGTGTAGGTGGCCAGTTGTTGCGCTTCAGGGCCAGGCAGCAGCATGCAGTAGTGCAGAGCGTGTAGGTAGCGTTTTTCAGAAATCCAGCGGCGGCGCACCACCAATTCTTCGTGCATCAGAGCGATTTGTGCGGCGGGCCCGCCAAAACTCACGCAGCCCAACCAGAACCAAAACTTCAAGGCCTGCCCAAAGCTGACCGGGGTCGGCGCTTCGGCCGGGGCGCGTTGAGGCCCGTCGGTGTTCATGTCAAATCGAACTGTTCACAAAAGGCTTGGACAAAAGCGGGCGTGCCGCTCAGGGTCAGGCTGAGTGCCATGTGTTGGTCAGCTTGGGGTGGGGGAACGAGGATCAGTTGCCCGGTGCTTTGCAAAAAGCGGGGAGCGGCAACAAGCGGTGGCTGACCTGAGGGCAGCAAGGTGACCTGAAGGTCAAAGTCCCAGTTGGCGCCATTTTCCAGAGGGCCTGGGCCTTGGGTGTCAAAGGCGTGCGCCCAGACCAAGACCTGAATGACTTCTTGCAGCAAAGCGGGGTTGAAAGCAGGGTCCGGTTGCGCCAAAGCATCCCAACAGACCACGCCATCGGCGTCGTCACTGCAGTCAAAGTCCAGCAATTGCAAATTCATGTCGGCTCACTCCTTGAGGGCCTGATTGTCACCGCCTTGCGCCCCATTTATGGAAATCGATACGGGTTTGATGCAGCTTTTTTATCAACGGCGTCATGCGGTGCTTGGGATTTTTGGGATACAAAGAGACAGTTTTTTTATGGTTTTTGGGCTGAAAAAAGAATAATTAAAGTTTTTATGTATACATTGAGGGCTCGGGCCGATTCGATGTAGTTTCTCAACACTGTATGCACGCCATCTCAAGTACCGCCACTCAGGACGCGTCCGGTCATTGGACTGAGGAAGGCGGCTCTCAAGCCGTCAAGGCCCAACAGCGCTTGCGAGAACTGATTTTGGCGGGGGACTTGTCGGCGGGCACCCGCATCACCGAGTTGGCCATGGTTGAACGCTTGGGCATGTCGCGCACGCCGATTCGCGCGGCTTTGATGCGTTTGGGCCAAGAGGGTTTGCTGTTGGCTTTGCCCCACGGGGGCTACGCTGTGCGCACTTTTTCAGAGCGTGAAGTGGCCGATGCCATCGAGCTGCGCGGCACGCTGGAAGGCTTGGCGGCTCGTTTGGCTGCAGAGCGTGGTGTGGCCCCAGCCTTGCTCAGCGAAGCGGGTGCCTGCTTGGACCAAATCGACCACCTCTTGCTTCAAGGCGGTTTGGACGATGAGGCCTTTTCAGGCTATGTGCGCTTGAATGCGCAATTTCACAAGCTGTTGTCGGACATGGCCGACAGCAGCGTGTTAGCGCGTGAGATTGATCGGGCCTGCAGCTGGCCGTTCGCATCGCCTTCTGGTTTTGTGGGTGTTCAGGCTCACAAGCCAAGTGCACGCGACACCTTGGTGGTGGCTCAGCACCAGCATCGCCAAGTGCTTCAAGCGATTGCGCAGCGCGAGGCCGGGCGCGCAGAAGCCTTGGTGCGCGAACATTCGCGCATCGCCCGTCAGCACCTGAGTCTGGCCCTCCAAAATCCACAGCACGCGGCCACGCCGGGTGTTCAACTCATTCGAAAAAAGGGGTAATGCATGTTCATCAAAAACACTTGGTATGTGGCCTGCACCGAGGCCGAACTCGAGGGCATGGGCGTCCGGCCTTTGGGGCGCACCATCTGCAACGAGAAGATGGTTTTTTTCAAAGGCCCGGACGGCCGAGTTGCCGCGGTCGAAGATTTTTGCCCTCACCGCGGCGCACCGTTGTCGCTGGGCAAAGTGTGCGATGGCAAGCTGGTGTGCGGCTACCACGGCCTGGAGATGGGCTGCGAAGGCAAAACCGTGCACATGCCGGGTCAGCGCGTTCGCGGCTTTCCGGCCATCAAGGCTTTTGCCGTGACCCAGCGCTATGGCTTCGTCTGGGTCTGGCCGGGTGACCAGTCCAAGGCCGATGTGGCCCACATGCCGGTGTTCGAGTTTTTTGACAACCCGGCATGGGCTTATGGCGGCGGGCTGTACCACGTCAAGGCCGATTACCGCCTGATGGTCGACAACCTGATGGACTTGACACACGAGACCTATGTGCACGCCAACAGCATTGGCCAGCCCGAAATCGACGAAACGCCTTGCGAAACCAAGGTCGAGGGCGACCAGGTCATCCTGCAGCGGCACATGCAAGGCATCCAAGCCCCGCCGTTTTGGCAAATGGCCATGAGCGCCAACGGGCTGGACCCGCAGGCCAAGGTGGACCGTTGGCAAATTTGCCGCTTCACGCCACCGACCCACATCATGATCGACGTGGGCGTGGCGCTGGCGGGTCATGGCGGTTTTGATGCTCCGCCCGAAGTCAAGGCCTACAGCGTGGTGGTGGACTTCATCACACCCGAGACCGAAACTTCGCATTGGTACCACTGGGGCATGGCACGCCAGTTCAAGCCGCACGATGCTGAGCTGACGGACAAAATCCGCGCAGGGCAGGGCGGTATCTTCAACGAAGACATGGAGATGCTGCAATTGCAACAAGCCAACATCAACCAGTGGCCCGACCGCAAACTGCTCATGCTCAACATCGATTCGGGCGGAGTGCAGTCCCGTCGCATCATTGACCGATGGTTGGCAGCCGAGCAGACCCAAGGAGAAACCGCATGAGCCTGACCGATCTGACCCAAACGCCGTTGCCATCCGATGGCTGCTTTGAGCTGCATTTGCAAAAAAGTGCCAAAACTTTGCAGGTCCAGCCTGGCCAATCCATCCTCAAGGTCCTGCAAGACGCCGGACATGAAGTGCCTTTTTCTTGCTCCGAAGGGGTGTGCGGCACCTGCCTGACCCCGGTACTGGCCGGTCAACCCGACCATTGGGACATGTACCTGACCCCCGAAGAGCAAGCCAAGGGCGATGTCATCATGGTGTGTTGTTCTCGCAGCCAAACGGCATGCTTGGTACTCGATTTGTGATCGCACCTCGGCCGAGCAAGCTGTCTTGAACCTTTGAATTTACCGGCCATCTGCATTGGGCGGGGGCATCAGCTGGGGTTTAGCCACTGCACAGCCAGTTGGGTCAATAAAGCCAATGTGGCTTGCTGCGTCAAGGTGCTGGGGCGTTGTGCGCTGATGGCGGTGGTCAGCTGGATGTTCAGGGCTGGTTGCTTGAGGCGCCGAACAGAAAACGCCGAAGGCCGAACCGAGCGCATGACGGCGTTGCGCGGCAAGATGGCGTAACCCGCGCCGTCGGCCACCAAGTCGAGGATGGCGCTCACGCCGTCGATCTCCAGCGCAATCAAAGGCTGACAACCGATGGCCGCCATTTCAGACTCCACATGCATGCGGATCGCATTGGGTCGGGTGGGGATCACCAGGGGCAGGGCGGCAACTTCTTTCAGATTGATCGGGGGTGGGGGTGGGTCTTCTTGCAAGCCCGGCGGTCGGGGCTGCACCAACAGCAGTTCTTCTTCGACCAAAGGCGTGTGTTCGATGCCTGGCATGGGGCTGGGGTTGTAAAGCACAGCGATGTCCAAGCGCCCGTTTTGCAAGTTTTCTTGCATGGCGCTTGACAGGCCTTCGCTGATGGACAGCTGGGCCTCAGGCATCTTGTCGCGAAAGGCGCGGGTCAAGGGCACCGTGAGCACCCGCGCCACGCTGGGCGGCAGGCCCAAAGCCACTCGGCCCGAGAGCCCTGTGCGAACCCGGCCCAGTTCTTCTCTCGCCCGCTCAACTTGGTGCAGGATGCCCCGTCCGTGTTCCAGCAGCAGCAGTCCGGACTGGGTGGGCGTGGCGCCGCGCCCGTTGCGAACCAACAAGTTTTGCCGCAGCTCCACTTCGAGCAAGCGCACCTGGCGGCTGAGCGCGGGTTGGGCTGTATTCAAGGCCTGCGCGGCACGGGTGAAGCTGCCCAGTTCGGCCACGCGTACAAAATATTCGAGCTGTTTGAGGTCCATAAGGCAGGCGATAAGAAGGCGGCGGAGTCGCCTTCAGTTGCGTATATTTTGTCATATCTACCAATTGGATATATCAATTTGATCTATCTGGTAGATGCACCGGGGACTTTGATGGCCAGGCTGATGCCTGCACAATCTGCGCACACCCTTTGCACCATCATCAGGATTGCCCATGAGCCAAACCAAGCCCTTGATCATTGACGTACACGGTCACTACACCACCGCGCCCAAGGCGCTGGAAGACTGGCGCAACAAGCAAATTGCGGGCATCAAAGACCCGGCCTCCATGCCCAAAGTGTCCGAGCTCAAGATCAGCGACGACGAATTGCGCGAGAGCATTGAGCTGAACCAACTGGCGAAGATGAAAGAGCGCGGCTCGGACATCACCATCTTCAGTCCTCGCGCCAGCTTCATGGCGCACCACATCGGTGACTTCAACGTGTCGTCGACATGGGCGACGATTTGCAATGAGCTGTGCTACCGCGTGGGCCAATTGTTTCCCAAGCATTTCGTGCCTGCGGCCATGCTGCCTCAGTCGCCCGGCGTGGACCCCGCTACCTGCATCCCCGAGCTGGTCAAGTGCGTCGAGCAATACGGCAACGTCGGCATCAACCTCAACCCTGATCCGTCGGGCGGCCACTGGACGTCGCCTCCGCTGTCCGACAAGGCCTGGTACCCGATTTACGAAAAGATGGTGGAGTACGACATCCCCGCCATGATCCATGTGAGCACCAGCTGCAACAGCTGCTTTCACACCACGGGCGCGCATTACCTGAACGCCGACACCACGGCCTTCATGCAGTGCCTGACCTCAGACCTGTTCAAGGATTTTCCGACGCTCAAATTCTTGATCCCTCACGGCGGCGGCGCCGTGCCTTACCACTGGGGCCGTTTCAGGGGCTTGGCTCAAGAACTCAAAAAGCCTTTGCTGTCTGAGCACCTGCTGAACAACATCTTCTTTGATACCTGCGTTTACCACCAGCCGGGCATTGATCTGCTCACCAAAGTGATCCCGGTCAAAAACATTTTGTTTGCCTCCGAGATGATCGGCGCGGTGCGCGGTATTGACCCCGAAACCGGTCACTACTTTGATGACACCAAGCGCTATGTGCAAGCCACGGCGAACCTGAACGACCAAGACCGTTACATGGTCTTTGAAGGCAATGCGCGGCGCGTGTTCAAGCGGCTGGACGATCAGTTGACCGCCAAAGGTCTGTGAGCCATTGATTCGAAACTCAGGAGAAAACCATGTACGAACTCGGCGTTGTTTACCGCAACATCACCCGCGCAGACCGCGCAGCTGCAGACGGCCTGGGCGCACTCGGCTCGGCCACGGTGCACGAGGCCATGGGCCGCGTGGGCCTCATGAAGCCTTATATGCGTCCCATCTATCCCGGTGCGCAGGTGTCGGGGACGGCCGTGACGGTGCTGCTGCACCCAGGCGACAACTGGATGATGCATGTGGTGGCCGAGCAAATTCAGCCTGGCGACATCGTTGTCGCGGCCATCACGGCCGATTGCACCGACGGCTACTTTGGCGACCTTCTGGCAACCTCTTTCCAGGCCAGAGGCGCACGCGCTTTGATCATCGATGCTGGCGTGCGCGATGTGAAAGAGCTGCAAAAGATGAACTTCCCGGTGTGGAGCAAAGCCATCAGCAGCAAGGGTTGCATCAAGGCCACCATTGGTTCGGTCAACATCCCTGTGGTGTGCGCCGGCATGATTGTTCACCCTGGTGACGTGATCGTGGCCGACGACGACAGCGTGGTGTGTGTGCCCCAGGCACTGGCCGCCAAAACGCTGGCTGCTGCGCAAGCGCGTGAAGCCAATGAAGGCGAAAAACGCGCCAAGCTCGCCTCGGGCGTGCTGGGATTGGACATGTACAAGATGCGCGAACCGCTAGCGGCAGCGGGCCTGAAATACATCGATTGACCTGACATGGCGGGTCACATCGACCGACCAACCTTTCTTCTACAAAAACAGGAGCTGCTGTGGACATCCAAAGAAGATTTTTAAACGCGATCCTGATCGTTGGTGCCGTTCTGATCAGCGGTTGCGCCCACTTTCAGCCACCCGCAGATCCCAAAGTCCGTGAAGCCCTGGCCCCTACCGGCACCCTGCGTGTAGGCGTTTACCAAGGCAGCCCCACTTCCTTGGTGGTCGACGCAAAAACAGGCCAACGCGCAGGTGTTGCACTGGACATGGGGCCTCTTCTGGCTCAAAAACTCGGTGTGCCTGTCCAGGTGGTGGAGTTCCCCAGGTTGGCGCTTGTACTGGATGCGCTCAAAACAGGTCAAGTTGATTTCACCGTGACCAATGCGACCGAAGCGCGTGCGCGCGACATGGACTTCACCCGCCCGCTGGTGCAGCTGGAGCTGGGGTATTTGGTGATGAACGACTCGTCCGTCAAACAAATTGAGCAGATTGACCGCGCTGGTGTCAGGGTCGGCGTCAGCCAGGGCAGCACTTCGCAGGGGGTGTTGACGCGTGAGTTCAAAAACGCCAAGGTGGTCCCCGCTGCGAGCCTCAAACAAGCACAAGACATGCTCAGGCAAAAGAGCATCGATGCCTTTGCCACCAACAAAGGCATTTTGTTCGAAATGTCCGATGAGTTGGCCGCTTCACGGGTTCTTGACGGACGCTGGGGCCTGGAAAATCTGGCCATCGCCATACCCAAAGGCCGAGATGCCGGACGCGCCTATGTCAATGCCTTTGCAGAACAGGTCCGTGAAAACGGTCAATTGCAAAAATCTGTGAAACGGGCGGGTTTGCGTGGCACCACATCGGCCCCTTGAGCCCTGGATCATCCGTTCTGATTGAGAAATTTCATGAGCAAACCTACATCTGGTGACTTCACCAAAACCGCAGGCTGGATGGACTGGTACACCGGTCCTTCCAAGCCCACATTCAAGCTGCCGGCAGGCGCAGTCGATGCGCACTGTCATGTGTTTGGTCCGGGTGCTGAATTTCCTTATGCACCCGAGCGCAAATACACGCCTTGCGACGCCTCCAAGCATCAGTTGTATGCGCTGCGCGACCATTTGGGTTTTGCGCGCAATGTGGTGGTACAAGCCACTTGCCATGGTGCGGACAACCGGGCCATGGTCGATGCACTGGTTCATTCAGGCGGCATGGCGCGCGGCGTGGCGACCGTCAAGCGAAGCGTGACCGACGAAGAACTCCAGGCCATGCACGACGCGGGCGTGCGCGGGGTGCGCTTCAACTTCGTCAAGCGTCTGGTGGACTTCACGCCAAAGGACGAGCTGATGGAGATCGCGGGCCGCATCCAGAAATGGGGCTGGCATGTGGTCATCTACTTTGAAGCGGTGGACCTGCCTGAGTTGTGGGACTTTTTCACTGCACTGCCCACCACGGTGGTGGTGGACCACATGGGCCGGCCCGATGTGTCGCTGCCGGTGGATGGCCCGCAGTTTGCGTTGTTTCAGAAGTTCATGCGCGAGCACAGCAATGTGTGGAGCAAAGTGTCATGTCCTGAGCGCTTGTCGGTTGCTGGCCCCAAAGCCTTGAACGGTGAGCAAAACGCTTACGCCGACGTGATCCCGTTTGCCAAGCGGATCGTCGAGGCGTTCCCTGACCGCGTGCTTTGGGGCACCGATTGGCCGCACCCCAATCTGAAAGACCACATGCCCGACGATGGCCTGTTGGTTGATTTCATCCCGCACATTGCCCCCACGGCAGCGCTTCAAAAAAAGCTGTTGGTGGACAACCCGATGCGGCTGTACTGGCCTGAAGAATCGAAAGGCTGAAGCATGGCTTTGGACAAACCCTATACCGACGTGCCCGGCACGATCATTTTTGATGCCGAACAATCGCGCAAAGGCTACTGGCTCAACCAGTTTTGCATGTCACTGATGAAGGCGGAAAACCGAGAACGCTTCAAGGCGGATGAACGGACCTATCTCGACGAGTGGCCCATGAGCGAAGAGCAAAAGCAAGCGGTGCTGGCGCGAGACTTGAATTGGTGCATGCGCACGGGTGGCAATATTTATTTTTTGGCCAAGATCGGTGCCACCGACGGCAAGAGTTTTCAGCAGATGGCGGGCTCCATGACCGGCATGACCGAAGAGGAATACCGCAACATGATGATCGCAGGCGGGCGCAGCGTAGAGGGCAACCGCTACATTGGCGAAAACGGCAGCGCCCAGGCACATAACCAGCCGCAAGGCGCAGCAGGGAAAAAGGCATAAAAATGGCCAAAATCACCGCATCCGTCTACACCTCGCATGTGCCTGCTATTGGCGCAGCCATGGACTTGGGTAAGACGCAAGAAGACTACTGGAAGCCCGTTTTTGCGGGTTATGACTTCTCCAAACAATGGATGAAGGACAACCGTCCCGATGTGATCATCTTGGTGTTCAACGACCACGCCACGGCCTTCAGCTCTGACTTGATCCCGACGTTTGCCATTGGTACCGCGGCCCAGTACTCGCCTGCCGACGAAGGTTGGGGGCCTCGACCCGTGCCGGTGGTGATGGGCCATCCCGAGTTGGCTTCGCACATCGCTCAGTCGGTCATTCAGCAAGACTTTGACCTGACCATCGTCAATAAAATGGACGTCGACCATGGCCTGACGGTTCCACTGTCGCTCATGTGCGGTGAGCAAGACCCCAAGTTGGGCGCTTGGCCTTGCCCGGTGATTCCATTTGCTGTGAATGTGGTGCAGTACCCCGTTCCCAGCGGCCAGCGCTGCTTCAATTTGGGTCAGGCCATACGCAAAGCGGTAGAAAGTTTTGACGAAGACCTGAACGTACAAATTTGGGGGACAGGCGGCATGAGCCACCAGTTGCAGGGTGCGCGTGCAGGCCTGATCAACAGCGAATGGGACAACGCTTGGCTTGACCAGTTGATCCACGACCCTGCTGCGACTGCGGCCAGGCCACACATCAACTACGTGCGCGAAGCTGGCAGTGAAGGCATTGAGCTGGTCATGTGGCTGATCGCTCGGGGGGCGATGAGCGACATCGAAGCTGGCCAAGCCACTGGCCCAGCGCCTCAACTTCGTCACCGTTTCTACCATGTGCCCGCCAGCAACACGGCGGTCGGGCACGTCATCCTTGAAAACACCTGAGAGATTGCACCCATGACTCAAACCATCAAAGTCGCCCTCGCTGGCGCAGGTGCCTTTGGCATCAAACACCTGGACGGCATCAAAAAGATTGACGGCGTTGAAGTGGTCTCGCTGATTGGCCGCGAGTTTGCCAAAACCAAAGAAGTGGCCGACAAATACGGCATTGCCCACGTCACCACCGACCTGAACGAGTCCTTGGCGCTGAAAGAAGTCGACGCTGTGATTTTGTGCACGCCCACGCAAATGCACGCCAGCCAGAGCCTGGCTTGCTTGAATGCGGGCAAACATGTGCAGGTCGAGATCCCGCTGTGCGATGTCTACCAAGAAGGCCAAGAGGTTCTGCGTGTTCAACAGCAAACCGGGCTGGTGGCCATGGTGGGCCACACCCGCCGTTTCAACCCCAGTCATCAGTGGGTCAACCACAAAATCAAGGCGGGCGAGTTCAATATCCAGCAGATGGATGTTCAGACTTATTTTTTCCGCCGAACCAACATGAACGCCTTGGGTCAGGCCCGCAGCTGGACCGACCACCTGTTGTGGCACCACGCTGCGCACACGGTAGATCTTTTTGCCTATCAGTGCGGTAGCCCCATCGTCAAAGCCAATGCGGTGCAAGGCCCGATTCATCCTGCTTTAGGCATTGCCATGGACATGAGCATCCAGCTGCAAGCGGCCAATGGTGCGATTTGCACACTCAGCTTGAGTTTCAACAACGATGGCCCCTTGGGTACCTACTTCCGCTACATCGGCGATACCGGTACTTATCTGGCACGTTATGACGATTTGTTCACCGGCAAGGAAGAGCAAATTGATGTGTCCAAAGTGGCGGTGTCGATGAACGGTATTGAGCTGCAAGACCGCGAATTTTTTGCAGCCATCCGGGAAGGCCGTGAGCCCAATTCCAGCATCGCGCAGGTCTTGCCTTGCTACCAGGTCTTGCACGATCTCGAACAGCAATTGGCTTGAGCATGCTCACGTTGTCGCCTGCTCAAGAACGCCAGCACCTTCAGTTGTTGGGTCTGGCGGGCTTTGCCAGCATGGCGTCGATGCGCATTTGCGACCCGATGCTCGTGGTGCTCAGCGAGGAGTTCCAAGTCAGCACCGGCGACGCATCGGCGGTGGTCTCGGTTTATGCCGTGGTGTACGGACTTTCGCAGCTGTTTTTCGGGCCCTTAGGGGATCGCTTTGGCAAATTGCGGGTTGTGTCTTTGGCGGTCTTGGCTTGTGCAGTGTTCAGCGCCATCACCGCACTGTCTGTCGGCCTGCCCATGCTGGTCATCATGCGCGGCTTCATGGGTGCGGCGGCGGCAGGTGTGATTCCTCTGTCCATGGCATGGGTCGGTGACCGTGTGCCTTATGAGCGGCGTCAGGAAACCTTGGCCAAACTCATGAGCGCCACGGTGATTGGCATGATGAGTGGCTTGTGGTTTGGTGGCTTGACTGCCGACACTTTGGGCTGGCGTGGCGCATTTGTGGTCTTGGCGATCTTGTTCGCCATGACGGCTGGGCTGCTGCTCAAGCTGCTGCGGGGTCAGGCCATGCCCGCGTCAGCAGATGCGCCAGGTTTGTGGGCCTCTTTTCGCAACACCGGGCAGCTGTTGGCCACGCCGCGTGTGCGTTGGGTGCTGGGTGTCACGGCGACTGAGGGCGCTTTGGTGTTTGGCACCATGGCTTTCATGCCCACGCACTTGCACCAGCACTATGGCTTGAGTGTGGTGGCCGCAGGTTCGGTGATGATGCTGTATGGGGTGGGCGGCTTGCTTTACAGCCAAATGGCGCGTCGTTGGCTCGCCTGGTTGGGTGAGCGCGGCTTGGTCAAAACAGGGGCTGGTTTGGTGGCCTCGGGCATGCTTTTACTGGCGTGGGGTACTTTGCCCTGGATGGGCATGTTGGCCTGCGGCATGGCTGGGCTTGGTTTTTACATGCTGCACAACACCTTGCAAGTGCAAGCCACCCAAATGGCGCCAGACGCTCGGGGCACTGCCGTCACTTTGTTTGCCAGCTCGCTGTTTTTTGGCCAGTCCACCGGCGTCTTATTGATGGCGCAAAGTGTGGACATGGGCTGGCTGGCCTATGCCTTCAGCGCCGCCGCTGCCGGTGTGGTGGTCTTGGGGGTGGTGGTGTTTCGCCTGGTGGGGCGACACTGAGCCCTGAAAATTCAGCCCCCATCTTCAAGCTGTAAGTTCAGCGCGGACGTTGGGGTGTGGATTGCAAAAGTTCGCCCACCTCTTTTTGCCAAAAGCGTGCGTTGCCTGTGGTGCCGTGGCCCAAGGTGTCCGGACTGCCCGGGATGATCAGGGCTTTGGCTTTGGCGATCCGTGGCAAGGCCTTTTCCAAAATACCCAACTCGGGCGGGTTACGCTCGTCGTCGGCGGAGTTGATCACCAACACCGTGGCCTTGATGCGCTCCAAGTTGGCAGAGGGGTCGTAGTCTTTGGACGATTCCCATTGAAACAGGTGGTCGTTTGCATCTCCTGGCATGCGGGCTGTCAGGCGTTGCTTGAGCAAAGCATCGCCTCTGTCGCTGGACGGTGCTATTTTTTGCAGGCCTTGGTTGCCGCCGTTGGTGGCCGTGGCGAAAAATACCGATGCCAACTGCCAACTCGGCGGTGGCTCTTTGTAATTGCCACCCATCCAAAGCGGGTCTTTGCGAATCGACTCGGTCATCAATCGGCGCAGCATCCAATTGCGCCCGGACATGGCTGAGGGCAAAGAAGCCATGGGCACAGCGATATCCATCATGTCGGGGAATTTCACGGCCCACATCCAAGTTTGCATGCCGCCCATGGAGTTGCCCAGCACCAAACGCAAATGGCGAATGCCCAAATGCTCGGTCACCAAGCGGTGCTGAGCATTGACCATGTCGTCGTAGTTGTAAGCGGGGAATTTCGCACGCAAACCGTCCGATGGTTTGCTGGATTTGCCCGTGCCAATGGCATCGGGCAGGATGACAAAATATCGCTTGGCATCCATGATCTGACCCGGCCCAAACAGCGCGCCACCAAAGTTGGCGCCCAGCATCCCTTCGCCAGAACCTGTGGTGCCGTGCAGGATCAGCACCGCTTCGTTTTTGGGGTCACCCAGTGTGGTGTAGTTCAGGCGCAATTCAGGCAGCACCTCACCCGTATGGAATTTGAAATCCTTGACGATCCAGCTGCCGCTCTTGGGAGTTTCTTGCGCATGCGCGTTCAAGCCGACACCCACAAGCAAAGTGAAAAAGCAACACCAAAGTTTTTGGGCCATGTTCATGGTGGTCTCCTGTCTGGGAATACACCATCAATCTAGGTCATGTTGTCTACAGGCTCTGACGCATTGGTGTCAGGCGGTTCAGCTTGATCAGGCGGGCTGTCGTGGCCGCTAAGATCTGGGTAATCTCATGGAGCCGCTGGCTGGAACACCTTATGACTCATCCAATCTCTGACCGTTATGCCGTGATCGGCAACCCCATTGCACAAAGCAAATCGCCCTTGATTCACAGCGCTTTTGCGCAGGTCACAGGGCAAGACATTGACTACGGCAAGTTGCTTGCCCCCCTCGGCGAATTTGCGTCCACGGTGGACGCGTTTCGCGCCTCGGGCGGGCGCGGCATGAACGTGACCGCACCCTTCAAGCTCGATGCTTTCGCTTACGCCACGGATCTCGCACCCAGCGCGCAGATGGCCGGTGCTGTGAACGCGATGAAGTTTGAGGGCAACAAGGTCTTTGCTGAAAACTTTGACGGCGTGGGTTTGGTGCGTGATTTGGTGCACAACCTGCAGTGCCCGCTGCAAGGGCGGCGTGTGTTGATTTTGGGGGCAGGTGGTGCCACGCGCGGGGCTTTGTTGCCGCTGTTGGCAGAGCAGCCTGCGGAGTTGGTGATCGTCAACCGCACCGTGGCCAAGGCGCAAGAATTGGCGACCTTGGCACACCAGCACCAAAGCGGCCAGGTGCCAGTCCAGGGTATGGGCTATGAGGCGGTGCAGGGTGTGTTTGACGTGGTGCTCAACGCCAGCTCTTCCAGTCTATCGGCCGAGTTGCCACCCTTGCCAGCGAGCGTGTTTGGCGCCGGTTGCATGGCCTATGACCTGACCTATGGCAAAGGTCTGACGCCTTTCCTGAAGTTGGCTCAGCAAGCGGGTGTGACGCGTCTGGCCGATGGCGTAGGCATGTTGGCCGAACAAGCGGCCGAGGCTTTTGCTTGGTGGCGCGGTGTCCGGCCCAACACGGCTGCAGTCATCCAAAAGCTGACGGTGCCTTTGGTGTGAGTTGAGCCAGCAGAGGTTGGGCTTGAATGGGGTATCGTGTTTGTTTTGAATCCAATGAAAGAACGCATGAAAACGCTTTACCACTTGCTGATGGTTTTTGCGGCTGCTGGCGCAATGCCCGCTTGGGCCTCGGGCGAGGGCACTTACAAAGCCGTTTGTGCCAGTTGCCACGGGCAGGCTTTCCCCAAGGCCCCGCAATTGGGCAACAAAGCCCAATGGGCCCCCTTGATCCGTGAAGGCCAAGTCACCCTCACGGCACATGGCTATGTCGGCGTCCGAGGCATGCCCGCCAAAGGCGGCAAGCCTGATTTGTCGGTGGAGGCCTTTGCCGAGGCTTTGAACCACATGGTCAACCAGTCTGGCGGCAGCTGGAAAACTCCGGACGCCAAGACCTTGCAAGCCATTCAGACCGAGATCGCCAAGCGCCAAAAATCACAAGCTTCCAAAGCAGGCGGGTAAAGCGCCGCCAGGGCATTTGCTCCTCAAGGGCTTGATTGCGGGTTCTACTGGTTCACCGCCCAAACCCATGGGTCTACACCCTCTGATCGACCCCAAACACATCTTTGGTGGGATGGCCCAAGGGCCTGAAACGCAAGACGATGCAGGACATTGTTTTGAATCAGGAGCGCACCATGGGCATACGGCGCAAGTTTCGACCCCTCCAACCCTGGGCATGGTCAGGCCTGGCGCTGGCCATCGCTGGTTTGGTGGCCTGCGGGGGCAGCAGCGACGGCACGCCCACCGGCACACTCAATCTGGCCATGACCGATGCACCGGCCTGCGGCTATGACCATGTGTACGTCACGGTGAACACAATCCGGGTGCACCAAAGCGCGGCGGCCGATGGCACCGAATTGCTGGGCTGGCGCGAGCTGAGCATCCCCACCCAGCGCATCGATTTGCTGTCGCTCACCAACGGCGTGTTGCAAGAGCTGGGCAGCATGCCCTTGCCTGCGGGCAATTACCAGCAGCTGCGCCTGGTGCTGGCCGACAACCCGGCCAACCCCTCCACGGCCAACCCCTTGGCCAACGCGCTGGTGCTCTCGGGCAGCAACACCGAAATTCCCTTGACCACGCCCAGCGCACAGCAAAGCGGCTTCAAGCTGCAAGCGCGTTTTGATGTGCAGAGCGGGCAGGTGGCCGACATGGTGTTGGACTTTGACGCCTGCCGCTCCATCGTCAAGGCCGGGGCTTCCGGGCGCTACAACCTCAAACCGGTGGTAGCGGTCATCCCGCGGCTGACCACGGCCATCGAGGGTTTTGTGGACCCTGCTGTGGCGTCCGGCGTGGTGGTGTCCACACGCGATCCGGACAACAACGTGCGTGCCACCGTGCCCAACCCCGTCACCGGCAAATTCACCTTGGCTTATTTGCCCGAGAACACCAGCTACACCGTGGTGGTGGCAGGTCAAAACCTGACCACGGCCGCCATCACCAACGTGCCGGTGTCTTTGGCCATGGGCGTGACCAGGCTCAACACGGCTCAAACCCCGATCGTGCCCAGCGCCTCGGTCATGGCCACGGTCGCGGGTGTGGTCAGCAATGGCAGCAGTGCGCTGCTCACCGATGCGCGGGTGTCGGCCAGCCAGACGCTCAGCACGGGCCAGTCTGTGCAGGTGGCATCCACGGGCGTGGACTCTGTCACGGCCGAGTACACGCTGGCCTTGCCCTTGGCTGCTGCCGTCAAGGCGCCTTATGTGTCGGGATCGCCCTTGGTGTTCACCACCGACAGCATGGTGACTGGACGCTACAACATCAATGGAACGGCCACGGGCTACACCACGCAAAGCACCAACCCTGTGCTGGACTTAGGGGTGGCAGGCAGCACCACCGTCAAGGACTTGGTGTTGGTGCCGTAAAGACAGGCCGGTCCATGTGGTCGGTCAGCCTGAGATGGTTGACCCGACCGTGCCTCAGTGGTTTTGCCGCTTGGCCAGCAGCGTGACCAACTCCGGCACAAGGGCTTGCGGATCGCCTTCATGGCAAGCCGTTTGCAGCGTGTTTTTGATGGCTTCGGCCACCGAGCGCTCGGCTTGCGTGTCGCTGGCCATCTGGTGGTAGTAACTCAGGTCTTTGAGGGCATTGATCAGACTGAACCGAAGGCCCGAGGTGTCGCCCGCCGTCAGCATGGGTTTCAGGCGATCCAGCGCCGCGCCCCATCCGCCGCCTTTGGACAGCACTTCCACAAAGGTGTGCGCGTCCACGCCCGCACGCTCTGCGCATGCAGCGGCCTCTGCCAGCAGGGTCACGGTGCCCAGCGACACATAGTTGTGCAAGAGCTTCATGCGGTGGCCCGAGCCAATCGGGCCGGTGTGCACAATGTTTTCGGCGAAGCAGGCCAGGATGGGGCGACAGCGTTCAAACAAAGCCGCGTCGCCACCCACCAGCAGGTTCAGACGACCTTCGGCGGCTTCTTTGGGGGTACGCGTCATGGGCGAATCGAGAAACTGACCGCCTTGGGCGATCACCAGGGCCGCGACTTTTTCAGTCGATGCGGGCACGGCGGTGGAGCAGTCGATGACGATGGTGCCGGCCCGCATGCCCTTCAAGACACCGTCTTCGCCCAGCAGCACCGCCTCGACCTGGGGCGTGCCGGTCACGCACAAGATGATCACATCCGATTGCGCCGCCAAGGCCTGGGGGGTGGTGCAGGTGCGCGCCCCTGCAGCCAGCAGGGCGTCCAGCGGCTGGTTGCCGGGGTGCTCCAGCACCGTCAGGCTTTGCCCGTGCTTGAGCAAGTTGCTGGCAATGCCGTGGCCCATCATGCCAATGCCGATCATGCCGATGGTGGTCATGTTGTCTCCAGTTCAATCTGTACAAAGACTTTAGCCACTCAGACTCACGCAGGGAGTCTCGGGGTTGACTGCTTGAGGCGTCGGAAAACTTGGTGATTGGCCCAAGCCGTTGCAGCGCAAATCAAGGCTGTCCATGCGGTGTGGCTGGGGTAATGGGCACCCCGCAGGGTTTGTGCAGCCCCTAACAAGAGCCCCGTCAGCACAATGGCCACCAGCCAGACCCACCCTTTGCGCTGTTCTTGGGCTTGCTGAGAAGCCAGCCACGGCAAACTCATGGCCACAAAGGCCATGGCACTGGAGGCGTGCCCACCTGGAAAGCAATGGCCACCGCCTCCATCGCTGGTACCCCATGACCAGTGTGAGACATAGGTGGCTGCACCGCCAAAGCTTTGCAGTTCCCAAGGGCAGCTGGTCATGCTGACGCGTTTGAGTGCCGACACCAGCATCAAACTCAGGGTGATGCCCATGACGATCTCCAACCTTTGCAGACGAGGAGCCTGGCGCCAAGGGCCCCAAGGTGAGACCGCCGTCCAGAGCAAGGCGAGATACAGCACCACAGCCAAGCGTTTGGCACCTTCATGCAAGACGTTGCTCAGCCACCAATGGTCGCGCAAAGCAAAGCCTTGTGCGTCACCCAGCCAAGCCATCACGCGCAGGTCTGCGCCAGAGGCATCCCAGCCCAATGTCAGCCCCAAACAGACGACCCAGATCCACAAGCCAAACGGCCTGGAGCGGTGGGGAGTCAGCGTTTCATGCCTTTGCGCATTGCGAAGGTATGGAAAGCTATCGAGGCCCTTGGGGGGCGATGGACTGGGGAGATGCATGGCGGATTGAACGGTCTAAAAAGAAGCTTGGCCCCATTAAAAATCGATCGGATTAAGCCTGCCTTAAGTGGGCCCTGTCAGCCTGTAGGCATGAACACAACTCCTGACACAATCACCACTCATCAACAACATGTGCATTTCAAAGAAAGCCAAGCCATGCGGGTTTTGATTGTGGAAGACGATGTGGGCATTGCCACCGGCTTGGCCGCCAGTTTGAAAGCCAATGGCTACGCGGTGGATGTGACCCCCACGCTGGCCTTGGCCACGGCGGCGGTGCGTGTGGAGCCTTTTGACCTGGTGCTGCTCGACTTGAACTTGCCAGACGGCGACGGTTTGGCTTGGCTGAGGCAAGAGCGCCGCGCTGGCAGTGCGACCCCCGTGTTGATCATGACCGCCCGAGATGCCTTGCCGGACCGGGTGGCCGGGCTGGATGAGGGCGCTGACGACTATGTGGTCAAGCCTTTTGAACCCGAGGAGCTTTTGGCCCGGATGCGTGTGGCCCTGCGCCGCAGCGAGGGCCGCGCGTCACCTTTGCTGCGCCATGGCGATTTGGTGTTGGACCCGGCCGCTCACAGCGTGCTGAAAAACGGTGAACCGGTCGAGCTGCGCGCCAAAGAATATGCCCTGTTGTTGGCGCTTCTGCGGGGCAGTGGGCAAGTGCTTTCGCGCCAAAGGCTGGAGCAAGCGCTCTATGGTTTTGACGAGGTGTTGGACAGCAACGCCTTGGAGGTGCACATGCACCACCTGCGCCGCAAGTTGGGCGATGGCTTGGTCAAGACGGTGCGCGGTGTGGGCTATTTTGTGCCCAACGCGGATACGCAAGGGGCGGCTTGATGGGGCATGCGACGGGTCAGCCAGGCCACACCGGGACCGTGCAACCTCGATCCCTTTGGCGGTATTTGTGGGCTTGGGCTTTGGGGGCGGTGGTGGCTCTGTGGCTGTTGTTGGCGGGTTTGTCTTATTCCACCGGTCACCTCGAAGCGGAAGAAATCAGCGATGGTCTGCTGGTCTCCACAGCCCAGATGTTGTTGGCGCAACCTTGGCCAGATTCGGCGCTTGAGCCAGATGGAAAGACATCGTTTTCTGCCCCAGAACCCAAGACAACAGCGCTGCCAGCTGCCCTGCATGGGCACTCCGACAAAGCTTATGTCCCAGACCTTCATGTCTTGATGTGGCAGGACGATCGTTTGGTGTGGGACTCGCATGGCATGCAAGCCCAATGGCCCACGATCCAGACTTTGGGCCACCAAACCCTGCACCTGACTGTGCCAGGGCAGACACAGGAATGGCGTGTCTATGTGGCTGAATCAAAGGCAGGGAGCGTGCCCCCAAGTGCCAACGCCCAAGCCGACAGGCAAGTCGTACGTCGTGTGGCGGTGTTTTTAGACCCGGCGCGGCGCGAAGCACTGGCAGCAGACATCGCCGAACACATCTTGCTGCCAGCCTTGTTGTTTTTGCCCCTGGTGGCCTTGATCTTGGCCTCGGCCATGCGACGCGGCTTGCTGCCCTTGAAGCGTTTGTCCAGCAAAATTTCAGCCTTGGATGTCGATGCCGGTCAAACCCTGATGCCACAGCAGCCCTTTCAAGAGTTGGGCGTCACGGTGCAGGCCATCAACCACTTGGTGCAACGCTTGCAAGAGGAGATTGCGCGTGAGCGGCGTTTTGCAGCCGATGTGGCGCACGAACTGCGCACGCCTTTGACGGCTTTGGTGCTGCAGTCTCGCTTGGCCCGCGATGCCGCTTTGCCTTCCGAGCAGGCTCAGGCACTTCAAGCGGTAGAGCAGGGCGCACTCCAAGCGGGGCGCATCTTGTCTCAGCTGTTGGATTTGGCTCGCGCTCAGAGCTTGGGTGAGGCACAGTCAGAGTCGGTCGATCTGTGCGCCTTGGCGCAAGGTGTAGTGGCCGAACACGTGGCCTTGGCCCATGCCTTGGGGCAAGACATCGCACTGGAGGCGCCTGCCCATCCTGTGACGGTCAGCGGTCAGTCCACTTTGTTGGCATTGGCCTTGCGCAATTTGGTGGACAACGCTTTGCGACACAACCCTTCGGGAACCTATGTCGAAGTGCGCATTGCACGAGATGGGCAAGGATTGGTGCGCCTGTCGGTCAGCGACGATGGCAGCGATATGACCAGCGAGGTGATCAGCGAGGTGATCAGCGATGGGGCCGTGGTCGGGCCCCAAGACAGCGCCCCGATGACAGGCCATGCACCCCAAGCAGGTTTGGGGATTGGCCTGACCTTGGTCGAGCGCATTGCACAAAGCCAGGGTGCGCAGTTCATTCGCGACACGGGCACCGCGCCCTTTGGCAAACGATTCGCCTTGGTCTGGCCTGCTGTGACGCATCGAACAGACGGGACTTAATGTTGAGATAAGACTGGGCGCTCAACATGGTGGCTTGTGTTCGCTGTGTATTGCCCATGCCCCCTTATTTCACTGCTTTCTCTGCCTTTTTCCGTCCTTTTTCAAAAGCCTTTCGTCGTCCTTGGCATCCCTTGGGCTTGTTGTTGGTGTTGGCGCTTTGGTTGACCACTTTGGGCAATGTGCCCTTATGGCGCTCTTTCTGGGCTTTGACGGACAGCCATGGTTTGCGCACTGGCCTGGGCCTGTTGGCTATGGGGGTGATTGTTTTCGCCGCCACCACCGTGCTCCTGTCTTTGCTGGTGTGGCCCCGTTGGCGCAAACCTGTGGGGGTGGTCTTGCTCATGGTGGCCGCTGCCAACAGCTACTTCATGACCGCCTATGGGGTGGTCATCGACCCCACCATGATGGCCAACACGGTGCAAACCGATGTGCGCGAAGTGCGCGATCTGCTGTCGGGTTCGATGCTTATGGTGTTGCTGCTGGGCGTCGTGCTGCCAGGCGTTTGGTGGTGGCGTCAGCCTGTCCAGCAGTGGCCTGCCATGCGGCTGCTTGGCCGCCAGCTGGGCTTGGCCTTGTTGGCTTTGGTTTTGATGATGGTGGTCATCTGGGCCTCGTTCCAAGATTTGGCTTCCACCATGCGCAACCACAAATCCTTGCGCTACATGGTCAACCCTTTCAACACGGTCTATGCCAGCGGTCGCTTGCTGGTGGGGCAAACCACCCAGGCACGCATGTCTTTGCAGCCGATTGGTGAGGATGCGGCAATGGTCTCTTCGGGCGCGGCTGGCGCGCCGCCTTTGATCGTGCTGGTGGTGGGCGAGACCGTGCGGGCGGCCAATTTTGGCTTGGCGGGCTATGCGCGCGACACCACCCCTGAGCTGCGGCAGCTGCAAACCAGCGGCGAGTTGACCTATTTTTCAAATGTGCGCTCTTGCGGCACCAACACCCAGGTGTCTGTGCCCTGCATGTTTTCGCATTTGGGGCGAGAGGCTCAGGCCAAAAACGACATCCCTTATGAAAACCTCTTGGATGTGTTGCAGCGTGCCGGCATGCAGGTGCTGTGGTTGGACAACCAATCGGGTTGTAAAGGGGTGTGCGATCGCCTGCCCAATTTCGGCAATGTGGCCAGCACCTTGAACTTGAAAGACCCCACGTTGTGCCCAGACGGCGAATGCTTTGACGAGATCATGTTGCGTGTCCTGCCAGAGCGTTTGACCGAACTCGAGAAATCACGCCCTGCGGGCAAGGCCCCAGTGGGGACTGTGGTGGTGCTGCACCAGATGGGCAACCACGGCCCAGCTTATTACAAGCGCACGCCGGCCGACATGAAGCAGTACCTACCCGAATGCCGCACCAACGTGCTGCAAGATTGCCCTGCGCAAGACATAGTCAATGCCTACGACAACGCGGTGCGTTACACCGACCATTTTTTAGGGCAAACCGTGCGTTGGCTGAAAACTCAAAAACGTCCAACTGCCATGCTTTATGTGTCTGACCACGGCGAGTCTTTGGGCGAAAAAGGTTTGTACTTGCATGGCATGCCCTACATGATGGCGCCGCAAGAACAAACCCATGTGCCCATGGCGCTTTGGTTGTCCAAGTCCTTGAAGATGCAAAGCGGCTGGGAGGCGAACTGCTGGCAGAAACAGGCCACAGACGCGCTCACGCACGACCATTATTTCCATTCGGTGCTGTCGTTGGCTCAAGTCAAAACCCGTTGGCAACAGCCTGAACTTGACATGTTCTCAGCTTGCAAGGCCAAACCCGCTCTGCGGGGTTGACCTGGCCAGGCTCAAGCGCTGTACCAGCGCCACAGGGCGCTCAGCCAGACGCCGCCACACAGCAGCAGGCTGAGCAAGACGGCGGCGCTGGCCGTGTCCTTGGCGCGTTTGGACTGGGCGTGCCATTCCGGACCAGAGCGGTCGATGGCCGACTCCACCGCGGTGTTGAGCAACTCGACCACCAGCACCGCCACGACCACGCCGATCAACAACACCGTCTCGGCCCAGCTTTGACCCAAGTACCAAGCGCCAGGCAAGACCAGCGCGGCCAAGATGGCTTCTTGCCTGAAAGCCGGTTCATGCCAGCCTGCCCGCAAACCTTCGATGGAGTAAAAAAAAGCGTGCCAAACGCGAGAGAGGCCTTGGCGTTTGGGTGAGACAGTGGGTTGGTCGTTCATGTACGGGGCGGTATTGGATTGCGGCTTGAAGCTTGAGGCCGTGATGTTAACTGGGCCTTATCTCTCCAAGAGTATCCGGCTCGCGCCAGTTGGTGTATGACAATCCGATGAGTCAGTCGCAGAACTTGATCACAGACGCTCAGCGCCGCCCCTCAACCTACCTTCACAAAGTGCTGCGCCAACGTGACCACCACCGGGCCCAGCAGCACGGTGAGCAGAGAGGGGAAGATGCAAAAAATCAGGGGAATGAGCAGTTTGACGGGGAGTTTGGCAGCGGCTTCTTCGGCTCGCAGGCGGCGTTGGGTGCGCAAGCTGTCGGCATAAACCGCCAGCGATTCGGACACGCTGGTGCCAAAGCGGTCGGCCTGTATGAGCATCGACACCATGGCGTCAATGTCTTTGAGGCCCACGCGTTGCGACAGGTTGCGCAGCGCTTCGGCCCGCGAAGATCCGCCCCGCAGGGCCAGCCCGGTGAGGGCAAATTCTTCCGACAAGATGGGGCGGGCGTTGCGCATTTCGCGGCCTACGCGTTCGATGGCGGCGTCCAGTCCCAGACCGGCTTGCACGCACAGGCGCAGCAAGTCCAGCGCGTCCGGAAAGGCGTGCAGCAGCTCCAGTTGTCTGCGCTGGATGCGCAGCCTGAGCACCGCGTCGGGCAGGTAGTAACCGACAGCCGCAACTGCGACCACAAGGGCCATCCGCAGCATGGTGTTGGCGGGCCAGCCTTGGGCATTCAGTAAGCCCCAAGTCAAGATGGGCAGCATCAGGGTCAGCACGGTTTTGCTGATGAAATAAATCTGCAGCGCCACGGGCGAGCGCCAGCCTGCATGTGCAAAGCGAATGCGCAGCGCAGAGGGCGTATCGCCTTCGCCGCCCGACAGGCCCGTCGTCCAGGGACCCAACCACAGCAGGGCCGATAACAGCCTGGCTTGGGCCCGATGCCAGGCGTTAGTGCGTGTGGTTTGGCCGCTGTTTGGGGTATTGGGGCTGGTCAGACTTTCCAAGCGCTGGCGCCCAGGATCGGGCAGCCAGCGGCTGAGCACAACAAGGCTCAGCGTGAGGATCAGGGCGAACACGAGCGCCGCAAAAATCAGGGTGGCAGAGGTCATGGAGGTCTGGGCTTGGGAGGTTGGAGAAAAGTCAAACGCGGATCTGGATCAGACGCCACATCCACAGGATGCCGAAGGCCATCAGGGTCAGCGAGATGTAGACCAGTTGCAAGCCCATCGGGTCGGACCACAGGCGCGACATGAAGCCGGGGTTGAGAAGGCTCATGCCTGCGGCCAGTGCAAACGGCAGCAGTGACAAGATGATGGCCGAGATGCGCCCTTCGGCCGAGAGCACGCGCACGATGCCCGCGATTTTTTGGCGTTCGCGGATCAGTTGGGCGGTGTTTTTCAGGATCTCGGCCAGGTTGCCTCCGGTTTCGCTTTGGATGATCACAGCCACCACAAAGTAGCGCACATCGTCGCTGGCCACCCGCATGGACAAGCCTTGCAGCGCTTGCGTGACGCTGATGCCGAAGTTGATTTCTTCGAACACCGCACGCAACTCGTGCGAGAGCGGGGGCGAGCAGTCTTTGGCCGCCACCTGCAGGGCACTGGCAAAGGCGTGGCCGGCTTGCATGGAGCGGGCCATCAGATCCAGTGCATCTGGAAGGGCTTGGCTGATCAGGGCCATTCGCACCGAGCGGCGGTGTTGCAAGAAGGCGATCAAAAGCATCGGCCCCAGCATCGCCACCACCAGGCTCAGCAGCACTGGCCAGCCAAGGCTGGCCCCGACTGCCAAGGCCAGCAAGACCAGGCCTGCGGCCAGTGACAGGGCCTGCGCCAGACTGAGCGCTAGACCCGTTTGCAGCAAAAAATAGTCGAATGCCGCCACACCAGGAAAAGTTTGCAGCCCGCGCTCGGCCCATTCCCATTGGCTGAGCATTCGCTTGGGACGCAGTTTGAGTGTGGGCTCGGCCTCATCCATGGGGTCGTTGAGCGTGGCCGCTTGCAGCCTTTGCGCCAGGGCTTTTTGGCGTGGGTCCAAGTGTTGCCGCCACAGCCCATACAGGCTCCAAACCAGAGCGCCGATGCTCAGAGATGCCAGCGCGGCAAAGATCCAAAAGGGTGTGTTCATGGCTCAGCTCCAGCCCTGGGTCGGTTCGAACAGCTTGTCGCTGAGCGCGATGCCGCGTGTGACCAAACGTTGCGCAAATTTGGGGCGGATGCCGGTGGCCACAAACTGGCCTTGCACACGGCCGTCGGGGTTCAGGCCGGTTTGCTCGAACCGGAAAATCTCTTGCATGCTGATGATGTCACCCTCGATGCCAGTGATCTCTTGCAAGCTGGTGATCTTGCGTTGCCCGTCCGACAGGCGCGAGACCTGGATCACGACCGACAGGGCTGCGGCAATTTGCTGGCGCATGGCGCGTGACTCGGCTTTGAGACCGGCCATGCCCAGCATGTGTTCGAGTCGGGTGAGCGCATCGCGTGCCGAATTGGCGTGGATGGTGGTCATTGAGCCGTCGTGCCCGGTATTCATGGCCTGAAGCATGTCCAGCACTTCGCCACCGCGCACCTCACCCATGATGATGCGGTCGGGTCGCATGCGCAGGCTGTTGCGCAGCAGATCGCGCTGCGAGATTTCGCCCTTGCCCTCGATGTTGGGGGGGCGCGTCTCCATGCGCACCACATGAGGCTGCTGCAGCTGCAGTTCGGCCGCGTCTTCGATGGTGATGATGCGTTCATTGGCCGGAATGCTGGCCGACATCACGTTCAGCAGTGTGGTCTTGCCGCTGCCTGTGCCACCCGAGACCAGCACATTCAGGCGTGCTCGCACCAGACCCTGGATCAGCTCGGCCATGCCGTCGGTCAGCGTGCCCATGCTGATCAGGTCCTGCACGCTGAAGGGCACCACCGCAAAACGGCGGATCGACAGCAAAGGTCCATCGATGGCCAGGGGCGGGATGACCGCGTTCACGCGCGAGCCGTCGGGCAGTCGCGCATCGACCATGGGGCTCATCTCATCCACGCGCCGCCCAATGCGCGAAACGATGCGGTCGATCACCCGCAGCAAATGGGCCTCATTGTCAAACTGCACATCGGTGTGCACGATCTTGCCGTGCCGTTCGGCATAGACCTGAAACGGTCCGTTGACGAGAATGTCCGAAACCGTGGGGTCGGACAACAAGGACTCGATCGGGCCCAGGCCCAGCATCTCATCCTGGATGACCTGGATGATGTGACGTCGCTCGGTTTCGTTGAGCGCCAGTTTGTGGGTGGTGATGAGTTCTTCGGTCAGCGCCTTGAGCTCGGTGCGCAGGCGCTCGGGGGGCATGCTCTCCATGCGCTGCCAGTCCATCAGCGACAGGATTTCCTGGTGGATGCGGGTCTTGATGTCGTCCATGCGCGGGCCGGGTGTCTTGGTGCTCTGGGCTGGGGCGACGGTTGAGATGGGCGCAGGCGAAGGCACCAGAGGTCGGATATCGGGCAGATGCACGGGCTGCAGATGCTCAGCGCCCAACAGCGAAGTGGCAGGGCTGGGCGTTTCAAATTGGTAGCGCAGGTTGGGGTTCAAGCATCTCTCCTGTGGGTCAACAACACAATGTTTCAGACGTGCTGTTCAGGCAGTCTGGTCGATCCAGCGCTGCATCCAGTGGCGGTTTTTCAGGGGCGTGCTCTCCAGCAGCACACCTGTGGCCTCACGCAGGGCTTGGATCACAGCGTTGTGGTCGTTCACCACCGACAGCGGCTGACCGATGTGCAGTGACTCGTCCACCCACTCAGGGCCGCTGGGAATGCTTTGCTGGACCTTCAGGCCGACGGTCTTCTCCAATTCGCTCAGGCTCACCCAGCCTCTGGGTTTGTAGCGGTTGACCAGCAGGCGAAGCTTGGCTTCTTGCAGTCCCAAGGCGCGCAACATGTTGACCAGCCGCTGCGCGTCGCGCACATCCGGGGTTTGGCTTTGCATGACGATGTAGACCACATCGGCCATGTCCAATACCTTGAGCGTCAAGGCATTCAGGTTGCGGGGCAGGTCGACCACCACATGCTCGTGCTGGTCGCGAACCATGTTGAGGACTTTCTCGATGTCTTGCGCACTGATGGCCATGGCGTTTTCCAGCGAGTGGGGTGCGGCCAGCAGGTTCAGTCGGGGCGTCACGGCGTGCAGGCAACTGGCCAGCAGCTGCACATCGAGCCGGTCAATTTGTCTCGTAAGATCGCTCAGGCTGTGCTTGTTGGCGCCGCTTCCCAGGTAAAAAGAGGCATCGCCGCACTGCAGGTCAAGGTCGACAAATGCACATTTTTTGCCAAATTCGCTGGCCATGATGTGGGCCATATTGGCCGCTACAAAGCTGGTGCCATTGCCCCCTTTGCAACCCATAAAAGCCACCATTCGGCCCGGGCGCTCTTGCGCCTTGGGGGCCAGCGTTGTGGCCATGCCGCTTCCTTGACCTGCCGGGGCAGCGGGGCGATCGCTCCAGCGTTGCAGGGTCTGCGCCAGATCGGCAGGGTTGAGCGGCAGCGGCAAAACTTCGCGCACGCCTGCACGCATGGCCCGCATCAGCAGGGCTTTGCTGTTGTCTTCGCTCAGCAGCAGCACGTTCAATTGAGGCCGCTGCCTCAGCCACCCTTCGAGCGCGACCAGGTCATCGCTGGCGATGTGGTCCGGGCTGATGGGGCTGTCCAGCAGCACGATGCTGCCCGGTGGCGCATTGTCCAATGCCTGCAGTGGTGCGAGCAGCCGAGTGCCTGGTGGGCACAGTACGGCACTGGCCAAAGGCAGGGCGTTTTGTTGCAATGTGCTGCGCAGCGTGGTCAGTAGGGTTTCGTTGGAGGCAATCACATGGATGGACATGGCAAACCTTTCAGGGAGCGGTGGCCGCGCCCAAGCCGATGTTGAAGACAGCTGCTGGTGCAGGCGGGGTTTGAAAGCTTTGCTGGTAGCGCGTGACAGCAGACAGAGCCGACGCGCCATCGGTGTCCGTCTTGTTGCGCAGCTTGTCGTTGACCAAGGGGGTGGCGTGGGTGGCGTGGGGGCCCGTCCCCCTGCCCATGCCCGGCCCCATGCCGTGGGACATGCCTTGGCCCATTCCACCGTGCGGATGATGGGCAGGACAGTTCGGCTCAGACCGCTCGTGTGGGCAGCGCATGGCCATGGGCTGTTGAGCGCCGTGTTCTAACAGGCTTTGTTGGGCCTGTGCCCGTTGCACGGCCAGGCCAAAGTGTTGGTCCACCATCGTGGGTGGGGTGTCGCAGGCGGACAGGGCCAGGCTCAGACCGACGATGCTCAAGCAGCGAAGGGGCAGGGTCATGAAGTTCATGGCGAGTATCTCCAGGCTCAAGAGGTGGATGAAGGTGTGGTGTCAGTCGTGGGTTCAGATTGAGCTGCAGGTGTGGGCGCACCGTCAGGTGTGACCTCGGGTGTGACTTCGGTCGCCGGTTTGTGTGCAGGCTTAGGCCGTGTTTCGGGCATCGGTGGGCTGGCAGGCGCGGGCATGTGCGCGGGCGGTGTGCCTTCGAGTTGGCCTTTCAAGAAGTACTCGCTGCGCTTGGGCGGGATGTAGCTGTCGGTGGGCAGCGCGTAATTGGGCGGCAAGACGCGGGCCAGGCGCGGCGTCACGACAAACAGCAGCTCTGATTTGTCGGTCTGAAAAGCCGTGCTGCGAAACAGTGGGCCCAAGATGGGCAGTTCGCCCAGAATCGGAAAGGCCTTGATGGTCTGGGTTGCATTGCTCTTGACCAGTCCGCCAATGGCAAAGCTTTCGCCATCACGCAGCTGCACTGTGGTGGAAGCGCTGCGCACCGTGATCAGGGGCAGCAAAGTGCTTTGGCCGTTCAGGCCGCGCACGGTGACACCCAGCGGTGACAGTTCCGATACCTCGGGCGAAACCTGCAAATTGATCAAGCCGTCTTCCAGCACGGTCGGCAAAAATTTCAGCTTCACCCCAAATTCTTTTTCCACCAGCTGGATGGGGCCAGTGGCATCAAGGTTCCTGGGCACCGGAATAAAGATCTTGCCCCCTGCCAAAAATGCACCTTCTTGCCCACTCACTGCTGTGATGGTGGGCTCTGCCAGGACTTTGACCAGGTCTTTCTTCATTTCAGCCGTCAAGGTGATGGTGCTCAGGCCGTTGGCCCGTGCGGCGGTCAGGGCAGTCGCGCCGGAACTCAGAAAATCGGCCAGCAGGTTGACCGAAGTGCTCCCTATGGTCCGCGTCAGGTTCAGATCTATCCCTAATTCATCCAGCAACTTTCTGGAGACCTCGGCCACCTTGACTTCGAGCATGACTTGTTGCGTGCCGTGCACGCGCAGCAGGTTGATGACTTTCTTGTTGCCATTGAAGGCCTCGGTCAGGGTCATGAGGCGCTGCACTTTCATGCCGTCGCTCACGCGCCCGCTCAGCACCAGGGTGTCGGCCACACTGTCCACGCGCAGGTTTTCGGCACTGGGCACGTACTCGCGCAGTTTGGCGTGCAGGCTTTCGGTGTCGGCCCCCACGCTGATGTCGCGCAAGGTGGTGCTGCCCGTGGCGGTCCAGACCAGCAGGTTTGTGTGACCGGATTTTTTGCCCAGCAGGTAAATCTCGCGCGGGTTGATGAGCACCACATCGGCCACATCGGGGTTACCCACGGACAGACGTTCAGCGTTTTCGGACAGCTGTAGCAACATAGATTTACCGGCCGTCAGGCGCAGGGGCGGAGCCATGATCACCGGGCCTTGGGTTTGTACCTCGGGCTTGCTGGACGATTTGGCCGAGCTGCTTGTGGCGGCCTTGGCAGGGGTGCTTTTGGCCGCAGCAGCAGAGGTGGTGGCGAGAGGGGCCGCGCGTGAGGCTTGGGGCCACACAAAGGCGATGGACAGGGCGAGGGACAGAGTGAGGGGCAGGATGTCTGGCATGGGACTCTCTTTGTTGTGGCGAATGGACAGGCTCCGGGCTGCTGGCGAGTGAGCGTGGGGTGTTGGCTGCATGAGATCAATTCACGATGAGCTCACTCTTGTGACACAGACAGGCCTCTGATGACCTCAAACCGGGCAGGTTCTGGCGTCGGTGGTGCTGCGGGTTCGGCGGTGGGTGTGGAGGGGGTTACAGGCCTGGCGGCACGCGAACGCGGCGGCACGGTTTTGGCGGCTGTAGCGACGACCACCGCAGCGGCCACTTGGGGCAGCAAGTCCAGTTTGCGCGCACCGGCCGTTTGCACCGGGATGTTGTCGCTGTGGCTTCGTAGCACCAACGACAGGGTGCCCACGCTGCGGGCCAAGTCAATTTGTTCGGCCTGTTGCGGGCTGACTTGCAAGGTCACGGCATTGACCACGCGGGGCTTGCTCTCGTTGGTGGACACGTCTTGCGCCACTGCCAGCACCTGGATGCGTTCAATCACGATTTTGGAGACCGGCTGGTTCTGGCTGTCGGGCGTGTTGACCATCACGTCCACAAAATTGCCAGGCAGCGCAAAACCGGCCACACCCACGATTTCATTGACCTTCACGGTGACCGCGCGTTGTCCGGGCGCGAGCACCGAGGACAAGCCACCTTTCTCGCCCACAGGCGCGAGCTTGCTTTGCAGCAAGGGCTCGCCGCGCAGCACCGGCATGTGGATGACGCGGCCCACAGCTTGGTCGAGCGTGGTCAAGGGGTCCTGAATGGCGGCCGCTTTGGGCCAGGCCAGGGTTTGGAGCATGTCCGGTTGAAGCCGGGTGCCCATTTGCAAATCGCGCTGGGCCACGATCACTTGCATGGTGTTGGAAGCGCTTTGTTGCTGCAACCAACTGGCGGCATAAGCAGCGGCCGTCAAGCCCAACACCAAGGCCAGCAGCAGCGCACCCAAGGGACGAGTGTTTCTCATGGAAGGAAGTCCTTGCAAGGCAAAAAAATTCACGAAATAGGCCAGAGCTTGAGCACATGCACCGCAGTGCCCGCGCCAATTGCCAAGGCGTAAGGCAGGCGTGTTGTGCCCACCGGAAAGGCTGTGCGTTCAGCGCTTGGCCCGTGTTGACGGCTGAGCCAAAGTTGTGTGAAACCGGTGCTCAGGTTGTGCAGGGTCTGGCCCAGTTGGCCGCTGAACAGCGCCCAAGCGATGGAAAGCAAGCCCCCGGCCAGCAAGATGAGCAGGTTGACCCACAGCATGTCGGGGTAGCCCACAAACAGGCCCGTGGCGGCGGCCAGCTTCACGTCGCCAGCGCCCACAGCCCGCAAGAGGTAGAACACCAGAAAGCCTAAAAAACCCACCAAGCCCCCCGCAAGCGCCGAACCCAGGCCAATGCCATAGGACGACAGTGACAGCCCGATGGCGGTCAAGCTGCCCCACAACACCAGCGTGTTGGGTATGCGGCGCGTTGCGGTGTCGTGCCACATGGCCGCCAACAGCATGGCGGCCAGTGCGGCCAGATGTGTCCAGTCAAAAAGGCTGAGGGGCATGGGAAGTTTCAGGTTGCAGAAGTGACAATCAATCGTTTGTTGCTTGTCACGGCGCGAGAACGGCCAGGTCTCCGGCAATTCTTGTGAACAGTCCGTTGAGGGAGGTGCCCAGAGCGCCTGCACCGAACGTAATCGCCAATGCGATCAGCGATGCCAGCAAGCCATATTCGATGGCGGTTGCACCATCTTCATTGGACCAAAATGTCTTGAAAGATTGAGAAAAGTTTTTCATGTCGCTAACTCCAAAGTTGAAAGGTAGAGGAGAACTGCAAGCCTCTGGGTTGTCCAAGGCGGATTGCTCTAGCCCGCAACGGCCCAGTGGCCTTGCATCGGCTTTGAACTTTCAAAACCGACAGTTCAATGTAAATAAAAATCCGATCTGGATCGGTATGCCAGCGCACCAAAGGGCTCATGTGTATGGGTTTTGCACAGGGGTGTGAGGCAGCGCACAGAGGCACCCGAAGACGCGCTTTATGGTCAAGGCTTTCCCAATGGCTTTGATCGGCCAAGACCAGGAGATAGCCCATGACCCGGTGTTCACAGATCCCACGCAAAGCGCGCATGCCTCAGGGCCAACGCGGCGCGGCCGTGGTCGAGTTCGCACTCATCCTGCCCATCTTGCTGGCCTTGCTGGTGGGCGGCATCGATGCGAGCCTGGCTTTGTACGACAAGGCCGTCATCACCAACGCCAGCCGAGAGGGCGCACGCGCGGGCATCGTGGCACGCAACCCACCGGTCTCTCATCAAGCTATCTTGGATGTGGTCAATGCCTATGCAAAACCGGCGCTGGTCAGCTTTGGGGCGAATACGGCTGATCCCACAGTGAGCATCCAAAAGATCACACCTTTGAACAGTGACCCTTTCCTGAAGGTGACTGTGAGCTACACCTTTCAAGGCATTGGTCTGGGCAGCCTGCTGCAGAGTCTGGGGCAGCCCATGGTTTTGCAGGCCACCACGTCTATGGTTTACGAGTAAAGGACTCGGTCATGAAAAAAATCAAACTGATTCCCAAAACCCAAAAAGGTGCGGTCAGCGTGTTGGTGGCGCTGACCTTGCCCGTACTCGTGGGGGTAGGGGCCCTGGCGGTGGACCTGGCTTATTTGCATGTGGTGCGCAACGAGTTGCAAAACGATGCCGATGCGGCAGCGCTGGCCGGAGCCCGCAAGCTCTACACCAACGGCGCCTCGGCGCTGAATTGGGTGGGCGCTGCCAGCACGGCCAGCAGCGCCATCGCCCTCAACCGAGCCGCAGGTGACGAACTGTCTGATGGCCTGGTGCAAACCGGTTACTGGGACACGACCCAGACGGCGACGGGTTTGCAAGGTTTGCCCATGACACCGAGTGCCAACGATGCGCCTGCCGTGCAGGTGACTGTGGGCAAAAGCGAGAACCAGAACAAGGCTCCGGTGCGCACCTTTTTGGCCAGCATCTGGGGCGTGTATGCCAAGCCAGTGCAGGTCACGGCGGTGGCGGGAGTGAGCAGTCCGGGCGTCATCCAGCCAGGCGGATTGTTCCCATTGGCCGTTTCAAAATGCTTGTACGACAAGTTTTGGAACATGAGTGCGCAGCCTCCAGCACCGCTTGCGGATCCCCTGACGGGCAAAGTACCAGAGTTCCAACTTGGCCCTTCGTACCCTCGCGGATACTGTGAAGCAGCACAGTGGTCATCACTGAACATGCAAGCTTCTGGGGCCAATGCCATCGAAACAATGATTGAAGATGGCAACCCGATCAGCATGTCGGTGGGCGACAAGGCTTGGATTCAAACGGGCGTCAAAAACAGCTTGTACACCGATGTCAAAAGATGCAGTGCAGCGGGCAATAAGACGTGTGAGTTTGTGGTGGTGCCCACACTGGCCAACGTGGTCCCGGGGACTTCGGCCACGATCGTTGGCTTTGCCTGTATGCAGTTCCTGGACGCTTTTGGTGGTAAAGATCCCTACATCCTCGCCAAAATGAGCAACCAATGTCCGCCGCCTCTCTCCGGTGGTGTGGGGCCCAACTACGGCGTTATCTCGCAGCCGAGTTTGTTCAAGTGATCCATTTTGTCGTTCGATGGTGCGGTGCGATACAGACTGGCCCGCGCTGATCCTTGAGCATGTAGTTGTTGTGTCTTCCTCACCTCAACCTTCCCCATGAAAGAGAGAAATCGATGAGTCCAGTGTTTGCATTGAACAAGTGGCCCCACGCCTTGCGTGCCACATCGGCGGTGTCTGTCGCAGTGTCCGCAGCGATCATGTTGCTCGGCTGTGGCGGCGAGGGCGGCGGTGGCATCTCGGCCAACAACGGCTCTCAAGTGCTGCTCAAGGCCGGAGAATCTACGGTGGTGGCGGGCACACTGGAGAGTGTCAAGTACCGTTTGACTTCCATATCTTGGTCCGTGTTGCCTTTGGCGGCCAACAACCCGGTGCTGTCCTTGTCGAATGAAAACTGTGCCGTCGCAGAAAAAAGTGACATGCTGACGCCAACGCCCGGCACCAACAGTTCACCGGCAGGTTCGGGTGGCAGCACATGGGGGTGCAATCTGGTGGTCTCTGCCGAAGCCAAGATGATCACCGCAGATGCGGATTACGAGTTGGTGCTGGCGGGTGTCAACGAGGTTGGGCAGCGGGTGACTTACAAGCGGGCTTTGCGTGTGCAGCCCAATCCAGACATCAACACCTTGGTCCCGGTCACGGGCTATTTGAAGGGCATGACCATTCAACCCGTGGCAAGCGTCTGCAAACCCGGAGCGGCGCTTTCATTGCAGGCACAAGGCATTGACACCAGCAACCCCACTTTCAATTACCGCTGGCGCATCGTTCAGGGGCCTGAGGTGGTGCTGGCTGGGGCCGATAAGCCAACGGTCGGTTTGATCCTGCCCCAGGTGAGTGTGTCGACGATCATGGTGATTCAGCTCGAAGCCAGCACCACGGCCATCACACCGGAAAACACAGCGGTGTACATGACTCAGGCGGTGGTTCATGTCAATCCAACGACTGAAGAACCGACTTGTACAGCCTATTAACGCCAAGTGCGCCAGTGTGTGGCCAGACAGGGCGATCAAGCCCTGGCTGGCCTCAGGTCTCATGCGTGGCACTCGTGCCATGCGTGCCATGCTTGCCGTGAGAGCGGTGCGTATCCGCCCGTTCTGCTAGCACTTCAGGCGTGGAGGTGTTGCGACACACCGTCTTTGTGCGGGTAAATCTCCAGCACATTGCCCGTGCGTAAAGAGTTCAGTGCAGATGCGCCTAGCAGCAGGGCTGATTTCTCGCTGCTCCAGGCCCCATGTTCCGGACCTTGGCTCCAATAAAGCGGTGCATCACATTGCACGGCAAACGCAAGACCTCACGCATGATCCAATTGCTGTAAGCCCCGAACCAGTCGGGGAACGATGTTGCTGGTGGCCACCAGGCCTGCGATACCGCTCATGTTCTGGGCTCCTGCACTCAACGTTCGCGCAAGGCTTGTGTCATCGCTTGCAAAGGCCTGAGCAAATACTCCAGCACGGTTTTTTGCCCGGTCTTGATTTCCACGGTGGCGGTCATGCCCGGCGTGGCGTTCATCTGCATGCCGTGCCGCTCCAGGCGCTGATCGACGATGCGCACCAGAATGCGGTAATAACCTTCCTCCAGATCGACGGGCGCGTTGCCTGGTTTTCGGGGCTTGTTTTCATCGCGCAAGGTGTCGGGGCTGATGTGGTCCAGCACCGCCTCCAGACCGCCATATTTGTTGAAGTCATAGGCACTCAGCTTGACCACGGCGGGTTGGTTCACTTTGAGGAAGGCCACTTCAGAGGGTTTCACATAAGCTTCCACCAGCATGTTGTCCTGCACAGGCACGATCTCCAGAATGGTTTGACCGCTCTGGATGACAGCGCCCAATGTCGTTTGCTGAACGTTTTTCACAATCCCGTCCATCGGTGCCTTGATCACGGTTTTCTTGAAAGCATCTTCGCGGGCAAGGGTGTTTTCTCGGGTTTGTGATAGCTCGGATTCCACGCGAACCCATTCATTGCTGGCGTCGGTCAGGTATCGATTGCGTCGTTCGGCCATGCGTGATTGCATGTCGGCATATTGACGCTTGAGGCGCAGCAACTCGACTTCAGACATCACGCCTTGTTCCACCAAGGGCTCGGTCAAGCTGAGCTCTCTGGACAACTGAGACAAGGACTGCTGCATGGCCGCCATTTCCTCGTTAAGCGCCTGTTTGCGCGCGAGGTAGGCCTGGGTTTCGCGTCGCACCACCGAAGCATGGTTTTTCACATGGTTCGGAAATTGAATGGCCGTGCCATAGGCTTCGGCCTGCAGCCGCGCCGCCTGAGCCGAAAGGGCGATCCATTTCTCTCTGGCCTCGCGAAACACCGGCCCTGAGCGGGCATCATCGATGCGCAGCAAGACCTGGTCTTTGACCACCGCATCACCCTCGCGCACCAGCAACTCGGCCAATACGCCAGAGTCCAAACTTTGGATCACTTGCTCTCGGCTCGAAGGAATCACCTTGCCCGTACCGCGTGTGATTTCCTCCAAGTCGAAAGACGCTGCCCACAACAGCGCAGCAATCAGCGCAAACCCGATGATGGCCACCAGTTTGCGGCTGGTGCGGCGTTCGTCGTCTTCGATGCTCGATGCAGAGGCGTATTGGGACGGCTTGTGATTTTTGTGGAAGGTGGACATCTTGATTCCTGAAATCTTCAAACAGCGGCGGGGGCCATAGGCGGGTTCGGTATTGCCGTCTCAGCAGCGGTCTGGGCTGATGAGCGGGAGGGCTTGACGGTCATGGGTTTCTTGCGAACCCCGGTGGAGAGCTTCTTGAGAACCTCGTCACGCGGACCTTCGATCAGAACCTGACCCTGATCGACCAGGGCGATGCGCTCAACCCATGTCAGCAACTGCAGCCGATGGGTTGACAACACCAAGGTGCGGCCCTTCAGCCACGTTCCCAAAACCTCAATCACTTTGGCTTCGGTGGTCTGGTCCATCATGGAGGTGGGCTCGTCCAGAAACACCAGCGCCGGGTCGCGCAGCATCATTCGGGCGATCGCCAGCAACTGGCGTTGACCGCCTGACAAGCCTCCGCCCGCCTCGGTCAGTGGCATGTCCAGACCTCGGGGGTGGCTGGCCACCAAGCTGTACATGTCCAGTTTTTGCAGCACCTCGATGATCCTGGCATCACTGATCCAGCTGTCCGACAGCACCAGGTTGTCGCGCAGGGATCCCTGGAAAAGCTGCGCCTCTTGGCTGACGTAGCCCAATCGGCTGCGCAACTCGGCAGGTTCGATTTGCTGCAGGTCCACCCCATCGATCGAGACACGCCCGCCCAACGGTGTGTACAAGCCCGAGAGCAGGCGCAGCAAGGTGCTTTTACCGCTGCCAATTCGGCCCAAAAGTGCCACATGCTCGCCGGCTGCCAGATGAAGAGACAGATTGCGGATCACCGGGATCTGGTGTTCGCCTGGGTAGGCAAATTCCAGATTTTCAGCACGCAGGTCGCCCACGATTTTTTCAGGCACCACATAACGGCGTTCGCCATCGCGATCGCGTGGTCTTTTCATCAGGGCATCCAGCGTGTCCAGCGCACTGCGAGCTTGTTGGTAGCGTGCTGCCAGGGACATGATGCTGCCCAAAGGCGTGATGGCCCTTCCCGCCAGAATGACCGAGGCAATCAGGCCACCGAGGGTGAGGGCGTTGTCGCCAATGAGGTAAACGCCATAAACCACCATGCCCACCGTCACCAGCTGTTGCATGGAGGCCGTCAGGCCCAGCATCAAATTGGTGAGTGAGCGGGTTTGTTTGTACGAATCGGTCGCTGCCAAATTGGCGTTTTCCCAGCGTCTTTGCAAATAGCTTTCGGCGTTGTGGGCCTTGAGCATTTCTAAATTGAGCAGCGATTCGACCAATACGCTTTGCTTGTCGCCACTTTCCTTCATGTTCTCGCGCATGGCCCGCATCAGGGGCTTTTGCGCCCACAGTCCCACGATCACCAGAATCGGCACGGCTGCTGCGGGTATCCAAGCCAGGGGGCCACCAATGATGCCGATCAGGAGGATGAACAACAAGATGAACGGCATGTCGACCACCAACACCATCGAAGCCGATGACATGAAATCTCTCAACGATTCAAAGTCTCGCATGGAGCTGGCAAAAATACCGATCGACTGTGGCCGGTGTTCAAGTCGGATGGTCATGATCTCGCGCAGCAGCATGGCGTTCAGACTCAAGTCAGCCTTGCGGCCTGCCAGATCGACCAGTCGCGCCTTGAGCCAGCGCGTACCGAATTCCAGCAAAATCGCCACGGTGGTGCCAATGGCCAGGGTCCAAAGCGAGGTGTAGGCCTGGGTAGGCACCACACGGTCGTACACGTTCATGGCAAAGAAAATGGTGGCCAGCGTGAGCACGTTGGCCACCACGGCGGCCATGATGGACTCGATGTAAAACCCTTTGAAGCGCCGCACCGTGTTCCAGAACCAGCCCAGAGCTTCACCGCTGAAGGGCACCAACTGATGGGCCGATGTTTGTTGGGCGGGTTTGACCACCAAAATTTCACCATAAGCCAAGCGTTGCAACTCGTCCAAGGACATGGCGATTTCGGTCATGCCGGTGTCTGCCATCAGGACTTTGACCGTTTGCCCGGCCACGGACACCAGCACGGCTGCCCGACCATCCACGAAAGGGACGATGACCGGTAACACATAACTGGGTAACTGATGCAGGTCGGTGCGTGACCAGACGGCGATCATGCCGTGCAATCGGGCCAGATCGGGGTAGGCATTCATGGGAATTCGCCCTTCCTCATCCAAGGCAAAACCGGCCCGCAGCGCCGAGAGATGCACCTCGCGGTCAATCCGTTTGGCGGTCAAGGCCAGACAAACCAGCAAGGGGTCACGTTCGTGGGGGGTGACGCTGGCTGAGGGCATGGTCGGTTCACTGAACAGACTTTTGGCACCGGGTGCTTGAAACGAAATGGCGTCCATCGATTACTCCAGATTTGAAAGGGGCGTTGACTCAGGTTCAGCGGGTGTCATGGCCTGAACACGGAGCACAGGGGTGGTGTTGGTGGACGGGGGATGGCTATCGGTGGTCTGATGCAGTGCCAACGGCGCGACTGCAGAAGCTGCAACTGAGTAGGCGTTGGCCAGTTGTCCCAGATTGGCCAAGATCCGCACCTGTGACAGGCGCGATTCATTCAGGGCGTTGGCCGCATTGCTTTTGTAGGTGTAAAGATCGCTTTGAATGTTCAATAAATCCAGCAAGGAGCGGCGTCCTACACGGAATTGCTGTTCATAGCCCAAAGCCAGACTTTGCGCGGTGCGTGTTTGTTCTCTTCCCATGTCGGCACGTTGCCCAGACAGTTGCCAACTGGCCCAAGATGAAGCCAGTTGTTCATTGAGAGTCAGTCGTGCTTCCACCAGGTCCGCATCCAGTGATTGGAGATTGGCCATGGCCACGCCCACTGCACCACGCGCGGTGCCGCCGTCGATCAAGGGCACGTTCAATTGAAGCTGCGTGACGAACTGGCCTTGGGCCAATCCGGGTATGGTTGATTTCGCATGGGAGAGGTTGACGGTGGGCAAGCCTTGTGCCTGGGCATAACGCACACTGGCCAGTGCAGCCTCACGTTGCGCCAGAAATCTGCCGATCACCGGATGCTGATCATGGAGTTCAGCCTGTGCCTGAGCCAAGGTTTGGTAAGGGATGGCGGGGGAAAATTCAAGGCCACTGGGCTCGGCGGGGGCAGGCGCCATGATCATCCGTGCGAGGCGCTCAGCCGCCACACGCAGTTCGATCTCGCTTCTGATCATGCTCAACTTGGCGTTGTCAAAACGCACCTGTGCTTGGTTCAGATCGATGCGGCGGCCTGGGTCGACTTGGGTGATGATTTTGAAATCATTCAGAATTTTTTCATGGGCCCCCAGGTTTTCCGTCGCCAATAGATAAACCCGTTTTTGATGCGCCCATTGCAAATAGGCCTCGCTGGTGATCAGTGCCACATCGTCACGGTTGATGTATTCCTGCTTTTGACTGGCTTTGGCTTGGGCTTGCGAGCGTTCCACATCGGATTGAATGCGGCCGCCAGACCACAGATTCAGGCTCAGCACCGGCGTCTGGATCCAGCGGTTGGGCAGACCATCGCTGCGGTAGTCGTTATAGGTCCCGGACCATGAAAGTTGTGGCCAATGTGCGCCTTTGGCTCTGGTGATGTCTGATCTCGCAGCTTCGGTTTTATAGCGTGATGCTGCGATGCTGGGGTAATGCTCCAAAGCCATCAATACGGCCTCTTGAAGACTTTGCGACCAGCATCCCATGGGCAACCAGAGTGCAGCCAAACAAACGATGCCTTTTTTCAATGGGCGCATAAAACTCCTGTTTTTATATTGAATGGCTTGCAAGTCAGCGTGAGAGATGTCGTCACCATGGCTTTTTTCCAGCTTAGTGAAATCAGTAGATGCCGCACATCCCTTCAAACCGATAGTGGCGCTACCGAAAAAGCAGTAAGCATGAAAAAAAACGGGCAAGCCGTGAGGCTTGCCCGTGGAACATGCGTTCCCCTTGTCGGTGTCAGGGGTTCATGTTGTTCAATGTGTCAACTCACACACCCAAGTAGTAGGCGTTGTCGATGTCCAGCACCAAAGGCATGCCGGCCACTGCCACTGCGGCATCTCCGGACTGCTGGCCCTCGGCCCATGCAGCGCCCGTGAAGATGAACTCATCGGAGGCACCCACAGCCAAACTCCCGAACGAATAAGCGGTGCCCGCCGCAGCGCCGTTCAGGTCGTACACCGGATCGGTCAAGGTGACGTCTCCAAGCGAGATGTTGCCGGTGTTGCTCACGGTGAAGCGGAACTGCGGATCGATGCCTGAGCTGGAAGAGAGCAGCGGGCCGGTCTCGCTGTTCGCATCCAGCCAAGTCGCGCCGTTGTCCACCGACACATACTTGGTCAGATCAATCCCAGGCTGGTAGACCACCGTGACACCTTCGGCATCAATGAAAGCAGGAGTTTCATTGGTGTCGGCAACCGCCGTGTTGATGAGCACCCCATCCCCTCCGGCATTGCTGTCCAGATCGGCCTGGGTCAGCACATAGCTGGAGTTGTAGACCACCGTGGCGCCAGGCGCGAGCGAGGCCAGCGACTCGCTCATGCCAGTCAGGTCATCCACCACCGTCAGGTTGGTCAAGGTCACGCTGCCCTCGTTCTTGACGGTGAAGACATAGTTCAACACGTCACCTGCGGCATCGGCGAGGGAATTTCCGTTCCCGCCGTCGATGTTCACAATGCGCTTGTCAAACGCCATGCCGAGGGTGCGCAGGATCGGGACCGATTCAATGTCACTGATGGGTGTGGTCTGGGCCGAGTCGGCGATGGCAATGTTGTCGATGTAGCCATCACCGCCGCCGTTGTTGTCCAGATCGGCCTGGGTCAGCGTGTAGCTGGTCAGGTAGGTCTGGGTTTGGCCAGGCACCAGGGTCAGACCCGTCACATTCAAGCCGGTCATCGGTTCATTGACAGACACTCCGGTCAAGGTCACGTTGCTCGGGTTGGCCACCACAATGCGGTAGTTCAGCACATCGCCCACGGCATCGACCAGGTTGTTGCCATTGCCGCCGGTGACATTGAGGTAGGCCTTGTCCAAGAACAGCACCGGGGTGCGGATCAGTTGCACTGTCTCGTTGTCCTGCGTGGCCAGGGTCTGGTCCGAATCCACCGTGGTGGAGTTCTCGATGTAACCATCTCCGCCACCGTTGCTGTCCAGATCGGCCTGGGTCAGCGTGTAGCTGGTCAGGTAGTTCTGGTTAGCGCCGGGAGCCAAGGAGGCAATCGTCTGGCTCAGTCCTGTCAAGTCATCAAAGACGGTGACATTGGTCAGGGTGACGGTGCCCGCATTGAACACGTTGATGGAGTAGTTCAGCAGCTCACCGGCCTGGTCCGCAAAGCCGTTGTTGTTGCCGCCGGTCACGCCTGTGACGCTCTTGTTGACACCCAATCCGATGGAGCGCAGCAATGGGCTGGATTCGGTGTCCGACAGCGAAGCAGTCTGATCCGAATCGGCCGTGGCTGTGTTGTCGTGGTAGCCGTCGCCATCGCCGTTGCTGTCCACATCGGCTTGGGTGAGGGTGTAGGTGGAGCTGAACACCGCTGTTTCGCCGGGTACCAGGGTCAGACCCGTGATATTCAAGCCAGTAGAGGGGTCCAGCACCGACACGCCGGTCAAGGTGATGTTGCCTTCATTGGCCACAGTGGCGTTGTACAACAGCACGTCGCCAGCAGCATCCAAGATGGTGTTGCCGTTACCGCCGGACACACTCACCAAGGACTTGTTCAGCGACAAGGAAGGGCGTGGCAGCAACTGAATCGGCTCAAAATCGCTGACGGGACCCGTTTGTGCGCTGTCGGCCGTGGCGGTGTTCTCGATGTAGCCATCGCCACCGCCATTGCTGTTCAGGTCCAGCTGAGTCAGCGTGTAGCTGGTCAAGAAGACCTGACTTTGCCCGGGGGACAAGGTCACACCTGCCGCATTGAACCCAGTGAGGACGTCGGTGACGGTCACATCGGTCAGGGTCATGTTGCCGGGGTTGGACACCGTGATGGTGTAGTTGAGCTGATCGCCGGGGGCGTCGGCAGCGATGTTGCCGTTGCCACCGGTGATGCTGGCAATGGCTTTGTCCACGGCAATGGCGGGGGCCTGTTCCACGCGGATAGAAGCATCGTCGGTATCAGGGTCCGTCTGCTCAGAGTCGGCAGTGGCCAAGTTGACGATGGGCGAACCTGCATCAATCTCCGCTTGCGTGACCACGTGGCTGGCGGTGTAGGACCAGGTCTCACCCACATCCAGCTCGCCATCTTCAGAAGCGGCGTCAACGACCAGGGTGGGGGCTCCGATGAAGGGATCGCTCACCACCACACCGGTGAGGGTTTGGTTGCCGGTGTTTTGCACGCTGATGGCGTAGTTGATGACTTCGCCTGCGGCGTTGGCGGTGCCGCCAGCGACAGAGGCATCTTTGACGATGTTCAGGCTTGCGGCCTGTTCTACGGCAATCGAAGCATCATCGGTATCAGGGTCAGTCTGTTCA
>NZ_CALPTI020000015.1:0-73990 GCF_943326455.1 Limnohabitans sp. Rim8
ACCTGCAACCTATACCTGCAAAGCCGAGAGCAGGCCTACAAGGTGGTGCAGGACATGGCCTCGATCTTTCGGGGCATGGCTTACTGGTCGGGCGGTGCCATCACCGTGACCCAGGACGCGCCGCAGGATGCGGTCTACCAGTTCACGGCTGCCAATGTCCTGGGGGGCGAATTCGCCTACCAAGGATCGTCAGCAAAAGCCCGGCACACGGTAGCCCTGGTCAGCTGGGTGGACCCTGATGATTTCTACCGCCAGAAGGTGGAATACGTCGAGGACATGGCAGGCATTGCCCGCTACGGCGTGGTGCAGGCCGATGTGGTGGCGATGGGCTGCACATCCCGGGGTCAGGCCAACCGGGTGGGCAAGTGGCTGCTGTACTCCGAGCAGTCCGAATCGGAAATCATCACGTTCCGCACGGGGCTGGAGGGCGCTGTTGTTCGTCCCGGCGATGTCATCAAGGTGGCAGACAGCAGCAGAGGTGGCCTGCGCTTGGGTGGGCGCATCGCTGCGGCCACCACGGTAAGCGTCACGCTGGACCAGGACCTGCCCGCCGGTTCGTGGCGCATCTCTGTGCTGCAGCCCATGGGAGCGGTGGAGGAACGCCAAGTTGGATCCCTGTCTGGCCGAACGGTCGGGGTGACCAGCGCGTTTTCCGTAGCACCTCAGGTGGGTGCCATCTGGGTGCTGGCTTCCACGCAGGTGGAGACGCAACTGTTCAGGGTGGTGCAGGTCGCAGAGAGCGAGCCAGGCATCCATGAGGTCACGGCACTGGCCCATAACCCGAGCAAGTACGACGCCATTGAGCGGGGGCTGGCACTGCAGCCGCGTGACATCACGGTGCTCTCCACCACGCCCGTGGCGCCCACGGGCTTGGTGGTGACCGAGAGCCTGTACCGGGTCAAGGACCAGGCACTGGTGCTCATTCAGGTGGGCTGGGAGCAAGTCTTTGGGGCCCTGGAGTACCAGGTGAGCTACCGGGTCAATGGTGGCAACACCGTCACTCTGCCCCGGGTCTCGGCCACCTATCTGGAGATCCGCAACGCCGAGGCCGGGGACTATGTGTTCACCGTGCGGGCCGTTGGGGTGTCCGGCAAGCTTGGAGCCTCGGCCACGCTGAGTCAGGCCATCCTGGGCAAGCTGCAGCCGCCTGATGATGTGCAGGATTTTGTGGTGGTGCGTCGCACGACTGATCTGATGCTCAGTTGGAGCGCCAACACCGATGCCGATCTGGCAGGGTACGAGGTGAGGGTGGGTACGGGCTGGGATGCTGGCGTACTGGTTGGGCAGACCGCTGGCACCCAGCTTGTGCATGACCAGAGTGAATCTGGCCAGTACAACTACTTCATCCGGGCCTTTGACACCTCGGGCAAGTACAGCCAGCATGTCACCACCTTTCTGTTGACCCTGCTGGCGCCTGCTGCGGTGCGTCAGTTCGATGTGGTGCAGTCAGCTAACCGGCTGGAGTTTCGGTGGCTGCCCAATGCCGAGCCTGAGGTGGTGGCATACGAGCTGCGTGAAGGCACGGCCTGGGATACGTCGATTTTCATTGCCGAAGTCAAGTCCAGCAGCTTCACGCTGCCCTCGGGTTTCGACGGCGAGCGCAATTTCTGGATCAAGGCGATCGCATCGCCCGGCATCTATTCCGATGAGGCCACCTTCGTCTCCACCGTGGTGGCTCAGCTGCAAAACGCCAATCTGCTGGTCACTATCGATGCGCAGGCGACCCGGTTTCCCGGGGTGAAGCATTTCGCATCGGTCGAGTCGGTCAACAGCATGGATGTGCTGCGCATGGACAGTGGCGTGGCGCAGTCCGAGTACCTGTTCGAGGTGAACCTGCCCACCAGCTACCGGGCGCAAAACACACTTCTGGCCAGCATCGGGGCCACGTTGGACGACCGGGAGACTTGGTCATCGGCGAACTATGTCTGGAGCAGCAATGCGGCCAAGCGGCAGTGGACCTATGACGGCGCTCTCAAAAGCATTGAGGCGCGCTTTCAGATGGCGCGCGAGGATGCGCTGCAGCCGGGTGAGATCTACGGTTGGCGTCTCAATGGGGCGCTGGCTGGGTACGGCAACCCCGCCAGTGGTGAAGCCGTCGGTGTGAGCTATGGCGACGGGCGCTACGGCAGCGGCGTGCTCATCAAGGACACGACCAGGGTCTCCTGGGGCGTGAGCATTCCTGGGGTGTTCCATGTGAGCTTCTGGTTCATTCCGAACCAGATCACCACATCGGTCATCTGGATGGCCACGGGCACTGGGGTGAGCTTGCTTGTTGGGTTTGATGCGGTGACAAGCAGCTTCTTTCTGGAAGACCACCTGTTCAACCGGATCGTGGTGCCATACCCCGTTAACGTGAGCGATCGAGTTTGCATTGGCGTGTGTCAGACGGCCACCGAGCGCAGGCTCTTTGTCGGAAAGATGGGCGCAGAGGTGCAAAGCGCAAGCAGCCCACTGCTCCCCACAGCCGGGTATACGGCACTCAAGCTGTACTGAACCAAAACCTGAATCCTCACCACCACGTCGGGCGTTGCATCGAAATGTGAAGCGCCCGTTTTGTTTAATGAAACGGAAAACTCCATGATTGAAGAAGGCATGAGCATCAAGGGCTCGATCACGCTGCTGCTGGCCAAGCCAACCGGCGAAGTCGAGGTAGTCCACAAGGACAACATCATCGTCAACGGTGGCTTCGACTTCGTGGCCGATGCCATTGGCAATTCGGCCAGTCGTCCCGGGGTGATGGGCTGGATCGCAGTGGGTACCGGCTCCACGGCCGCTGCCTCTACCCAGACGGCCCTGGTCACTGAAATCAAGCGCAATGCGGCCACCTACGCCCACACGGCCGGTACCAAGGTGTTCACCTTCACGGCCAGCTACCCTGCAGGCGACGCCACGGGTGCTCTGACCGAAGCCGGGGTGTTCAATGCAGCCTCGGCAGGCACCATGTTTGACCGAGTCGTGTTCCCGGTGGTGAACAAAGGCGTGGACGACAGCCTGACTGCCGTCTTCACCTTCACCATGAGCTGATTGGGCGCTTGAGATGGCCGAGACCGTCAACGTCTCCAGCTCCCCGGGGGCGAACTACACCTGGACTTCGGGAAAGTTTGCCTGGAGCAGCGCCACGGCAGGCAAGAACTGGTCAACGGCTTACCCAGCTGTGTACGCCCTGAGCGTGGCCACGGATTTGAGCTTCGCCGAGCTGTTTCAGAAAATGGGCATCAAGCGCAGTTCCGAGGGCCTGGCCTTGGCAGAAAAGCCCAGCCGGGCTGTGGCGCTCAACAAGTTCGAAACCTTGAACTTCGTGGAGACCTACACCGATCTGATTGCCTATGTGCTGCGCATCGTCGAGTCGCTGACCTTCTCGGAAAAGTATGCACGCTCCGGCACAAAGGCCGTGTTCGAGGTGTTTCAGGTGGGGGAGGGACTGGCGCGGCAGTTGGTCTGGCGCAAATACGAGACGCTGGCGCTGGCCGAGACCTACACCGACCTCATTGCCTACATCCTTCGGGTGTCCGAGAGTTTTAGCTTGGCTGAGAAACCTGCCAAGGCCATGACCAAGCCGCAAGGCGAGAGCTTTGGCGTGAGTGATGCGCTGGCCCGCTCACAGGTCAAACGGGTGGCGGAAGTTTTCTCATTTGCCGAAGTTCTGGGCAGGACGGTTGCATACCGTCGCTCGATCAGTGAAGGCTTTTCGATTGGCGAAGCGCTCAAACGGTCCCAGACACTCAGACTCAGTGAAGCCTTGGGCCTGGCAGAGCAGTATCGGCGCCGAGCCAATGGCGTCATCAGCGACATGATCGTGGCCAGCACCGAGATCACCGAGCAGGACTTCATGGACATCCTGGAGTCCGGTCATCCCCCCGGGTATACCAACTTCCGGGATTTCATTCAGGGTGACTATACCTACCAGCGGGCGCTTTTCAGGGCGATCCTTACTTCCAGCAATGCCGACCGTGGCTACATCGATGGCCTGCGCGTCACGGTGGACGTGCCCGATGTCTTTGATCGTGGCACAGCGCAGGTGATCACAGCCGCCAATGGCGTTGCCGTGGTCTTCACCAGGCAGTTCCGCGTGGCACCTGAAGTTACGTTGACTTTCAAGGGTGGCACCACCATCGCCGTCCCCCGAATCCTGGGTTCGGTCTCCATCACCGGCTTCACCGCTGTTCTTGAAAGCACCTCTGGCACGCGAGTGACCGGGGCCATCTCCTGGGTCGCACAGGGTTACTGAAGAGAAACCAAATGCAGAACTACACCGAAATCCCATCCTCCACGACGCTCTCGGACTCCTTGTCCCAGATCCTGAACAACGACAAGACGGCGTTGTCGCTCTCCAGTGGCACATCATTTCCGACGGTGAACCTGCAGCAGGGCATGCCGTGCTTCCGGACCGATGAGCAAAAGCTCTACGTCCTCACCGTGGTCAGCCCCGCCACTTGGAAGATGGTCATTGATCTGTCGGCCACCGTGGGCAAAGTGGCCAATGCGGACCTGCTCGATGGCATTGACTCGACAGGCTTTGCGCTTGCTGGGCATAACCACGACGCGGCCTACGCAGCCTTGGGTCACAACCACAACGCCACTTACTTGGGGCTCACGGCCAAGGCGGCCGACGCTGACAAGCTTGATGGCTATGACTCCACAGCCTTTGTGCGCTCGGTCAATGGCTACGGGCCAGATGCGAACGGCAACTCCACTGTGCCGATCGATCTGTCCAGCCGAGTTGCCAAGACCGGAGACACCATGTCCGGCACGCTCACAGTGCCACGCCTGCAGATCTCCAGCACGGCCAACTACCTGGACATGGTGGACCAGGACTGGGGTACGCGCTACCTGCACCACAACCAGGGGCTCATGGGATTTCTGAAATCCGATGGCAACTGGGACATGTACATGAACAACAGTGGCCAGATGTGGACCGCCAATTACGGCTGGCTGCACGACTACTTTTTCAGCGCCGTTAGCAACTGCTTCAGAAGCTACAACCCGAGCGCGGGTTGGCAGGGTGCCCCCAACTGTGTTGCCAATACAGCCGATTACTACAACTGTGGGGATCAGAACCCATACGTTGGTTATTACATGTTGCGGCTTGTTGATGGCGGCTCGACGGTCAGCTTTGGTTCTCAGACCACGCGTTACAACTGCAATTGCGCCTGTGATTGCTGTTGAGGAGGAAACATGAAGCTCTACACAGGCAACAAAAACCCACCCTTCGCGCTGGATCTGGCACTTGACGGTACCAGACTGAGTTACAGCGTGCGTCCCATCATGCAGCGGGAGTTCGTCGGCGATCCGACCAAGGACCACCCAGGCGGCGGCAAATACTTCGACCAGTCTTTGATCACGGAGTGGCGTGGCGATTTCGGGGTACTTGGAGAGCCGATCTACCAGCGCACGCTGGACCTGCAGGCGTTCCAGCAGCACCCCGAGTTTTCTGATCACGCCAGCTTCATGCTGTACGCCCCTGTGGGCCGGATGGAGCGCTCGGCTGCACCCGAGGGTGTTTATGTCCAAACGCCCAACCTCTACGTGGCCACGCTGGCCTCCAAGATGGATGCGCAGGCTTACCACGCCTCGGTCCTGCAAACACATCCCTTGGGCCACATCCTGGTGCCATTCAGGGCCTCGCCCCTGGAGGACTGGAGTCTGGGATTCAACGTGTTTGATCCGGTTTTGATCAAAGCAGGGCGCGGCATCAAAGTCGTTCCGGCGATCACGCTGGCGCTGGTGCGCGAGGAAACGCTGCCCGTTGTCCGATTTGTCGGCGGCCATTCTGTCGAGGTTGCCGCAAGCGAAGAGCTCGCCATCGGGTTCCGTCTGGAAACGCCTGAGGGTGTGCCCATCACGGACAGGGATGCCGAGGTGTATCTCGAGGCGACGGCGGGCTATCTGGTCGGCCGACGCATCAAAACCGTCGGCGGCCAGGGTTCCACCAGCTTCAGGCCGGACGGCATGGCTGCGGGTGAGAACGCCAAGATCAAGGTCGGCTTCAAGTATTTCTCCGGCACCGATGACCTGATGGTGAATGTCCTATGAAGCTTGATCTCTTTCCGACGATGGCAGGCATCTGGGCGTTCAATCTGGGTGGCAGTTTTGATCTCTTCCTGTGCAAGGAATTGCTGCGGCTTCATGAACACATGAAAACCGGTGCCGAGATCTGGGACCGCAGGCCGCACGACATCTTTGACGGCTCAGTGAGCCTAGCCTCCATGCTGGCCAGAGAAGCCTTGCCCGTGCTGCAAAAGGACTTCATCGGCCCAAATGGACGGATCACAAGTCTGCAAGGACGCGAGGTGGTCCGCACACGTGGCGTGGAAATCATGCCGCACTCGGACGAGGATGAGTGCCATTTGCAGGCGGTGTACTTCCCCAATGGCCCGGAGCTCGATCCGGGGCAGAGCCTGCAGTCGCAGGTCAATCAATACGGACCGAATGCGTTTGCCATCTGCAATCCGGACTGGCGTTCATCGGGCTTTGGCAAATGCCTGATGCCCTGGGAGCAACACGCCAAGTACTGGATCAAGCCCCACAGGGGTTTGCTGGTGGCCTTTGACGCCCGGGCCGTTCATTTCCAGAAGCCCTATCCCGGTGATCCCCTCAGGGACGACCCGTTTGTGCAGGTGCTTTTGAACATCAAGGTGGAACGAATCGATGGCTAAATTTCTGATCACGGCATTGGACCCTCGCACAGACACTGTGGTGCCACTGCTCTACGACAACATGGACTCAAGCCTGACAGACCTCAAGGGCCAGTCAGTGATCCGCACGGTAGACCCCAGTCTTCAGGCTCCGCATCCAGTGGCACAGGTGACCTCCCGGGACGCACCGCTTGGGAAAACCTCTCCGCGCATCCTCAAGATCTCGCTGGGTCTGTCCTGCAACTACGCCTGCGAGTACTGCTCCCAGCGCTTCGTCGCACGCAACGACGAGACCAACCCAGAGGATGTGACGGGTTTCATGGCGTCACTGGACAGTTGGGTCCGCTCACCACCCGAGGCCATCGAGTTCTGGGGTGGGGAGCCACTGGTGTACATCAAGACCCTGCGGCCCTTGGCCGAGGCGTTGCGACTGAAGTATCCCCAGACCAGGTTCTCAGTAATCACCAATGGCTCGCTGCTGAACCTGCAAGTCAATGAATGGCTGGATGACCTGGGATTCACAGTCAGCATTTCCCACGATGGCCCAGGTCAGCATGTGCGTGGCCCGGATCCATTGGAAGACCCACTGGCCAGGCAGGCGATCCTGGAGCTGTACCGGCGCTTGGCACCTGAGGGGCGGTTCAGCTTCAACGCCATGCTCAACCGATCCAACCAGTCCCGAGCTGCAATTCACGCATTCTTTGCCGAGCTCACTGGCGACCCAGACGTCTTGATCGGGGAGGGCGGCTTTGTGGACGCCTATGACGATGGGGGGCGGGCACTGTCCCTCAAGCCAGAAGAGTTCCACGCTTTTCGGCGACTGGCATTTCAGGAGATCCGGCTGGGCAAGGCGGGGCGCATCTCAAGCGTCCGGGACCGGACCATGTCCTTCGTGAATTCCTTGAGGTTCAAGCGGCCAGCCTCAAGCCTGGGGCAGAAATGCGGCATGGACCGCACCGATTCCATGGCCGTGGACCTCAAGGGCAACGTCCTGACTTGCCAGAACGTGAGTGCGGCAGCTGTGGCGCCTAACGGTGAGCCCCATCGCATTGGGCATACCAACCAAATGCAGGACGTGACCCTCAAGACGGCAGCGCACTGGTCCCACCGGCAGGAATGCCCGGGTTGCCCGGTTCTTCAGATCTGCAAAGGGGCGTGCATGTTCCTGGAGGGGCCGCTGTGGGACGTGTCCTGTGACAACGCCTATTCGGATGCGCTCCCCATCTTTGCCGCCGGGATCGAGTTCCTCACCGGGCTAGTGCCTGTTCACATCGAGGGTGAACTGCGCGAGGAGCGCAAGGACATTTTCGGGTTTTCTGAGCAGGCGAGAGCACCTCGGGATAGCCCCACCAAGCCCTTCCCGATTGCGGTTGTTGCCGCCTGAACTGATCAAGCCCCTTTTATTGACCGCTGCCATGGTTCGCCCTGGCGGCTTTTCTTTTGGAGAAACGAATGCCAGAACCTACAAGCAGCGGGGTCGCCGGAGCAGCGGTGGCCTACAAAGCATTTGGTGGAACCGCAGCAGCGGCAGCCAGTGGAGCCACCCTGGCTGCAGTGGTGGTCATGTTGATGACGCCACCTCGCAACAAACGGGAGTGGGCCGTTGGGCTGATCAGCACCGTGGTGTCCAGCATCGGCGGTGGCGCCATCACTGTCGAGCACTTTGGGCTTCATCACTGGGCCTTCTCAACCATGGGGCTGTGCGCCCTGGGTGGGTTGATCTTTGCCTGTGGCCTGCCGGGATGGGCGATGGTACGTTGGACGTTTGCCTTCATCGATAAACGCCGTGACGACTCCATTGATGAGGTAGCCAAAGACGTGAAGGAGCTGCTGTGATTCCCAGTGAATTCATCATGCGGCTCACGCCGGGTGCTGTGGCATCGGCCAAAGCCACGGGTGTTCTGGCCAGCATCTCTATTGCGCAGGCTGCTCTGGAGTCGGCTTGGGGGGAGTCTGGTCTGGCCAAGACAGGCAACAACCTCTTTGGCATCAAGGCAGACAGCCTCTGGCGCGGACCAACACTGACCATAAACACCAAGGAGTTCATCAAGGGTCAGTGGGTGGTGGTGCCTGCTTTGTGGCGCAAATACCCAAGCTGGCAGGCCAGCATCGATGACCACGCCGCGTTCCTCAAGCGCAACCCCCGGTACAAGGCCTGCTTTGCATGCACCAGTGCTCCGGCATTCGCCAGGGCCCTGGCTCAGTCAGGTTATGCCACCGATCCCGAATACGCAAACAAATTGATTGCTGTGATGGACAGACACCAGCTTCAAGCTTTGGACGGAGGTGACCTATGAATGCCATTGCCCTGATCAGTGCACTTGGTGCTTGGCCTTGTTGGCGGTTGGTTCTGAAGCTGCTTCTGTGCCTGGCCATCTTCACCGCCGGATTCGTCCTGGGCCAACGGCATGTCCAGCAAGCCTGGAATGCTGAGCGGCTACAGCAACAGGCCGAGTCCTTACAGCAGTCCCTGCAGGCAGCCCAGATTCAAACCCAACAAGAACGCATCAACCAGAAGATTTCGATCGACTATGAAACCCAAAAATCCAAGCTGGCGCGCCGTCCCCCTGTGCTGCGCGATGGCTCTCTCAGCCTGTGCATCCCGCCCAGCAATCCAGCCGGTCCAATGCCCACCATGGCCGAGCCTCCCCCCAGCGCTGATGCCGCCCCCACCAACCTTGTACCTGATCCCGACCGAGATGCGGCCATCATCAGCTGTGACCAATTAGCCCGTGATGCGACCGACACCACGCTCATGGTGCTGTCGTTTCAGCGCTGGTATGCCGAACAAGCCAAAGCGCAGGCCACAGCACAGACCGTAGTGCCCGAACCTTGATCATTCCCAGACCCCGTCTGCGTCCATCATCCCCACTGGGGTGGTGAGTCGCAGACGGGGTCTTTTGTCGTTTCTGGCGTAGATCTGCCTGTGTTGCTTACAGGTCTGTGCAATCTGTCTGTTCCGCTTGACTTGTTCACCCGGCAGAGCGTTCATGCTGGCATGACAGACAAGATAAACAAAACATGACTCCACGGCTGCTGACGACACAAGAAGCTGCCGAGCGCTTGGGCCTGACCCCCGGCAGCTTGCAAGAGCTGCGCTGGAAAGACGATGGGCTGCCCATATTCCAGAACGGCCTGTCCGTTCACTACCGGTTGGAAGATCTGGAAGCATTCGAGCAGCGCGAGTTGCGAACCCTGCTGAAGCAGGTGCTGCAACGCGAGCGGCCACTGCCTCTAATCCGAGCCATTGCTCGCTCGCTCGACCTCAGTGTCAACACCCAAGGCGAAGAAAGCAACCCCGAGGTCTTCAAACTCGCCGAGCGGCAAGACTTGAAGCCAGCCCCCAAGGTCAAGGGTGCTGCTCCTACACCAACAGAGGAGCCTGTTCCGTCATCACCTGCCAAAGCCACGGCAGCCATTGACCTCAGCCTGCCACCTCAACACGCCTGGTACCTGGTCCACACCAAAGCCCGCCAAGAAGACACTGCCATCACCAACCTGCAGCGACAGAACTTCCGTTGCTACATGCCCATGCTGCATGTAGAAAAGGTCCGCCGGGGCAAACCGGTGGTGGTGGCCGAGCCCATGTTCCCCAGCTACGTGTTTGTGCAACTGGACACCAGCGGCCAAGGCCAAAGCTGGTCGCCTATTCGCTCCACGCTGGGCGTACGCGAGTTGGTCAAATTTGGCGGTCACCCGCCCAAGGTTGACGCCGAGCTCATCAACACACTTCACGAGCGCGAGCAACTGCAGCAGTCCAATCCTCAGGCCCTCTTTGCCGCCGGCGACAAGGTCGTCATCACCCATGGGCCCTTCGCTGGCATCGAGGCCATCTACCAAACAACCGACGCAGAGCGGCGTTCCATGATCTTGTTGTCCATGCTCAACAAGCCCGTGTCCATGCGCATTGAGCCTGGCCAGTTGCGTAAATGTGGCTGATCGCAAAAAAGTCTGCAAACAGGTCTAGAAATGACTTGATAGCTCTGCCGCTTCGAATCCAACATGGTCCGAACGAACAGAACCAAGCAGTCCACAAGTCCACATGACCTCAGAAGATCCACCCAAAACATTCCGTGCCGCCCAGTACGTGCGCATGTCCACCGAGCATCAGCAGTACTCCACGCATAACCAGGCTGACAAGATTCAGGAATACGCCGACCGGCGTGGCATTGAGATCGTGCGTACCTATGCCGACGAGGGCAAGAGCGGCCTGTCCATCGACGGCCGGGCCTCCCTGCAAAAGCTCATCGCCGATGTCGAAGCCGGCAATACCGACTTCAACCTGATCCTGGTCTACGACGTCAGCCGCTGGGGGCGGTTTCAAGATGCGGACGAGTCGGCTTACTACGAATACATCTGCAAGCGCAAAGGTATCGCGGTCGCCTACGTGGCCGAGCAGTTTGAAAACGACGGCTCACCCGTCTCCACCATCGTCAAAGGCGTCAAGCGCGCCATGGCGGGGGAATACAGCCGGGAGCTGTCAGCCAAGGTTTTTGCCGGCCAGTGCCGGCTCATCGAGATGGGGTTTCGTCAAGGGGGGCCTGCAGGGTACGGCCTGCGCCGGGTGTTGATTGACCAGACCGGCGCCATCAAAGGCGAGCTCAAAAACGGCGAGCACAAAAGCCTTCAGACTGACCGGGTCATCCTCATGCCCGGCCCCGATCACGAAGTGGCCATGGTCTTGCAGATGTTCGCTTGGTTCATCCAAGACGACTTGCCCCTGGCCGAAATTGCGAAGCGGCTCAACGACCAAGGCATTCGCACCGACAACCAGCGGCCCTGGACGTACAGCACCGTGCGCCAGGTGCTCACCAACGAAAAGTACATCGGCAACAACGTCTACAACCGCCACTCCTTCAAGCTCAAAAAGCTGCATGTCAACAACCCGCCAGCCATGTGGATCCGCAAGGAGGGTGCGTTTGAAGGCATCGTACCGCTGGACACCTTCCTCAAAGCTCAAGAAGTGCTGGCTGAGCGCACCCGCCGTTACAGCGACGAAGAGTTGCTGGCTCACCTCAAGCAGCTTTATGCCGAATGCGGCACCTTGTCAGGCTTCATCATCGACCAGGCCCCTGGGCTGCCGTGCGCCATTACCTACGCACACCGCTTTGGCAGCCTCACCCGGGCTTATGAGCTGGTGGGGTTCCACACCTCGCGCGACCAGGGCTTCATCGAAATCAACCGACGGCTGCGCCAGCTCCACCCCGAGATCGTGCGCCGCACCGAAGAGACCATTGCTGAGCTGGGCGGCAGTGTCCGCCGCGACGGCAAGACAGATTTGCTCACCCTCAACGACGAGCTGGTCATCAGCCTTGTGCTGGCGCGCTGTCAAACCCTGCCCAATGGCCAGCAGCGTTGGCGCATCCGGTTTGACACCGAACGCTTCAGTCCCGACATCACCGTCGCGGTGCGACTGGATGCGCAAAACGCCAATGAGCTCGACTACTACCTGCTGCCCCGCCTGGACCTGCCTGAGCAAGAAATCCGGGTCTGCAACCGCAACAGCGCTAATTTCGAGTGTTTCCGGTTTGACGACCTGAACTTTTTCTACGGCATGTCAGAGCGCGAACGCTTGCAGCGCAAGTTTTAAACCCACTCCACCAACCTGAAAGGACTTACCCCATGCTCACCACCCCAATCCAAACCCCACGGAGGCCTACATGATGACCGACACTCCTGAAAACGTGAGCTTGGTGCCCATTGCGCGCATCGAGGTGCTCAACTCCCGCGACCGCAATATGAAGGTCTTTGAGGAGATCGTCGAGAGCATCCAGCTCATCGGCCTCAAAAAACCCATCACCGTGGCCGAGCGGGCCGGTGAGGATGGCCAACCCAAATACGTGCTGGTCTGCGGGGAAGGGCGCCTGAACGCCTTCCGCATCCTGGGCGAGACGCACATCCCCGCCTTGGTGGTGGACGTGAGCGATGAAGACGCCTTCATCATGAGCCTGGCCGAAAACATCGCCCGGCGGGGTTACCGGCCGCTGGAGATCCTGGCTGACATTGAGCTGCTGCGCGAGCGGGGCTACACGGCCGACGTCATCATCCAAAAGACGGGCCTGTCTCCCAAATACGTGCGCGACATCGTCTTTTTGCTGGAGCAGGGCGAAGAGCGCCTGATTGAGGGCGTGCAGCGCGGCTCCATCCCGCTGACCACCGCGCTTGAAATTGCCCGGGCCAGTGCCAACGACCCGCAAAACGCCAACGGTGAGGGCGGCGAATCCAACCTGGGCGACCTGCTGCAAGAAGCCTATGAAAACGGCCAGCTCAAAGGCCGCCAAATCATCGAGGCCAAGCGCCTGATTGAAAAACGCCAAGAACTAGGTCCATCGTCACCCAACGCGGCGCAAATCAAGCCGCCCACCTCCAGCTACAGCTTGGTGCGCACCTACCAAAAAGAGGTGGAGCGCCAACGCAAGATGGTCCTCAAGGCCGAGCATGCTCATCAGCGACTGCTGCTGGTGGTGCAGGGCCTCAAAAAACTCTTTGCCGACGAAAACTTTGTCACTCTGCTGCGCGCCGAGGGTCTCGACACATTGCCCAAGTACCTGGCCGAGCGCATCAACCACTTTGAAGGAGCACCCGCATGAACCCCAGCAGCAACGCACAGCCCAAAATCGCAGAGATGTACCCCGGCATTTACAGGCCCACAAACCAGGGCGAAGGGGAGGGCGGCCCTGACCTGCCCATGCAGCCCCTCAACACCTTGCTGGGTTTTGACCTGGAAACCTACCAGGTGCCTCTGGACCATTTACTGCCCAGCAAAAAGATCATGGACGGCACCATGAGCACCCGCAAATACAAGCAGGTGGTCTCGTCCATCCACGAAATCGGGCTCATCGAGCCCCTGTCTGTCATCCAGCCCGACCCCAAAAAATCAGAGTTCCTATTGCTCGACGGTCACCTGCGGGTGTTGGCTCTCAAAGAGCTGGGCATGGAAACGGCACCCTGCCTCATGGCCAAAGACGACGAAACCTTCTCATACAACCACCGGATCAACCGTTTGTCTACGGTGCAAGAGCACTACATGTTGCGCCGCGCGATCGACCGGGGCGTCAGCCGTGAGCGTTTAGCCAGGGCTTTTAACGTCAACCTCAGCTCCATCAACCGCCGCATCAACCTGCTCGAAGGCATCTGCCCCGAGGCCATCGACCTGCTGCAAGACAAGCAGTTCACCCCAGATGTCACCCGCATCCTGCGCAATATGAAAGCGGCCCGACAGGTGGAAGCGGTAGAGCTCATGGTGGCCAGTAACACCATCACCGTGGCCCATGCCGAAGCCCTGCTTAAAGCCACGCCACCTGAGCAGCGCGCCGACCTTAAGCCTGCCGAGCGAGACAAGACCTCACCCATCGAGCAGATCGTCAAGCTTGAGAAGGAAATGAGCCAGGTACACACCCAGTACAAAGACGCCGAGCAGAACTATGGCTCCGATCTACTCAACCTGGTGGTGGCCAAAGGCTACCTCACCAAGCTGCTGGCCAACGATGCCGTCAAAAGCTATATCCAGCGGCACGAGCCCGAGATTCTGGAGCAGTTCGAGCTGGTGGTGAACACCGTCAGCATGGAAGAGGCTGTCCAGCAGCAGGCCGAAACCAGCCCGGCAGACGTCAGTGAAGCGTCAGAACCATAATGTTTTCGATAAATATTTTGAGCCTGACATACAAAACCCATCAGGAAAACCCTAAAATCATGCGAATTCGCACAAACGTTCCCCAGCGGAACAGCTCCTAACGCGCTTGCCGATCGTGACACGGCATGGCGGTAGCGTGGCCAAAACCTCATCCCATGACCAGCCGCCGATCCCAGCTTCAGGAAGACACCTATTTCCGAGTCTTGCGTATGCTGCAAGACAACCCCGACATGACCCAGCGCGAAATTGCTGAAAAATTGGGCATCAGCACCAGCGGGCTGAACTACTGTTTGAAAGCGCTCATCGATAAAGGCTGGGTGAAGGTGCATAACTTCAGCCAAAGCAAGAACAAGTTCGGCTACATCTATGCTCTCACGCCGCAGGGTATTGCAGAAAAGGCCCTGTTGGCAGGCAGATTCCTGAAGCGAAAAATGATGGAGTACGAACAACTTCAGTCTGAAATTGAAGCCCTTAAGCTCGAAATGAGCAGTCCTGGTGGGGATGCCCAGAAAGCGCAAAACGCATGATTCAAGTTACCCCTGTCATTCTCTGCGGCGGCTCTGGCACCCGCTTGTGGCCACTGTCCCGTACCGGTTTTCCTAAACAATTCCTGTGCCTGACCGGTAACGAAAGCCTCTTCCAGCAAGCTGCCCTGCGACTGAATCATTTGGGCAATGCAGACATTGCGGTTGCCAGCCCCATCATCGTCACGGGTGAAGACCACCGCTTTTTGGCCGCCGAGCAATTACGTGAAGCAGGCATTGAACTGGGCTTTGCTCTGCTTGAGCCTGTGGGGCGAAACACTGCACCAGCGCTTACTTTGGCAGCCCTGGCGGCCATGGAGGGTGACGCAGACCCTGTGCTGGTCGTTTCACCCGCAGATCAAACGGTGGTCAATGCAGCGGCCTTCACCGCTGCCATGCAACAAGCAGTGGGAGAGGCTGCAAACGGCACCATCGTCATTTTGGGTGTGACACCAGACAAGCCAGAGACTGGTTATGGCTATATCCAAATCAACCAAGCTGAGACGAATGCCGGCGTACATGCTGTCCGCCGCTTTGTAGAAAAGCCTGATGCCAACACAGCTCAGTCCTACCTGAACGAAGGTGGCTACTACTGGAATGCTGGCATGTTCGTGCTCAAAGCGTCGGTGTGGCTCAAAGCACTTGAGCAGTTCCGCCCAGACATCCTGCAGGCCACGCAGGCCGCCTGGGACAAGCGCAGCACAGACAACCAATTTATGCGCCCTGGCATGGCTGAATTCGCTGCCATTCCGTCCGAATCCGTCGATTACGCCGCCATGGAGCAATGCCCAGGCAGCAGTTTTCCCATCAAGATGGTCCCGCTGGATGCAGGTTGGAATGACTTGGGTGCATGGGACGCAGTCTGGAATGTTTTGCCAAAGGACGGAGCTGGCAATGCCCATTTGGGCGACGTACTGACCACTGACAGCAACAACACTTTGGTGCACGCCACCAGCCGACTCGTTAGCCTGGTGGGGGTTGAAAACCTGATCGTTGTGGAAACGCCCGACGCCGTGCTGGTAGCAGACAAAACCCGCAGCCAGGATGTCAAACACATCGTCACCCAACTACAGAAAACAAAACGCGAAGAGCATACGCTGCACCGTAAAGTGCATCGCCCATGGGGTTGGTACGACACCATCGACGAAGGCGGGCGATTCAAAGTTAAGCGCATCCAGGTCAAGCCCAAAGCCAGCCTCAGCTTGCAGAAACACCATCACCGCGCCGAGCACTGGATTGTGGTGACTGGCACCGCCGAGATTACTAACGGCGACAAGGTGTTGACCTTGACCGAAAACCAATCTACCTACATCCCACTGGGTGAAGTCCATCGCCTGGCAAACCCCGGCAGTATCCCGTTAGAAATTATTGAAGTTCAGTCAGGCAGTTACCTTGGCGAAGACGACATAGTGCGTATTGAGGATACATACGGAAGAAATGGATTAATTGGATAACGAGAATTTTGAGTTTCTGTACTAAGTTAAAAATTCATGAATAAAACAATCGCAATCATTGGCTTGGGATATGTTGGTTTGCCGCTAGCCGTCGAGTTCGGAAAGAAGCGTCCTGTGATCGGCTTTGACATCAACGAGGCACGGGTGATAGAGCTGGGCTCCGGCCGTGACCACACCCTCGAGTGCAGCCCTGAAGAGCTGGCAGAGGCCGCGCATCTTACCTACAGCCATCAGTCTGACGACCTGGCGAAGGCCCAGATCTACATCGTCACAGTACCCACCCCGGTCGACCAAGCCAACCGCCCTGACATGACCCCCTTGATCCGGGCCAGCCAGACGGTGGGTAAGGCCCTCAAGCGTGGCGACATCGTCATTTATGAATCCACGGTCTATCCGGGTGCCACAGAGGAAGTCTGCGTGCCGGTGCTCGAGCGTGTGAGCGGCCTGAAGTTCAACCAGGACTTCTTCTGCGGTTACAGCCCTGAGCGCATCAACCCTGGCGACAAGGAGCACCGTCTACCGACGATCAAGAAAGTCACGAGCGGCAGCACCCCGGCCATCGCTGATGAGGTCGACGCCCTGTATGCCGCCATCATCACCGCGGGCACGCACAAGGCCAGTAGCATCAAGGTGGCCGAGGCCGCCAAGGTCATCGAGAACACGCAGCGCGATGTGAACATCGCCCTGATGAACGAGTTGAGCCTGATCTTCCACAAGCTGGGCATCGACACCCAGGAAGTGCTGATCGCCGCAGGCACCAAGTGGAACTTCCTGCCCTTCCGCCCGGGCCTGGTGGGTGGCCATTGCATTGGCGTCGACCCTTACTACCTGACCCACAAGGCGCAGGAAGTGGGCTACCACCCCGAGGTGATCCTAGCGGGTCGGCGCATCAACGACAGCATGGCCCGCCATGTGGCGGACGAGACGGTCAAGCTGATGCTGCGCAAGAATATCCAGGTGCTGGGCGGCAATGTCCTGGTGCTGGGCCTGACGTTCAAGGAGAACTGCCCTGACGTGCGCAACACCAAGGTGGTGGACATCGTGAAAGCCCTGGGCCAGTACAACGTCCGCGTGGACATCTACGACCCCTGGATCGACGTGGAAGAGGCCCGTCACGAGTATGGCGTGCAGTGCTTGACTTCGGCCCCGGCGCAAGGCGCTTACGACGCCATCGTGCTGGCTGTTGGCCACCATCAGTTCGCCGCGCTGGGCGAGCAGGGCATCAAGGCCTTTGGCAAGCAGGGCGCCGTGCTGTTCGACGTCAAGGGGCTTCTTCCTCTGGGTGCGGCCGATGGCCGTCTGTGAGGGGGCAGGCATGAACCGGTATCAGCAAGTCAAGGAAACGCTCAAGGCCCAGCCACGCACCTGGTTGGTCACGGGAGTCGCGGGCTTCATCGGCAGCAACCTGCTGGAGAACCTGCTGCGCCTGGATCAGCGGGTGATCGGGCTGGACAACTTCGCCACTGGCCACCGTCGCAACCTGGATGAAGTGCGCAGCCTGGTCGACGCCCAGCAATGGGATCGGTTCACCTTCATCGAAGGCGACATCCGTGACCTTGACCACTGCAAGCGCGCCTGCGAAGGCGTGGACCACGTGCTGCACCAGGCGGCATTGGGCTCAGTGCCCCGCAGCTTGGGCGATCCGGTCACCAGCAACGCGACCAACATCTCCGGCTTCCTTAACATGCTCGTGGCTGCTCGCGACGCGCAAGTGAAGAGCTTCACCTACGCCGCCAGCAGCAGCACTTACGGCGACCACCCTGCGCTGCCTAAGGTCGAGGCCAACATCGGCAAGCCCCTCTCGCCGTATGCCGTGACCAAGTACGTCAACGAACTTTACGCCGACGTCTTCGCCCGAAGCTATGGCTTCACCACAATCGGCCTGCGCTACTTCAACGTGTTTGGCCGACGCCAGGATCCCAACGGGGCTTACGCCGCCGTCATCCCCAAGTGGACGTCCTCCCTGATCGCCGGCGAGCCGGTGTTCATCAATGGCGACGGCGAGACCAGCCGGGACTTCTGCTACGTGGCCAATGCCGTGCAAGCCAACATCCTGGCGTCAATGGCCACCGATCCGGAAGCCCGCAACCAGGTCTACAACGTCGCCGTGGGCGACCGCACGACTTTGAACCAGCTCTATGGCCTGCTCAGGGACGGCTTGGCGGCGGAAGGTGTCGGCCGTGACGCCCAGCCCACTTACCGTGACTTCCGGGCTGGCGATGTCCGGCACAGCCAGGCGGACGTCAGCAAGGCCCGCCGCTTCCTGGGTTACGAACCTTCCCACACCTTGAAGCAAGGCCTGGACGAGGCCTTGTCCTGGTATGTGGCGCATCGTTGAGCGACTGAGGAGAAAGCAGACATGAAGATCCTTCTCACCGGAGGTCGGGGCATGGTGGGCATGAACGTGCTTCAGCATGCGCGCGCAGCCCGGCATGAGTGGCATGCCCCAACGCGCCAGGAACTCGACCTAATGGACGCCGGGGCCGTCCTCGCGGCCATCGAGCGCATTCAGCCGGATGTCATCGTGCATGCCGCAGGCAAGGTCGGTGGCATCGAGGCCAATCGTGCGGATCCTTGGGGCTTCATGGTCGAGAACGTGACCATCGGCCTCAACGTGGTGACTTCTGCCCGCAAGGTCGGCGTGCGCAAGCTGGTCAACTTGGCCAGCTCGTGCATCTATCCGGCCAACCATGCGGGACACCTCACGGAGGACATGCTCCTCTCGGGCGCGCTGGAGCCCACGAACGAGGCTTACGCGGTGGCCAAGATCGCGGTGCTGAAGCTCTGCGCCTATGCCCGCGAGGCCAGCTCAGGGCTTGCGTACAAGTCCATCATCCCCTGCAACATCTTCGGGCCATACGACAACTTCCATCTTATCCGCGCCCACCTGCTGCCCGCGATCATCCGCAAGGTCCACGAGGCGCGCGAGTCCGCAGGCCAGTCGGTCGAGATCTGGGGTGACGGGTCGGCGCGACGTGAGTTCATGTACGCCGGCGATCTGGCTGACGCCATCATTGAGGCTTGCGAACGCTACGACGAGATGCCCTCGTTGATGAACGTCGGCACCGGTGTGGACTACAGCATCCTAGAGTATTACGAGGCCGCGCGCCGAGTGCTGGGTTGGGAAGGCGAATTCACCTTCGACCTCTCCCGTCCGACCGGCATGAAACGCAAGGTCGTCGATGTCTCGTTGCAGACCTCTTGGGGCTGGAGTCCCCAGGTCAGCCTCGACGAGGGCATTGCCCGCACGTACCAGTCTTTCTTGGAAGGGAAAATCCGATGACATTCAAGTTCCCCCTGGCGACCTTTACCTGGGACGCCGAAGAGTACGCAGCCATCCAGTCGGTGATCGACTCCAACATGTTCAGCATGGGGCCGCGCGTGGCCCAGTTCGAGCGGGAATTCGCGGCCTTCGCGGGCTGCCGCTTCAGCTTGATGGTGAACTCTGGTTCGTCGGCCAACCTCGCCATGATCGCCGCCTTGTTCTACACCAAGGAAGAGTCCCGCAGGCTGCGCCCCGGCGACGAGGTGATCGTCCCGGCGGTCTCTTGGAGCACCACCTACTATCCCCTGCATCAGTACGGCCTGAAGGTGAAGTTCGTCGACATCGATCTGCAAACCTTGAACATGGATGTCGAGCAAGTGCGGCGAGCCGTCGGACCGCGCACGCGGGCGATACTGGCGGTCAACTTGCTGGGCAACCCCTGCGACTTCCGTGCGCTCCAGGCCATCTGCGAGGAGCACAAGCTCCTGCTGCTGGAGGACAACTGCGAATCCATGGGCGCCACCCTGGATGGCCGCCAGTGTGGCACGTTCGGTCTGATGGGCACCTATTCGACATTCTTCTCCCATCACATTTCGACGATGGAAGGTGGGCTGATCTGCACGGATGACGAAGAGCTGCATCACATCCTGCTGTGCCTGCGGGCCCACGGGTGGACGCGCAACCTGCCCCAGCAGAACCTGGTGACCGGCACCAAGAGCGATGACCCGTTCGAGGAAGCCTTCAAGTTCGTGCTGCCGGGATACAACCTGCGTCCTCTCGAGATGGAAGGTGCCCTGGGCAGCGCTCAGGTCAAGAAACTTCCTGACCTGATCGCTGAGCGCCGCCGTAACGGCGCCCTGTGGACGGCCCGCATGGCTGACCATCCCGACCTGATGATCCAGCGCGAGCAAGGCGAGAGCAGCTGGTTCGGCTTCAGCATCGTGATCCGCCCCGGTTCTGCAGTGACACGTCCTCAACTCCTGGCGCGTCTGCGCGAGCTGGGCTTCGAGTGCCGTCCTATCGTGACGGGCAACTTCGCCAAGAACCCAGTGGTGCAGTATTTCGATCACGAAGTCGTGGGTTCCCTCGAGAACGCAAATCACATCGACAAGCACGGCCTGTTTGTCGGCAACCATCATTACCCTATCCCCGAGGCGGTTGAGGCCATCGCCGCTCTGCGTTTCTGAGGAATCCACCATCATGTCCAACACCCCTCGCAAAAAAGCGCTTGTCACTGGTATCACTGGCCAAGATGGCGCATACCTCGCGCAGTTCCTGCTCGACAAGGGCTACGAGGTGCACGGCATCAAGCGTCGCACCTCCCTGTTCAATACCGACCGTATCGACCACCTCTATCAGGACCCCCACACGGAAGATCCACGGTTCATCCTGCACTTCGGCGAGATGACGGATTCCACGGCCCTGATCCGCACGGTCCAGAAGGTGCAGCCTGACGAGATCTACAACCTTGCGGCCCAGAGCCACGTTGCGGTCAGTTTCCAGGAGCCCGAATACACGGCCAATGCCGACGGCCTTGGCGCCCTGCGCCTTCTGGAGGCCATCCGGATCGTGGGCTTGGAGAAGACGACCAAGTTCTACCAAGCCAGCACGTCTGAGCTGTATGGCCTGGTGCAGGAGATCCCCCAGCGGGAGACCACGCCTTTCTATCCCCGCAGCCCTTACGCTGTGGCCAAGCTCTACGCCTATTGGATCACGGTCAACTACCGCGAAGCCTATGGCATGTACGGGTGCAACGGCATCTTGTTCAACCACGAGAGCCCGATGCGCGGCGAGACCTTCGTGACGCGCAAGATCACCCGTGCCCTGGCCCGCATCTCGCTGGGTCTGCAAGATTGCGTCTACATGGGTAACCTTGGAGCCCTGCGTGATTGGGGCCATGCTCGGGACTACGTGGAGATGCAGTGGCTAATGCTTCAGCAAGACAAGCCCGAAGACTACGTGATCGCCACCGGAGTGCAATACAGCGTGCGTGAGTTCATCCGCCGTGCTGCGATGAGGCTGGGTGTGACGGTCGAGTTCTCTGGTGAGGGCGACCAGGAGATCGGCACGGTGACCCGTGTCGAAGAAGTGGCAGCAAAGTCCCTTGCCAAGTGCAAGCGCGGGGATGTCATCGTCCGTGTGGATCTCCGGTACTACCGTCCCACCGAAGTGGAAACATTGCTCGGCGACCCCACGAAGGCCCGCGAGAAGCTGGGTTGGACGCCCCGCACGACTTTTGAGGAATTGGTCAACGAGATGGTCGATGCCGACTTTGACTCCGCGCGACGCGACCATATGGTCAAGGCGGCTGGTTTTAAGATCTATCACCACCACGAGTGATTCGTCCTGGCTTCACTACTGCACCCTGCTGAAGCAGAAGATGGTACCTAGGTACTGCCTTTGACTAGATGATTTCCATTGCATCGTCCACGATACGAGCTACGGTCGTCGCTTTCCGGGGCAGGCTTGCTTCCGGGTTTTTGTGGAACCTGATCTCGACCTTTGCCTTCCAGGGCTCGGTCCTGATTACCGGATTGATTCTAGCTAGGGTCCTTGGTCTCAAGACTTTTGGTGTGTATGCACTGGTCACCATGACGGTGATGACTGTAGTAGGCGTCGCCCAAGGTGGTGTCGGAATTATTGGCACCAAGTTTGTGGGCGAATGGCTTCATGCCGAGCGTGATCGGATTAGCCGTGTGTTACACATTTGTGCAGTATTCACGTTGCTTACGGGCGCTGCAGCAACCGCCTTTCTTGGCCTTTCTGCCCCTTGGGTAGCGGATAGGCTGCTGAACAACCCTGACGTGGCCACAGCCTTGAGGTGGGTATCGGTCGGCACGCTATTTCAAGTGCAGACGGTTTACCTTCAGGGAGCCCTGCAAGGCTTTGGTGCCTTCCGGGCCATCAGTAAGGCAGGCGCCTGGGTCGGCCTGTTTCATGGTGCGCTTTCCGTTGCGGGAGCATTGCTCTGGGCACTGGATGGAGCGGTAATTGCATTCACATGCTCTTCGGTTGTGCGCTGGTGGCTGTTCCGCAATGCTCTCAATGAGTGCTGCCGAGAACATGACATCAGAGCCTCCAGCGAGACTCGTCCGGAGGACTGGGCGCTGATTTGGCGTTTCGCCTTGCCAGCAGGACTGGCTAGCTTGGTCACGTTGCCCTGTCTTTGGGGTGTGACCGCGCTGGTGGCTCGGCAGCCAGACGGGTTGGCCTGGGTGGGTCTGTTTGCAGTGGCTCATCAACTGCGACAACTAGTTCTGCAGATTCCCATCCTGCTTAATACGGTCGCCTCCTCAGTGCTCAGCCGTCTCAAGGGCCGGAACGAGGGCAGTGAATATTGGAAGATATTCCGAGCCAACCTGATCTTGGGAGTTAGCTTCTCGACATTCATGGTACTTTTGCTGGCATCGGTCTCGATCCCTGTGCTGAAGTTGTATGGCCCAGGCTTTCAGGATGGGCAGGGACTGCTGCTGGTGCTATTGTTGTCGGTGATCCCAGAGGTGATTGGCGTGACGGCCTATCAGTTGGTGCAGTCTTCTGGGCGTATGTGGCGCTCTTTGTTATTCATCGTCGCTCCACGTGATCTACTTTATCTAACCTTGGCAGCCTGGTCCTTGCCAATCTGGGGTTTGGTCGGCTCTGGCTGGGCCTATCTCACAGCCTATACGCTTGGTTGTGTAGCGACCTTGGTTGTGGGACTTGGTGGCAAGAAGCAACTTCCAACTGATAGGTGACCGTGGAAAGATCGTCAATTCATAAAACTTTAAATAGATTGCTCAAGGAACGATGGTGAATCTAGCGGCCGACTAGGCATAGAAACATGCGAATATCAGCTATTTTATGGCGCTTATAGCTTGTGTAATCACTCACCACGATACCCTTATTAGCCCGTAATTTATAACCTATATCAAATGCAGAAAAAGTTAATTAAAGTAGCGATACTTGGGCTTCGACTCGATGCAATTCGTGAACTTGGTCGCTTCGAAGTCCATGGCCTTCCATTGATTGAACTGAGTGGTTTGCGCCGCTCTTTTCGAGGACTCCTGCGCGACGGGCTTGGTAGTGTTCAATACGGACGAGCGATGCTTAAGGCTGAGTATGTCGACGATCTGTACCGAAATCGGAATCCTAAGTACATGGCTGCTGCACAGGCACTGTTAGATAGCCTAAGCGATTTCGACGTAGTTATATTTAGCACTTACAACCCGCTCCATCCTGAGCTTCTCGCTGACGGCTTAAAAAATAAAATAAAAGTACTCGGTTTTACCGATGATCCACACTCGACTTATGTGCGTGGCATTCCGTATCTTTGGGCATTTGATGCTGCTTACTATATATCGCCTGCATATTCCTCTCAGATGGGGTTTTCAGAACTCTTTGCAAAGATCGGGTACAAGCGAGTTAAATGGCTCCCCCTTGTCCAGCCTATTGATTACCCTCGGCTAACATTTGATGAAATTCGAAACCGATCCATTACTATGGCTTATGTGGGGGCTCCCACTGGTTCAAAAATCGATAGGTTAAAAGCTCTTGATCAAGCGTTTGGATCCGACCTAGCATTGTTTGGTCGCTGGCGGATGAAGGGCTATTATGGTTATGTCCGCCCCTTTCTTGGTGAACCTCCTTTTTTACGAACAGTTCGACCAATCACTCAAGCGGACAAATTGTTGCTGTACCGCAAAACAAAAATCGGCTTCAACATGCATGTGAGTAATATTCCTAGCGAGTGTGGGAATATGCGTACATATGAGGCTGCTGCCTTTGGAATGATGTTGCTGAGCGATCGTGCTGGATTGAACCTTCAGAGGGAAATCTTTGAAGAAGGTAAAGAGGCAATTTACTACGATAGTATCGAAGAGGCAATTGAACTAGCACGCTTCTACGCTAACAACACAGAGGAGCGGACCCGGATTGCACTAGCAGCGCATCGACGTGCACTCGCAGAGTACTCATGGGAAAAAGTGACTCATGATTTTTTAACTTGGCTTATTGACGGTAAGGTCTCTTCGAGTGCTGCGTCGAAATAACTTGCAAGATCAGGATCGCAACTCCGTAGTCAGATCCTGGTGGTTAACAGCATTCCAGTTCCTCATTTTGCTGTTTTTTTCAATGTTTGACTTTTATAAGTCAGGTGTTCGAATTTTTGATATTGCGGCATTTATTATTATTATAATATTTTTATTGATATATTTTTTTGATCTAAAGTCATTGCAGACAATACCGGTAATATTGCTCGCGGTAGCTGGAATCTATGCGTCCTTCGGCCTCCTTTCGAGCGAGAACTATCTAACCGTCTTCGCACTCTTCATCAACTGCTTTCTCTTATACCTGCTGTCTCAAAAAGAATTGAGGCCAAGTCAAAATCAAATAATTATAGTATTGTTAATTCATCTTGCATTTTTCTTTTTACAATTATTTTATTTTTATGCAGTTGGAGATGTGGTCAATTATCACTATTTTACTGATATTGATCCAAGATTGGAGAGTTCAATATTTAGACCGGCGGGATTGTTTTACGAGCCCGCGATTTATTGCTATGCATTATTTATATTAACGACGATGCTGGATCCTAAGAAGTCTAAATACGGTTTCCTAGAGGCAGTTGTCATGTTTTCCATGGTTCTATCTGTGTCGTTGTTGGGATTTTTGTTTGCTACTTTTATCTTCATTAGACTTGTGTTTAATAAAAAGTTTATTGCGCCAATATTATGCCTTCTGCCGATTATTTTTGTAAGTAAAGAGCAGTTCGAAATGATATTTATTTTTATAGAGAGTCGAGTTTTGGATTTAGGTTCCGACGCCTCTGCTGAAGGTCGATACGGAGACTTTTTTAATCTCTTCTCTAGCGAAAATTTAATCTATCACCTCGTTGGTCGAGGATTTGGTGCCAGCTTCGAACAGTTTGGCAGTTCGGGAGCATCGGCGGCTATTAGTGCGGTTGGCGTTGTGGGTGTTGTGCTCTTTGCGGGTTGGTTGTTTTTTAAATCACGAGAGTTACTAGTTGGTATATTGTCTTTGATTGCAATCATGATCTCCGCCCCGATTTTTAGTTATGGAATTTTCCCGTATTGGATCGCAAACATCATATGTCACAGCAATCGTTTGCGTAACGCTATGAGTGAACAAAAAATCAAAAAAAGCATGCACGAAGATATTGGTCAGTGAGTTTTCGATGATGCTGTATATATTAAAAATTGCAAACAATGAAGATTGTTCACATTATTAGCAGCCTTAGGACCGGTGGTGCTGAAACAATGCTTGCCCGGCTCATTCGAGGAATGCCTCAGCATAGCCATGTCGTGATCACACTGACAACAGTTGGCCCGTTGGGTGAGACATTAAAAGCGTCTGGTTACAAGGTTCATGACATTGGTCTAAGGGCAACAACCGCATGGTATGCCTTGCCTCGCTTGTGGTTTCTGGTCCGGCGCGAATCCCCTGATATTGTTCAAACTTGGATGTACCATGCTGATTTATTGGGGGGCTTGATAAGTCGCTTAGCGGGTGTGAAGCAGATAGTTTGGAACGTGCGAAATACAGAGATCCCGCAGGGTCGCACATCAATGACCGGCCTTATTATCAGGCTGTGCGCGGTTATCTCAACATGGCTTCCCAAGGCCATAATATGTTGCGCAAATGCCGGACTAGAAGTACATGCTTCTAAGGGTTACAAGCGAAACAAAATGCTCGTTATACCAAACGGCTACGATATTCATGAGTGGCAGCCAAATGGTGTCAGTAAATTGGAGATGCGCCAAGATTTTGGTCTTCCTGGCGACGCCTTCATTGTCGGAATTGTCGGGCGGTATGACTCGTTGAAGGGCTACGATGTATTCATCGAGGCCGCAGCTCTTATCGGAAAGGTTGTTCACAACGCCATTTTTCTGATGATTGGTCGCCACGTAGAGGCCAGCAATATTGAACTTCGTAGCTTGATCGAGAGCCGTGGAGGTGATGCTGTTTTCCTACTGCTGGGCGAACGCAGTGACATCTCCCAACTTATGTCCACCATGGATGTGTACTGTCTCTCCTCCAGAGCCGAAGGCTTTCCTAACGTGGTGGCGGAGGCCATGTTGATGCAGGTGCCCTGCGTTGTGACCAATGTGGGAGACGCGGCGCGGATCGTCGGGCAAACAGGCTATGTTGTTCCACCTGGCGAACCGGATGCTATCGCTAAGGTAGTTTGTTCATTTGAACGCATGGGTGAGGAGCTACGCCGCGCTGCCGGCGAAGCTGCACGCCAACGTATTGTCAATCACTATGGTATTGAGGTGGTCTCAAAGCAGTATGAGCAGGTTTATAAAAAGTATGCGAAGAAATTGGAGCTTGAATGAACAACGTCAATAAAGACTCTAAGACGGTCGCGGGATTCGGCGACGAATGGGAGCGTTTCGACCAGTCAGATCTCGAGGCCAATGAGCACGAAAAATTATTTGAAAAATATTTCAAAATTTTTCCGTGGGACGTTCTACCTTCGAATGCCGAAGGATTTGATATGGGTTGTGGAAGCGGGCGATGGGCAAAGCTTGTAGCGCCCAAAGTTGGCAAATTGCATTGCATTGACCCAAGCTCTGCAATTCATGTTGCAAAACGAAATTTAGAAGGGCAGTCTAATTGCCTGTTTCATCAAGCGGGTGTCGATGACGCCGCTCTTCCTGAAAGTAGTATGGATTTTGGTTATTCCTTGGGGGTGTTGCACCATGTGCCTGATACTCTCCAAGGGGTTCGTGATTGCGTGAGTATGCTTAAGCCTGGTGCACCTTTTTTACTTTATTTGTATTATGCATTGGACAATCGTTCAGTCGTGTACCGCTCCTTATGGAAAACAAGTGATTTTTTGAGGCGTTTTGTCAGCAAATTACCCCACGTGATGAGGTATGCAGCAAGTCAGCTTATAGCGGGATTTGTCTACTTGCCGTTAGCGCGTTTTGCAGCCTTGATGGAGAAACTGGGTATGTCGGCCGCTAAAGCTGCTTCTCTTCCTTTGGGGTTCTATCGAACCCTAAGTTTCTACACGATGAGAACGGATGCATTGGATCGGTTTGGTACTCGCTTAGAGCAACGTTTTACGCGCAAACAAATCGAATCGATGATGCAAGCCGCAGGTTTAGAAAATATTCGTTTTTCGGAAGATTCTCCCTATTGGTGTGCTGTGGGTACACGGAGAAAATAAAATATGTGTGGGTTTGCTGGCTTTCTAGTTTCAGAAAATTCCATCCAAAATATTGATGCTAATAGCGTGCTGCATCAAATGGCGGATGCTATTATTAAAAGAGGCCCAGACAGTGATGGCTATTGGGTAGACGATAGTGCCGGTATAGGGTTGGCGCACCGACGCTTGGCAATTGTCGATTTGAGTCCTGCAGGTGCGCAGCCGATGACTTCAAGAAGTGGGCGCTATGTTTTGGCCTTCAATGGCGAGGTTTACAACCATTTGGGCTTGCGCGCTGAGATTGAGCGATTCAGAGGTCAGCCCCACGCCTGGGGGGGGCATTCAGATACCGAAACGCTGTTGGCAGGCTTTGACGCGTGGGGTATCGAAGGCACTTTGCAGCGTGCAATAGGGATGTTTGCCTTTGCCGTGTGGGACAAACACACTCGCACCCTTACGCTTGCTCGTGACCGCTTGGGTGAAAAGCCGCTTTATTATGGCTGGCAAGGGCAGGGCGCGCATGCAGCCTTTTTGTTTGGATCTGACTTGTCTGCATTGCGTCGCCACCCAGCGTTTTTAGCGGACATCAATCGCGATGCCTTGGCCACGTTCATGCGCCACAACTGCATTGGTGGCGTCGATTCCATTTATTCGGGCATTCATAAGCTAGAGCCGGGGCACATGCTCTCAGTGTCTTTGGCTGCGCCTAAGCCAGTGGTGCGCGCCTGGTGGTCAGGGGCTGCGGTGGCTCGACAGAACGTGGCCCATCCGTTTGCGGGTACGCCCGATGAGGCGATTGATGCCTTAGAGGCTTTGTTGCGTGATGCGGTGGGCCAGCAAATGATGGCTGATGTACCGCTGGGGGCGTTTTTGTCGGGCGGTATTGATTCGTCAACGGTGGTAGCGCTGATGCAGGCGCAGTCCAGCAGACCGGTACGCACTTTCAGCATTGGTTTTAATGAGGCGGGCTACAACGAGGCTGTGCATGCCAAGGCTGTGGCTCGGCATTTGGGCACAGACCATACCGAGTTGTATGTCACGGCTCAGCAGGCTTTAGATGTGATTCCCAAGCTGCCCAGCTTGTACAGCGAGCCTTTTGCCGATTCGTCTCAGATTCCCACTTTTCTGGTCAGTCAGTTGGCGCACCAGCACGTAACGGTGTCCCTCTCAGGCGATGCAGGCGACGAGCTGTTTTGTGGCTACAACCGTTACCAAATGACAGCAGGGCTGTGGAGCAAGTTGTCGCGCATTCCACGGCCTTTGCGGCAGATGATGGCAAGCTTAATCACCACTGTGCCCCCCTCCGCATGGGACAAGTTGGGGTCGGTTCTGTCCATGTCTCGTGTGGGTGACAAGTTGCACAAAGGTGCGGCCGTGTTGGGCAGCCGTTCGGTGGCTGATTTGTACCGTGGCATGGTGTCTCATTGGGCGGACCCAGCCAGTGTGGTGCTGGGGGCCACAGAGCCTGCCAGTGTGTTATCCGGGGCCGCGCCCAATTTACAGGGGTTGAACGATGTCGAGCGGATGATGGCGCTGGACATGCTGAGTTATTTGCCAGATGACATTTTGGCCAAGGTAGACAGGGCCGCCATGGGCGTGAGCTTGGAAACGCGGGTGCCGTTTTTGGACCATCGGGTGGTGGAGTTCGCGTGGAGCCTGCCGCTGCACTACAAGCTGCGCAACGGTGTGACCAAGTGGCCGCTGCGTCAGGTTCTATACCGTCATGTACCGCGTGAGTTGATCGAGCGGCCCAAAATGGGCTTTGGCGTGCCTATTGACCAATGGTTGCGAGGGCCGTTGCGTGATTGGGCTGAAACGTTACTGAGCGAATCTCGCTTGCGGCAAGAAGGCTTTTTTGACCCAGCTCCGATACGGCGCAAGTGGGCCGAACATTTGTCTGGCCAGCGCAATTGGCAATATCACTTGTGGGATGTATTGATGTTCCAGGCTTGGCTGGAAGAAAACTAGTCACGATGAAAAAGCTGCTTTTCATTTTGAATGTGGATTGGTTCTTCCTCTCGCACCGTTTGCAGATTGCGCTGGCGGCTCAGAAGGCGGGCTTTGATGTGCACATTGCCACGGGCATTACCGATAAGTTGGGTGTTTTGCAGGCGCATGGCCTCAAGGTGCATCCCTTGGGTTTGGTGCGTGGTGGTGTGGGGCTGCTGAACGCAGTGCAAACCGCTTTTGACTTGCGGCACATCATCAATCATGTAAAGCCCGACGTGGTTCATTTGGTCACCATCAAACCGGTGTTGCTAGGCGGCTTGGTGGCGCGGTGGATGCGGGTGCCGGCCTTGGTGTCGGCGGTGTCGGGTCTGGGTTATGTTTTCACAGCTCATGGTTTGAAAGCTCGACTGCGGCAGAGACTGGTGGGGCTTGTTTACGGCTGGGCTTTGGGGCATCGCAATCAGGCGGTTATTTTTCAAAACCCGGATGACCGCGACACCTTGATGGCCGCGACTGGCTTGCCCCATTCCAAAGTGGAGATGATTCGTGGCTCGGGGGTGGATTTGGCTCAATACGCAGTGGTCCCAGAGGTGGCTGGTGTGCCGGTGGTGTTGTTTCCGGCCCGTTTGCTCGCTGACAAAGGGGTTTTTGAGTTTATGGCGGCAGCAAGGTTGCTGCGCGCAAAAGGGCTTTCTGCGCGTTTTGTGTTGGCGGGCTTGGTGGATACGGCCAACCCCACCAGCGTGACTCAGGAGAAGCTGGATGCCTTGCTGGAAGAGGGGGTGGTGGAGCATTGGGGTTACCGGTCTGATATGCCTCAGGTCCTGGCTAGTGCCAGTGTTGTTGCTTTGCCATCTTATCGTGAGGGCATGCCCAAGGCCTTGCTGGAGGCGGCAGCATGTGGGCGAGCTGTTGTTACCACCGATGTACCTGGCTGCCGCGATGCGATTGAACCCGGCGTAACCGGCCTGTTGGTGCCTGTGCGTGATGTAGCGGGTTTGGCGTACGCGATTGAGCAGCTGCTGACCCACCCCGAGCAGCGCAAGGCGATGGGTTTGGCCGGTAGGCGTTTGGCCGAGCAAGAGTTTGATGTGCACGCCGTGGTGGACAAGCATTTGGCCATTTACCAGAGGTTGTTGGCATGACGTTATCTATGGGCAAGGTATTGGTAACAGGCGCCACTGGTTTTGTGGGTGGGGCTTTGGTCAAGCGGCTTGCTGGTGAATACCCATCTGGTGATGTGCTGGCAGCTGTCCGGCTCAAAGGTGTTGTACTTCCCGAAAGTGTGACGTCAGTTTTCGTAGGGAATTTGCTGGCCACAACCGACTGGCGCGTAGCTTTGCAGGGTGTGAAAGCCGTGGTGCATTGTGCGGCGCGGGTTCATGTGATGCGAGAAGAGGGCGGTGACCCATTGATGGTTTACCGGCAGGTGAATGTGGAAGGCACACTTAATCTGGCAAGACAGTCGGCAGCTGCCGGTGTGTCCCGGTTTGTGTTTGTCAGTTCAATCAAGGTGAATGGCGAGGTCACCCCGCCAGGGCAGCCGTTTTCTGCGGAGGATGAGCCGGCGCCTCTGGATCCGTACGGCGTTTCAAAGCTGGAGGCCGAACAAGGATTGCGTGAGCTAGAAGCCAAAACCGGCATGGAAGTGGTGATCGTGCGGCCTCCACTCGTGTACGGCCCTGGGGTTAAAGCCAACTTTGCTTCTATGATGCGTTGGGTGGCGCGGGGCGTGCCCCTGCCTTTGGGGGCCATACAAAACGCCCGCAGTATGGTGACCTTAGACAACCTTGTGGATTTGCTGGTCACTTGCCTGAAACACCCCGCTGCAGCGGGGCAGACCTTTTTGGTGTCAGACGGGGAAGATGTGTCCACCAGCGAGCTGTTGCGCCGCACAGCACAGGCTATGGGTAAAAAGGCGTTGCTGTTGCCTGTGCCTGCGTTCGTGCTGGATTTGAGTGCATCCCTGCTGGGTAAGCGCGCGGTGGCGCAGCGCCTGTGTGGTTCTTTACAGGTGGATATTGAGAAAACCCGCCGGCTGCTGGGCTGGTTCCCGCCCCTGTCACTGGACCAAGGGTTGAAGAAAGCCGTGGAGGGCATGAAACCGTGAAACGGCTGTTCGATTTGGTGTTGGGGTTGACGGCTGCAGCCCTGTTGCTGCTGCCTATCGTGGTAGTGGCCGTGCTGGTGCGCTTGACATCTCCGGGGCCGGCCCTGTATTGGTCTGACCGGGTGGGCCGGTACAACAAGATCTTCAAAATGCCCAAGTTCCGCAGCATGCGGGTGGGCACGCCTGCCGTTGCCACGCACTTGCTGGCCAACCCCAAGGCACACCTTACGCGCATCGGCTCCTTTCTTCGCAAAAGCAGCCTGGACGAACTGCCCCAACTCTGGAGCATTCTGGTGGGTGACATGAGCTTCGTCGGCCCCCGGCCCGCCTTGTTCAACCAGCAAGATCTGATTGAGCTGCGCACTCAGAAAAACGTGCACACCCTGGTGCCAGGCCTCACCGGTTGGGCCCAGGTGAACGGACGCGACGAACTGCCCATTCCCCAGAAAGTGGCCTTGGACGCCGAATACCTGCATCGCCAGGGCTTTTGGTTCGACATAAAGATTTTATGGCTCACCTTTTTGAAGGTTGTACAGCGAGATGGGGTGTCTCATTGATGGCCAAGACTCGATTGCTGGTGGTCGGCGCGGGTGGACATGGACGCTCGGTAGCAGAGGCTGCTGAATTGTCTGGTCAGTTTGAGGTGGTGGGGTTTCTGGACGATGCACTCCCGGCCGGCAATTCGGTGCTCAATGTGGCTGTGTTGGGGCCTATGGTCAGCATGGGCCATCACAGGGCTGCGGCTGATCAAACTATTGTGGCCATTGGCAACAACGCCATTCGCGAGAAGCTGATTCAGCAATTGGCCGCAACGGGTTTCGCTTTAGCGACAGTCGTTCACCCTCGGGCCATCGTGTCGTCCAGTGCGGTGTTGAGTGAGGGCTCTGCTGTAATGGCCGGCGCCATTGTGGGTACTGAAGCCCGCCTGGGCATGGGTTCCATAGTGAACTGCGGCGCCGTGGTAGACCACCACGCCATCGTCGAAGACTTTGCCCATCTGGGTGTGAACGCCAGCATGGCCGGTGGCACGGTGCTGGGGCGCGGCGCCTGGATGCAGGCCGGAGCAGCGCTGGGTTACGGTGTGACGGTTCCGGCAGGGGTCACGCTGGCCCCCGGTGAGGCAGTGGATAGCAAGACCAACAAATACCAGAATGACTAATCAATCAAATTCAGATTTCGGGACTCGGGACTCGGGACTCGGGACTCGGGACTCGGGACTCGGGACTCGGGACTCGGGACTCGGGACTCGGGACTCGGGACTCGGGACTCGGGACTCTTGCGGGATTTCACATCATGGGTGAAATCATGATCCGCACTTTGAGTCGTTTTGCAGCGCCTGCCTTGGCTTTGCCCCGTGCGGTCAAGCGTGGTGTCGTGCTGGCTTTGGATGCGGGCCTTTGTATTTTGTCAGTTTGGCTGGCTTTTTACCTGCGCAGCGGTAGTTTCGCGCCACTGTCTGGCCCAGCCATTTGGCCAACAGTGGCCTCTGTTGCGTTGGCTTTGCCGGTTTTCATCACCTCGGGTCTGTACCGTGCCATCTTCCGCTACAGCGGCTTGCCTGCGATGGTGGCGGTAGGGCGTGCCATGCTTTTGTATGGCCTGGCTTTTGCGGCCATTTTTACCTTTTGGGGTGTGGATGGCGTGCCGCGCACGGTGGGCTTGATTCAACCCATACTGCTGTTGCTCTTGGTCGGTGCATCACGCGCTGCGGCGCGGGTGTGGTTGGGGGGGCTTTACCACCAGCAGTTGCGCAAGGCTTCTTTGCCGCAGGCACTCATTTATGGGGCGGGCAGCGCAGGCCGCCAGCTCGCCTCAGCCATGGCCAATAGCCCAGAAATTCGGGTGGTGGGTTTTCTGGACGATGACGACCGGTTGCATGGCCATGTGTTGAACGGTCTGCCCATTCACAACCCAGCCGATTTGGCCGAGGTGTTGAATGGCACCTCCATCACCGATGTGCTGTTGGCCTTGCCAAGCGTGTCGCGTCAGCGGCGTAACGAAATCTTGAATGAGCTCAAGCCCCACAAAGTGGCGGTACGCACCCTGCCAGGCTTGAGTGACATTGCCACAGGCAAGGTGAGCCTGAGCGATGTGCGAGAGCTGGACATTGACGACCTGCTGGGCCGCGAGCCGGTCAAGCCCAACGGCCTGCTGCTCAACCTGAACACCCACCACAAAACCGTGCTGGTGACCGGGGCGGGGGGCAGCATTGGCAGCGAACTGTGCCGTCAGATCCTCAAAACCAACCCCAAGCAACTGTTGTTGGTGGAGATGAGTGAATTTGCGCTCTATCAGATTCACCAGGAGCTGCAGGCATCGGTTGCTGGCGAAAGGGTGAACGTGAACGAGCCGGTGGAGGGCGATGCGGCTGATGCGCAAAAAGCTGATGCTGGGCCAGACATTGAAATCGTGCCTTTGCTGGCCTCGGTGTGCGATGAAGTACGCATGCAGGAGATCATGGACACCTGGAAGCCGAACACGGTGTATCACGCTGCTGCCTACAAGCATGTGCCTCTGGTGGAGCACAACCCGGCCGAGGGTGTGAGGAACAACGTGTGGGGCACACGGGTGTGTGCCGAAGCGGCCGCGCGAAACGGTGTGCGCAACTTTGTGCTGATCAGCACCGACAAGGCGGTGCGGCCGACAAATATCATGGGCGCGACCAAGCGCTTGGCAGAAATGGTGTTGCAGGCCCTGGCCGAGGTGAATGCGGCAGTAACCGCTCAAGGGGGTAGGGCGCCTACTGCAAAGACCACCTTCTCCATGGTGCGCTTTGGCAATGTGCTGGGCTCCAGTGGTTCTGTGGTGCCGTTGTTCCGCGAGCAGATCAAGAACGGCGGCCCCATCACGCTCACGCATGCCGACATCACCCGCTACTTCATGACCATTCCCGAGGCAGCGCAGCTGGTGATTCAGGCCGGTGCCATGGGGCAGGGCGGCGATGTGTTCGTTCTGGACATGGGCCAACCCGTCAAGATCATCGACCTGGCACGCCGCATGGTGGAACTGTCTGGCCTGACGGTGCGCGATGAGTTGAACCCCAGTGGCGACATTGAGCTGACCGTGACTGGCTTGCGCCCCGGAGAAAAGCTCTACGAAGAGCTGCTGATTGGCGACAACCCCAAGCCTACCCAGCACCCACGCATCATGAAGGCGCATGAGCAGTACCTCACTTGGCCTCAATTGGAGGGCAAGCTCAACGCCCTGAGCATGGCCATGAGCGTGAACGATGTGCCCGTCATCCGCGCCTTGCTCAAAGACCTGGTCAGTGGCTACCAGCCCAGTGGCGAAGTGGTGGACTGGGTGCACATGGCGCTGGAGCGCGAAGCGCTGGCCAATGAGTAAATTGGGCTGATGGGCGGACGATGAAAATCTTGTCAGACCTCGTCAACATGCTCATGCCCAGGAGCGATCCGTCCGTGCTCTACGTGAGCATTGACGAACTGCCCAACCCGCGCGATTGGGGCACTGTGGACTTTATTGCCGGCAACAAGCTGATCTTCAGCGAAGACATTGACTTGGCCGCACCCAACACCGACGCCATCGAGGCCTTGATCGGCCAGTATTGGCAAGAGATCCAATCCAGCGGTTACCAGCGGATCGAATACAAAAACGTGTCCGACTGGGTGCAGAAAAAGATCGAAGAGAAGCTGGCTTCTGGTCGGCGCTGACCCAAATCTGCCTTTTGGTCTGGCTCAGTTGACTTTGCGGATGCTGGCAGGCGGCACGGCCATCTTGACCTGCTTGCTCAGAATGTTGAGCAGCACCATCACCCGGCCTTCGGCATCGGCCATTTGGTAGATGGCCTCCACCCCCACAAACGGCCCATCTGTCACCACAACCTGTTCACCAGGCTCAAAGTGACGCAGTTGCACCTCGGTCGAATCGGTTTTGACCTGCAGCTGGGAAATCAGCTCGTCTTCAATCTTGGCGGGCGTTTGCCCAAACGTGACTAAGCGGCTGACGCCAATGGTGGAGCGGATAGGCGCCCAGCTTTGTGATTCCAGCCCAGTGCCCAGGCGGATGAACAGGTAACGGGGGAAAAGCGGCTCTTGCACCACCTGCAAGGCACCCCGACGCAGCTTTTCTACACGGATCAACGGCAGAAAACACGCAAAGCCTTGGCGCTCGAGGTTCTCCAGAGCAACCCGTTCTTGGCGGATCTTGGTGTGGATCAGATACCAGTTGCTCATCACAAGGCCTTTTTCTTACAGATTCGACAACGGATTCTACCGGTTTGGGTGACCGGTAACTGACAGGGAAGCCAGTAGCTGGGCCGTTTTCAGCTGCGCCGGTCAAAACCAGCGCGATCCCAAGGCCAGATGTCCTGGTTGTAGCGGTTGCGCACTTTGCGGACCAGTTTTTTGGAGAGGGTGTCGGTGATGCCGCTGACGAAATAGGCGCGTTTTTCTGCATACGCCCCCCTGCGCTCGGGGTCTTGTTCGTAGGTCAGGCCTTCGTGCTGTTCGGCCAGTTTGGCCCGCTCTTTGAGTATGGCTGCTGAGTTGAAGACCCAGTCCACAAAGTCGATTTCTTCAGGCGTCCAGTCGCAGCTAGGCGCATTCAGATACTCGGCTGCCCATTCGATACCGTACCGGTTGCTGGCGTGCCAGTACAGGTGCTCCGTCAACACCGTTCTGCCTGTGAGCCCCTCCGCAATGTAGGGGTTGGCCGCGATCCCGCGCCGGATGTAGGTGCAGGCAGACACGTAATCCCCACCCCTGAAAGCAATCTGCCCAGCCTGGTACCAGTGGGCCGGTGAGTCTGGTGAGTGTTCCAGAAAATGCCCCAGCGCTGAGCGGGCATCGCCCAGCATCATGCTGATGTCGCCCACCAGCATGCGAACGCCCAGGTTGTCGGCCGGACACCAGGCCAGCATTTTTTGGGCGAGCTGCTGCGCGGCTTTGGCATCACGACGGTCCATCAAGCCCAGCAGATAGCCGTGGGCCACCCTTAAAAATGGGCGGTTGTCGACTTCTGACCAGCTGATCTGACCCGAGTAGCCTTTGGGGATGAGGGAGCTGGCTTGCTTGAATGCCTTGGCCCAAACCTCGGTGGCTTCATCCCGCATTTCGAGCGTCCACAGGCGGTTGGCCAGGTAGTTCTGCAATTCCAGATTGCCGGGCGACTGGGCCAGCAGTTTTTGGGCGTGCAGCAGGGCCTGCTTGTCGTTGATGCGGCCGCAGTCTTGGTCGTTCATAAGCTGGTCCAGTGCTTCTTCCTGCTCCCAGTTGCGCGAGAAGCAGCCAAACTCGACGAGTTCGTCGGTGTCGAAGTCTGGCTCTTGGCGGATGGTGAAGGTCAGTCCTTGGCTGTTGGAATTTTTTTGGGCGGTGGGCTTTTTAGGCATCTTGAGTGCTTGGGTAGGACGGCTGAGGCAAGGCAGGCGTAGTAGTTGTGTAAACCCGGCCTTGCGTGGCGATGTAGCGGCGGATTTCTGGAGCCATGTGCTCTGGCACAAGCATGACACTCAGGCCCATGGCCTCTGTAATGCGCTCGATGGACGACAGGCGAGGATCGCGCTTGCCGCTCTCGATCTCGGACAAGTGCTGCGGCGACATGCCCGTGGTAGCCGAGACCGCCTCCAGTGTCAAATGCCGCTGGTTGCGCTGTCGGCGCAAGGCTGAGGGAATGAAAGAATCCATATGCGGTAGAGTAGCTCAAGTGTTTGGAATATTTTCATATGATCGTATGAATTCGATTTTTTCTTAATTTGTGAATGTATGGTTCAAATGAATTCGAGTGGTTGGTTACCTGATAAGGAGTTCGCAAAGGCGGTTAATGCTCTGCCACTGGTCTCGGTGGATCTGGTGCTGGTGAACAAGGCTGGGCAGATGCTGCTAGGCCTTAGAAGGAACGCCCCTGCGCGTCATTGGTGGTTCACGCCCGGAGGTAGGGTGCGCAAGAACGAGCCGTATGAGGCGTGCCTGGTTCGAGTGGCCATGGGAGAGTTGGGGCTAAAGGAGCGGGATGTTCAGGGCGCTCAGCTGATGGGTGTCTGGGATCACTTTTATGAAGACAGCGCCTACAGCCCTGAGGTGTCAACGCACTATGTGAATCTGCCGCATGTGTTCCAGCTGAAACAACCGCTGGAACTGGATGCTTTGCCTGCTGATCAGCACAGCGGTTGGCGCTGGCAGGATGCGAAAGATGCCGTTATTGCAGAGGATGTTCATCCGTACGTCAGGGTCTATGCTCAGTGGCTGTTTGACCACGGTTCTTATCGGGGTGCTTGAAGTGCTGGTGATGCGTGTCGGTTGGTATTTGGCGATGGCGGCAGTGACGGTGCTGGCGCTGATGCCCATGTAGCATTTGCAGCTGCCGGTGTTTGAGTGGTGGGACAAGGCGCAGCACGCCCTGGCCTTTGTGGTGCTGACCGGCTGGGCCTTGCTGCTGTGGCCAACGCATGCATTGCGCGTGGTGTTGGGGATGCTGGCTTATGGCGCAGGCATTGAAGCCGCGCAGTGGGCCGTTGGCTGGCGCTTTGCCGAATGGGCCGATCTGGCGGCAGATGTCGTGGGTGTGTCAGTGGCTTGGTTGGTGGTCAACGGCTGGTGGCGTTTTCAAAGCTGCAAACAGGAGGGGGCAGTTTCATGAGCGCACGCGTTTTTACGTTTGACCAATTCGCGGGCTTGCACGATCAGGCCAAGGCTTCACCCCGGCTGCGACAGCACCTGAACACCCACGCCAGCCATGAAGCGCCGTTCCAAAGGCTATTCATTGCATTTGGTCTGGACAGTTATGTGCGGCCCCACCGGCATCACTTGGTGCCCAAAGACGAAACCCTGGTGGCAGTGCAAGGCTTGTTGGGTGTGCTGGTGTTCGACGATGCAGGTCAGGTTGTTCAGCAATTCAAACTTGGCACACAAAGCCACGCAGGTCCAGACGTCGGCCCCGTGGTGGACATGCCAGCCGGGACTTGGCACACCGTGCTGGCCTTGACGCCCGATGCTGTGCTGCTGGAAGGCAAGGCCGGACCGTTTGACCCGCAGGGGCCGCGAGAGTTTGCTGACTGGGCTCCGCAGGAGGGGACGGATGAGGTGCTGGGGTTGTTACGGGAGTGGCGGCGGCTCTTTTTGTGACAGAGGCATGCCGTTTGGGTGGAAGGGGTAGCAACTGGAAATAATTCGTGATTCAATAACAATTATTCATGCGGAGGTTGTTATGTCGAAAAACACAAAGCAGTCATCGGCTCAAATCGCCAAATTGGCGGCGGAAACGTTGCAGGACAAGCAAGCTTCACAAATTGCTCGAAGCCTTGCAGCATCAGCACTGTCCCAAGTTTCAGGTGACAAGCAAACCGGTGCACAGATGGAAGACAAGGCCGCCAAAGTATTGGCTAGTGATCATTATTCCGCTGCGACGAAGCAGCTTGCCGCGTCTGTCTTGGCTCAGGCCAACAAAGAACGGTGATGTTTTCAATGCCAGATCCCCAATGAGGAAGCCATGACGCCAATTTATGATGCCAACGTCCAACAGGTCGCATGGTTTGACGGAGAGAACCTGTTCGACCTAGGGCTAAACTGGATCGCCTTTCATAGCAGTGGGCACATTTTTTCAAGCAGTAACCTGAGGTGGCTCGGTCCTTTAAATGACGGTTCACTTCAAGACCGAAGTGGCAAGGTTGTAGGGTGGCTTGCTGGTTCGCAGCCCTCAAGTTCGCTGCGCCCCCTGACTCCATTGCAGCCGCTACGGCCTTTGAATCCGCTGCGCCCGCTGAATCCATTGCGCCCATTGCAGCCGCTTCGGCCGCTTAATCCTTTGGGTGGCTGGTCATCTACATCTTGGCAGCAGTGGCTGGCGTGAACGGGGGGATAAAAGACTGTTCGATATGGACAGTTGGTAGCGTTTCGCTGCGGCGGCTCAATTCCGACCACTCGGTCGCGATGTCAGGGCGATGATTGAAGTGGTGACCAATCAATCAGCACAGTCCGGGTGTGAAGATATCCACTGCGTATCTTCAGCAAAAGGGCTATACAAGACGGTCATAACCGGAGAGGCCGAGTCTAGCAATGCCATCTGTGCCTTGACCTTTGGAGGAGACGACCGGGTCAGTCGCTGCAAATAGGCTTGAATTTTGGCCCGTGATTCTTTGCCGCCGAGGCAAGCGGCCTGAATCTGCTCAAGGCTGGCTTCGCCTGCATGCCTTAGATACAGCAAAATTTCTTCGATGCCTGCGAAGTTGGAGCGGATGAGCTTTTCGTAGTCCTCAACGTCCGTCAGAGGGTACATGACCTTTTTGCCGAGCTTGAGGTATTCAGGCCCCACATTGATGGTGCGCCAGCGTTGCAGTGTTTTGGGGCTCATGCCCCAGCGGGCTGCCAGTTCGATTTCGTTCAGGGTTGTGGTCACGCCGGGCGCTCCTTGATGTCACGGAGCTGCATTCACGCGTACTTCGGCGCAGAAGTCGAGTGAATTTTGCTGCGCAGCCTGGGGATGACTGGCGCTACACAACCACCTCTGTTCCGCTCATTTCCTCTCTAGCGCTCGCTAGCCTGTTTGAGCGGGAATAGAATGGTCGTTGGTGGACATGCCACCACTACCAACAAATGGAAAAGCCACTGATTTCGGTCAGTGGCTTTTTTTATTCAACTAGCCTTCCGAGAACCGCATCTGAGCAGATTCAAAACACGGGCAATGAACGTGGAATGATGAATTGTCCCTCTCCCCATTTTTCTGTTTTTGTGACGAGCCCATTCGCTGTGTCCAGAACAGTCTGGAGCACTTGATTGCCTCCTTCGGCAAGGGACATTTCTCCTGTGATGAGGCTGCTGAGGTCGACATCAATTCCATCTGACCAGTGCTTCACGGTCTGAGGGTTTCCGCAGAGTTTGAGCGTGGGCGTCAGTGGGTTACCGGAAGGATTGAAAACGCCCATCGAAAACAGCGTGATCTGAGCGCCTGCCGCCACCATACCGGTGATGGAGCAAGGGCTGAAGAAAGGTGTATCCATGAAGTAAAGCCCAGGCCCTCCGGGGGATTGCCCGAAAGACAGACAGCCTTCAAAATGCGCGTTGCCAATCTTGCAAACCGCCCCCATGGTTTTTTCTATCAGGGTCGTGAGACCGGCCTCAATGTTCTCGGCTGTGGGATTCACGCCACGGTAATGGTCACCATCTTGGGCCATGCGCGCCTCGGTGATGGCGATGCAGTTGATGATGGCCTGCGCTATGTCTGGCGACTTGGATTGAGCCCGTACCACCTCTTCGCCGCCAATGAATTCAGCGGTTTCCGAGACGATGACGCGTGCGCCCTGTGCAATCGCAAGGTCCACAAACTGACCTACTGCAGGGTTTGAACAGACGGCACTGGAGGCATCAGAGCCGCCGCATTCCAAGGCGAAGGTCAGCGTTGAAAAAGGGCAGGGAACTCTTTCTTGACCACGTAGCTGTTGACTCAATCGCTCGAGCGCTTGGCTGGCCAGCGCAATGGAGTTTTCCACTCCCTCGCCGTCCATCACCGCGAGCACCTCAACGGGCTTGTGAGACACACGTTTTTGCCAAGCCTGAGCCGATCGCCGATCGTGGCACAAGACCAGCGCTGCGCCGATATTGGGATGTTCAATGAGTTGTTCAATAACTTGATTTTGTAATTGCGCATCAGCAAGTTGCAGGCCTCTTTGAAAGTCCCCTTTGATTTGCAATACGGACTCACCATGGCCTGCTTCGTGGCGCTGGGCTGCAAGTTCGGCGATACGGTTGCTCAGTGCAACGGTTGAAATGACCGCCAGGTGGTTTCGCACGCCTACGAGGCCACCTGGCCGGACAAATCCCATAAAGCTGAGGCCGCCATTCAGGGCGGAGGACAGCAGCTCAGCAGCAATTGTGGACATGAACGTGCTCCCCTGCCTGGATCGTTGTTGTGGCTTTGCCGATGGCCACGCCATACTTGATAACGGCGTGCCCTTGGGCAATGTCGTGGCGAGCCACTTTATGGCCAAAAGGAATCGACGCCTTCAACACGAGCCCATCTCGCGTGGTCTTCTCATCGGTTTGAAAGTCCAACAAGGTACTGACGTTGTCACTGGGATGAACGGTAAGGCTGATGCGGCTCATGTTGAATTTTGAGTGATAAAAATCTTTGGATTAGCTTGGATAAAGCGGCTCGGGAAAACCCTAAGTTTTAAAGTATGTACTATGGTACCATAGGGCTAGAAAAAGGGATTGGAGCGTTTTTACCATGCCTCGTTTGCGCCATTTGGGTCTCCTGCTGCTGCCTTGGTTTTTGTTGATTGCTTTGTGGCATGGCGTTGCAACTTCGGGCCTCGTGAATCAAGGTCTCATGCCAACGCCGGGACAGGTTGCTAGCAAACTGATCGAATTGTTGTTTGGTGGCAGACTGGGCATTGACATTTTGAAGTCGACCCAGCGTGTCACGCTGGGCGTCACATTAGGCATTGCGGTGGCTGTGCCTGTCGGATTTCTGATTGGGTGGTACAAAAATGCCCGAACGTTTTTAGATCCACTGATCAATTTTTTTCGGGCGTTGCCACCCATTGCGTTGATTCCTTTAGTCGTGGTGTATTTCGGCATCGACGAACCCGCGAAAGTCGTGATTCTCTTTTACGCCAGTTTCTTTGCGGGCGTGATTGTGATGTACGAAGGGGTTTCCCAGATCAGCCCCATCTACATCAAGGTGGCCCGCACCTTGGGCGCGACTGAATGGGAAATTTTCTCAAGGGTGATCCTGCCAATGACCACGCCCCACATACTGACCGCCTTGCGGGTTGCTTTGGGCGTGGCCTGGGCGACCTTGGTGGCTTCGGAGTTGGTGGCTGCACAGCAGGGGCTGGGTGCACTGATTCAAAGTGCTGGATCTTTCTTCCAGATTGACGTGATTTATGTCGGCATTGTTTGCATCGGTGTGGTCGCCATGTCGATGGACATGGGCTTGCGTTCCGTCACCCGTCGCATGGTCCGCTGGCAAGAACGAGTGGAGGTCCAATGACTGCACCGCGCATCCAGTTTGACAATATATCTTTTGATTTCCAAACCGACAATGGGCCCTTGAGGGTGGTGGACGATGTGTCCTTGGATATCCGTGAAAACGAGTTCATTTGCGTCGTTGGCCCCTCAGGCTGTGGCAAAACCACGCTGATGAACCTCCTTGCGGGTTTTGCCAAGCCGACCGAAGGACGTCTGACGCTGGATGGCAAGTCGATAGAAGGCCCGGGTCGCGATCGCGGTGTCATCTTCCAGGAATATGGGGTTTTTCCGTGGTTAACGGTAGAGCAAAACATTCTTTTTGGTTTGAAGCTGTCAGGCAGCAAAACCCCTGCTTCCGAGGCTGAATCGGTCTGCCGCAAGTATCTGGAATTGATGGGCCTGACAGATTTTGCGAAGGCTTTTCCCAAAACACTGTCTGGGGGTATGCGTCAACGCTTGGCGATTGCACGCGCCTATGCGGCCCAACCGGAGTTCCTGTTGATGGACGAGCCTTTTGGTGCGCTCGACGCTCAGACGCGTTCAAAGATGCAGAACTTGCTGCTGGAAGTTCTTCAGCGTGAAGGCAAGACAGTCATGATGATCACACACTCTGTGGATGAGGCGGTGTACCTTGCCTCCCGTATCGTGGTGGTCACCGCAAGGCCCGCACGCATCAAGGAAATCATAGAGATTCCGTTTGGCTACCCGCGCAGCGAAAGCCTGCACGAGACGGCCGAGTTCATCGCGATCAAGGCACATGTCCGCGATCTTGTGATGGCGGAGTATGAAGTGCAGCAGCGACTGGGTATCGCCGCGGGTTAAGGATTCAGTCAGGTCATTTTTTTCACTCACGATGCAAAGGAAAATCTCATGAGCAACAACATGCAAATTCGTCGTCGGGATATCGTCTTGGGCCTGGGCGCTGCGGGCTTGTCCAGCATTGGGGCACCGGCCATAGCGCAGCAGCGCACCAAAATCCGTGTGGGTTATGTCGATACCCTGGCGGTCACAGGCCAACTGTGGACTGGCGTTCACCGTGGGCATTGGGAAAAAGAGCGCATTGAATTTGACCCGGTCAAATTCAACACGGGTCTTGAGCTCTTCAACGCCATGATTGGCGGTAGCTTGGACATGTTGTCCACTGGCGCAGTGATTTCCAACTTTCCCGCGCGCGGGCAAGGCAAGGCTTTTTTGATCAACAACATTGAGTTTGCGACAGCGCAGCTGTGGATTCGAGAAGACCAAGGGGTCAAGACATGGGCTGACCTGAAGGGGAAAAAAATTGCCACCACCTTGGGGACCACGGCCCACGTGTTCCTGGATGCGGCATTGCGCGCGAATGGGCTGGACCCCGCCAAGGATGTGGAGCTCATCAACCAAGGCATGCCGGTTGCGGTCACTTCATTCATCTCTGGCGCTGTCCCGGCTGTGGCTTTGTGGGTGCCTTTCAATATGCAGGTCCGCCAGCGCGTGCCTAGCGCCAAAATGTTGGTGGATGCCTCGGCCTATTTCCCCAAGTCTGCGATCGTCGGCGGTTGGGCGACACGTGCCGATTATTTTGAAAAAAATCGCGCCGTGGTCGCACAAGTCGTGCGTGGATGGGCTGCGGCGAACGACGATTTGATCAAAAATTCGGCCAGCATCTTGCCTATCATTCAGGCCAAAAATTACGAACAAGTGCCATTGGCTGAATTACAGGAGCAGTTCAAGGCGTCCAAATACCACACGGCAGCCGAGTGGCAAAAGCTCTACCAAGACGGCACCGCCGTGGGATGGCTGCAGCAAGTGACCGATTTTTATGCCCGCTTCGGGGGGATTCAAAACCCAGTGCCCGCAAAGACGTATTTCGACACTTCTTTGCTGTTGAACAACGTCAAGACCTGATGCGGGGCATTATTTGAAACGTGTGTTCAACTGATCTGATGCTTGGGCGAGCGGCTCCAAGCCGCTTGATCCCCCTGTGCAGGCGTGTCAGCTCTGTTGGCACGCCAAAGAGAGGGCATCGAGGTCCGGTTCAACCCCAAGTCCGGGATCTTGCGTCAATGTGATGAACCCGTTGTCGATTTTTTGCAGTGCCGGTGCGAGCAGGGTTCGCAGTGGATTTTCATTGGCATCTACTTCGAGCAAACCGTCACCGCCGGCAGCGGCAAGCAGATGCGCTGATGCCATGAGTCCAATACCGGCGCCTAAATAATGTGGGCAGTAGCGTAGACCCCGTGAAAGCGTGTTTTGAGTGACGGCCCAGGTCGCAGAGATGCCCCCCCATTTGGCAATATCGGGTTGCAATACATCAAATGCTTTACTAGCTAGGGCAGACATGAAACTGGCGGATCCCAGCATGTTTTCGCCTGCAGCCAATGGAATGCGGGAATGCGCTTTGAGCGCCTGCCATTGATGCATCTCACTGTCACATCGAAGAGGTTCCTCGAGCCACCTCAATCCGTAAGGCTCTAATTTCGGTATGGTTTCTAGCGCTTGGGCCAGGTCCCAAGCTTGGTTGACATCGGCCATCAGTTCAAGTGAAGGGCCTAGCCACTCACGCACGGATCTCAGGTTGGCGATGTCTTGCTCGGTGTCAAATCCGATTTTCAATTTAAAAGCGCGAAAGCCTTCTTGGTGCTTCTTTTGGACAGTTTGCAATGAGCCATCGGGATTGATGCCGCTGGCATACACACCAATTCGCGCATTGGATCCTCCCAGCAATTGATACAAGGGTAGTTGGGCCCTTCTTGCGCACAAATCCCAAAGCGCTATGTCGACGCCAGCAATCACTTGTGCCACAGGTCCAAGTTCACCCGATTGGAGGGCAAGAACATGTGTTTTCGAACTCGCTTCTTCAAAGGCATAAGCAGGGTGGCTAAAGTCTTTGTTCAACAACAAAGGTGCCACAACGGTTTCAAGTAACTTGGCACGGTGCTCGGCACCACAGGCTGGAAAATTGCACCAAATTTCGCCCCACCCTACATGGCCATCGGCGCTTTCTGCTCTGACAAAAACTGCGGGTCGATCGTGCATGATGCCAAACGAAGTTTTCACCGGGACGGGGCTAGGGCACCGAAATACCAAAGCGTTCAGACTGATGAGGCGTAAATTCAGTGCGCTTGGAGCTGCTGATGAAGTTGGCAAAGGTAATAGTTTCATAGCAGGTAGTCTAAAGGTATGGCATATAATACCTTTGATGAAAAATGCAAGCAACTCTTTGGGTTTTGACTACATCATTGTGGGCGCAGGGTCCGCAGGTTGCATATTGGCCAATCGGCTCAGTGCCAATCCGAATTGTCGAGTGTTGTTGTTGGAAGCGGGTGGCCCCTCACAAGGTTTTTGGTTGCGATTACCGGTAGGCTACTTCCGCACCATCAATGACCAACGTTTTTCGTGGCAATTTCCTGTGCAGTCGCAGCAAGAGACGGCCAATCGTGCCATGACCTGGCCGCGCGGCAAAGTTTTGGGTGGCTCTAGCGCGATCAATGGCTTGCTGTACATCCGTGGTCAACGCGCAGATTACGACGATTGGTCTGCACTTGGCGCCAGTGGATGGTCTTACAACGAGGTCTTGCCGTTCTTCAAAAGCGCCGAATGTTATGAAGGTGGCGAGAGCGAATTCCATGGTTCAAAAGGTGAACTGGGCGTTTCCAATTTGCGCAATGACCATCCTTACTGTGAGGCTTGGCTGAAGGCTGCCCAACAAGCCGGCCATCCCTTGAACGAAGATTTCAATGGCGCACAATCCGACGGCATGGGCCGATACCAGTTAACTTTAAAAGGCCACTGGCGGTGCGATGCAGCAACGGCATTCCTCAAGCCCATCAAAGCCAGAACGAATTTGACCATCGTGACGCATGCTCAGGTCACCAAGGTCGTGGTTGAAAAAGGGCGCGCCTCTGGCGTTGAATGGCTTGCCCAGGGACAGCTGCAAAGAGCCAAGGCGGACACAGAAGTGGTTTTGTCGGCGGGCGCGCTTCAATCGCCGCAGTTGCTTCAATTGTCTGGCATTGGACATCCCGATTTGCTACAGCGCTTTGGGATCCCTGTCGTGGCGCAAGCGCCAGAGGTGGGCGAAAATTTGCAAGACCACTATCAAGCGCGCGTCATCGTGAAGTTGCGAAAAAAACATTCACTGAACGACGATGTGCGCAACCCCATTCGTTTGGCGCAAATGGGGGCGCAGTGGTTGTTTCAAAAGCGTGGTCCCTTAACAGTGGGTGCCGGCCAGGTGGGTGGACTGGCTTGCACCGAATATGCTGAAAATGGAAGAGCCGATGTGCTTTTCAATGTCATGCCGTTGTCGGTTGATAAACCTGGCGATGCTTTGCATCGCTTCTCAGGCTTTTCTGCTTCGGCTACCCAATGCCGGCCACTGTCGCGCGGTCACGTCCAAATCAATTCTGCAGACCCACTTGCTGCGCCCAGAATCTTGGCGAATTATTTGCAAAATCCGCACGATGCCAAAGTTCTGGTGGCTGGCTTGAAGCTGCTGCGTGAAATTTTTGCGCAGCCTGCTTTCAAAGAACTGGTCACAGGCGAAGAGCATTTTCCGGGTAATCACATCACCACGCCTTTGGCGTTAGAGCAGTTCGCACGCGAAAAGGGGGGCACGGTTTACCACCCTGTTGGCACGTGTCGCATGGGCGAAGACGCCAACGCGGTGGTCGATTCGCGTCTGAGGGTGCGAGGCGTGGATGGCCTGCGAGTCATCGATGCCTCTGTCATGCCGCGCATGGTGTCAACCAACACCAATGCCGCAGCCATCATGATAGGTGAAAAGGGTGCAGCCATGATGCTGGAAGACGCTGTTTAAACGCCGGACCGATGCCATACGTTGTAGGGCAAAGTTTTTTTATTTTGAAGTGAATGATCCATGTCCAACTATCCCCATGTTCAGCTTTACATCGATGGCCACTGGCGGGAGGGTGCTGCTGCGCGTAAATTGCCGGTGCGCAACCCTGCCACAGGCGAGGTCATGGGCGAGCTGGCTTGCGCCGAAACCTCTGACCTTGAAGAAGTCGCACAAGCCGCCCATCGTGGCTTTGATGTGTGGCGAAAAATCAGTGCCTTTGACCGCTACAAAATGATGCGCAAAGCTGCGCAGTTGTTGCGGGACAGAGTGGAAACGGTGGCCCAGCTCATGACTTTGGAACAAGGCAAACCCTTGGCCGAAGCCCGCATGGAAGTGATGGCGGGCGCTGACACCATTGATTGGTTTGCCGAAGAGGGCCGCCGAGCCTATGGCCGTGTTATTCCCGCGCGCCAAATGGATGTGTACCAATTGGTCATCAAAGAGCCGGTGGGTCCAGTAGCAGCGTTTACGCCTTGGAACTTTCCCATCAATCAAATTGTGCGCAAGCTTGCTGCCGCCTTGGCTGCGGGTTGTTCCATCATCGTCAAAGCGCCAGAGGAGACGCCAGCGTCACCCGCAGAACTGATCCGTGTATTCATAGATGCGGGCGTGCCATCTGGGGTTGTGAATTTGGTCTACGGCGATCCCGCGCACATCTCCACATACCTCATTGCCCATCCAGCCATTCGTAAGATTTCCTTCACGGGTTCAACGCCTGTTGGCAAACAATTGGCGGCCATGGCTGGGCAGCACATGAAGCGCATGACCATGGAGTTGGGTGGCCATGCGCCGGTCATCGTATTCAATGATGCCGACATTTCACTGGCTGCCAAGACCATGGCCGCCAGCAAGTTTCGCAATGCAGGGCAAGTCTGTGTGTCGCCCACGCGTTTCTTGGTTCAAGAAGGTGTTTTCAACGAATTTGTAGACCAATTTGTGATGCACGCAGAGAAACTCAAAGTGGGCAATGGCATGGAGGCCGACATCACCATGGGACCCTTGGCCAACCCGCGACGCGTAACGGCCATGCAAAATTTGGTGGACGATGCCGAGCAGCAAAATGCCAAACTCAAAACTGGTGGCAAGCGCTTGGGCAGTTCAGGTAACTTTTGGACACCTACGGTTTTGACTGAATTGTCCTTATCGGCTCGCGCAATGTCAGAAGAACCGTTTGGCCCTATGGCCTTGATCAATCCATTCCATACTTTTGACGACGCGGTGCAAGAAGCCAATCGCCTCCCATTCGGGCTGGCTGCTTATGCATGGACACGATCGGCTAGAACGGCGCAGCAAATTGCAGCGTCTGTACAAACGGGCATGATTACCATCAACCATTTGGGCTTGGGCATGCCCGAAACACCATTTGGTGGTGTGAAAGATTCGGGCTATGGCTCAGAGGGTGGCACTGAAGCCTTGGAGGCTTACCTCAATCCCAAGTTTGTATCTCAGGCGGGTTTGTCAGACGGCTTGTCTGGTTGAACGGGTTCGACATATGGAAACCTAGCGCGGGCCTTCACACTGGTGGGACCCGCGGTGCCAGAGCCGCGTATAAAGCGCTGGGTTTCATCCACAAACGGTTGGTACGCCCAGTTGGGTGTTTTGCTTGAAGCATTGGCCACCTCGGCCAAAAACAAGCGTTCCTTTTGGCTGGCCAAAATGCGGGCATGCATGGTGGCTGGATCCCAATCTTCTACCAAGCGCGCGTGCAACTGCTGCTGCACGTCGGCATGTTCAGCTTTTCCTGCCAAGTCGTGCAATTCGTCTGGATCTTTTTCTAGGTTGAAAAGCATGGGTGCCAAGCCGTGCGTGAAAATGTATTTCCAAGGTCCGTCACGCAGCATGCGTGAAGCGGCACTGACACCCTCCGAGCTGTACTCTGAAATCACACACCGATCATGGCCTGCATCTTCGCCGGTTAGCAATGGCACAAGGCTTTTGCCATGCAATGGTCCGACGGGTTCTGGTGCTTGATTGCTGTAGGCCAGGTCCATAAACGTAGGGAGCAGGTCGACCAAAGAAACGTGTGCTGAAACACGTGCCGGTGCGAAGCGTTGGGGCATGGACACAATCATGGGCACGCGCACAGAAGATTCGTAAAAGCTTTGTTTGAACCACATGCCGCGCTCTCCCAGCATTTCCCCATGGTCCCCACAAAACACCACCACGGTATTGTCATCTAGCCCTGTTTCTTTCAAAACTTCTAAAATTTTTCCAATCTTTTCGTCCACATAACTCACCATGCCGTAGTAGGCATGACGGGCATTCAAAACTTGGTCGTCAGATACGCTGTAAATGTCTTGGGCGTGGGCTACATAGAGCCATTGACTGTGTTCGTCAAGCTCTTCAAAAGGAATGGGCGGCACACGCGGTGCATCAATGTCTTCACTGCGGTACAGGTCCCAATGTTTTTGCTGAGCCACAAACGGCGGATGTGGATGCGTGTAAGACACCGTGAGAAAGAAAGGTTTGTCTTGCGGTGCACGTGCCAAGTCGTAAAGGCACTGAGCGCCCTTGTATTCCACCTCATCGTCGTAATCGATTTGCATGCTACGCACGCAAGGACCAGCTTCTAAGACGGGGCGCATGCTGACACCGGTTGGGCGATAGGCGGGGCCTTTGAGCCAATCGGGGGTCCAGGCAAAATCAGCAGGATAAATGTCTGTGGTGAGGCGCTCGTCGAAGCCATGCAATTGGTCGGGACCAATGAAATGCATTTTTCCGCACAGAATGGTCCGATACCCTGCATGCCGCAGGTAATGTGCCATGGTGGGCATTGCTGCTGGAAACTCAGAAGCGTTATCGTAAGCTGCTATGGAGTGGGGTAGTCTGCCAGAGAGCATTGAAAAACGTGACGGTGCGCAAATTGGAAAATTGCAATAGGCGCTGTCAAATACCACTCCACGCGCAGCCAGCGCGCTCAAATTCGGCGTCTTGACCAACGGGTGCCCATGAAAGGGCAAGGACTGCACGGCCAACTGGTCTGCCATCACCAGCAAAATATTGGGTTGCTCTTTGCTCATTGGATAAATTCTTGGTGTGGATTTATTCAAGTTTGATGCCGGCGTCTTTGACCACTTTGGTCCATTGCGTCAACTCTTGCTTAAAAAAAGCATCAAAAGTTTCGGGCCTGCCGGGCTTGGCACTGTGCATGCCGGCATTGACCAATGCCTGCCCGAAGTCGTCCATTTGCAGCACTTTATTGACTTCAGTGACCAGTTTGTCCACCACGGCAGGCGGTGTACCTTTGGGTGCCAACAGGCCCAACCATTGGTCCACTTCAAAATCTTTCATGCCTGCCTCTGCCATCGTGGGTATCTGCGGAATACTGGGCATGCGCTGTTGGCTGGTGACCGCCAGAGCGCGCAGTTTGCCGGCTTTAATTTGAGGCAGTGCAACCGCCGCATTGGCAAACTGGTAATCAATACGTCCTGCGATCTGATCCGTGATGGCTGCTGGTGCGCCGGTATAGGGGATGTGCACTACAAATAAATTCAGACGCGATTTAAGAAGTTCGCCAGTCAGGTGTGCCGGTGAACCTATCCCCGCTGAAGCGTAGCTCAGTGTGCCAGGCTTGGTTCGCGCGGTATTGATTAAATCTTGCAAAGATGTGATTTTGCTGCTCGATGGCACCACCAGAATCAGCGGGCCATAGGCAACCATGGCCACTCGCTCGAAGTCCTTGACGGCATCAAAAGGCATCGGCGAACGCATCGCGGTGTTCATGGTCAGAGCGCTGGTGGTAAAAAGTAAGCTGTAGCCGTCGGCGTTCGCTTTGGCCACTTGGTCTGCCCCAATATTTCCGCCTGCACCAAGTCTGTTTTCCACAACAAAGGGTTGGCCCAACATGGTTTGCATGCGGTTGCTGAGTTGTCGCGCCGCCACATCCACTAGGCCTCCTGCGGGCCAAGGTACGACCACACGCACTGGTTTGTTAGGGTAGTTTTGTGCTTGCGCGGATGAAAAAAATACTGTGACGGTAGCGGTGGCTACCAACAGTGTGCGCAGCACATATCGGCTGAAAAAGCGCGTGGTGGGCATGGCAGTGGCCTTGAAGTGGTTGTACAAAAAGTTAAAGCGTTAGCTGCATTTCGAATTGAATGAAGTCGCCCCGGTAGATAATCAGCCCGAAATAAAGCACGGTTCCGTCGCTCGATTGCACAATGCGCCGCACTTCCGCTACCGGCGATCCCACCGGTACCTGAATCAGGTGGGCAATCTCAACGTCGGCTGTCGAGATGCGCAAGGTCTGGCGGGCAGCGGCGATGTCCAATTTTGGCAAGTCCATCATCACTGGCACCACGGTCTCCTTGCGAAAGCGCTTGGGCGCCTGCCGAAACACCCGCTGGTCGATAAAGATGGATGCCGCGCAATATGCTTGGCCGGCGCGCGAATGCACCCGACGCATAAAGTGGTAGGCGGGTGCGGCCTTACCGTCCTGTGGTGTGAGTGGGGGTTGTACCCCGGCTTCTTCAAGCAAAGTGAGTTCGGGCTTGTCGTTGCGGTAAGACTCGGCAAGTCCGCGCAAAGAAGTTTCCAGTGTGAGAGAGCGTTGGGGGAGCACTTGCTCGGTGACAAAGGTACCGCGCCCGCGTTGCGGCAGTAAGAGGCCTTCCCGCGTGAGGATGTCGATGGCTTGGCGCACGGTGACGCGTGCCACCTTGAATTCGGCGACCAAGGCCTCTAGTGAAGGCACCTTGGTACCCGACTCCCACACGCCGCGCAGCACGCGCTGACGCAAAAGATCTGCCAACTGGGAATACAGCGGTACCGGGCTGTCAGGAAAAATGGGATGGGTCGAACTCTGCATTAAAAATCCGATAGTTCTATCTATAGTAACATAGCTTATGGGTCGTCTCTGTGTGCCAAACTCGCACCAACACCTAAGGTGAGAACCCGCAACAAAAAGCCATGCATGAAGACGATATTTGTTCTGTTTGACTCTCTGGTGCGCAATGCCTTGGAATGCTATGGCGGTAGTGCCGTGGCCACTCCGCAGTTCAAGCGTTTTGCTCAGCGTGCTGTGACATTTGACAATCACTATGTGGGTAGCCTGCCATGCATGCCGGCTCGGCGAGATCTGCATACTGGGCGTCTGAATTTTTTGCACCGCAGTTGGGGTGCACTCGAGCCTTTTGACCAGTCTTTCTCCGAACTGCTTCGGTCCCAAGGCACTTACACCCACCTGATTTCGGACCATTACCACTATTGGGAGGATGGTGGTGCCACTTACCACAACCGCTATTCATCCTGGGAATTTATACGCGGTCAAGAATGGGACAAATGGAAAGCCATGGTGCAACCACCCTTAGAGCGCTTTAAGCAGATGTACCACCCCCTGCAACAGCCTGAAGGTCCGAACGATGGTCGCTTGCAAACCATGGTGAATCGCGAGTACATGAAAAGCGAGGCCGACTATTGTTGCCCGCGCACCTTCCAGGCCGGATTTGATTTTCTGGATGCCAACCGCGACGCAGACAACTGGCTGCTGCATCTGGAATGCTTTGACCCCCATGAGCCGTTTGCTGCCCCTGCGCGCTTTCGCGAGCGCTACCCCACCGGTTACACCGGCCCGATTCTGGACTGGCCGCGCTACAAGCGCCATGAGGAAACCGCGTTAGAAGTGCAGGAATTGCGTGCTAACTATGCCGCCTTACTCAGCATGTGCGACGAATACTTCGGCCGATTGCTCGACTATATGGATCGCTACGATATGTGGAAGGACACCACTGTCGTCTTGAGCACAGATCATGGTTTTTTGCTGGCCGAGCATGACTGGTGGGGCAAAAACCGCATGCCATTTTTTAATGAGATTGCGCATATCCCGCTCGTGATTGCGCATCCGGCTTTTGCAGCCCAAGCCGGCCAACGCCGCCAGGCATTGACCCAAACCACCGACTTGATGCCCACCTTGCTGGATTTGCACGGCATGAAGCCGCCGGCCACGGTTGAGGGCCATTCCCTGATGCCTTTGCTAGCGCAAGACATGCCGCTGCGTGAAGCAGCTATTTACGGCATGTTTGGGGCGGCCACCAACATCACCGATGGGCGCTACACCTATTTCCGCTATCCGCATGACATGACGCGTCAGGATTTGTATGAATACACCTTGATGCCTATGCACCTGAAGTCCATGTTTGCAGTGGCCGATTTAGCCCAGGCTGAGTTGGCGCGCGGTTTTAATTTCACGCAAGGGGTTCCTCTTCTCAAAGTACCGGCACGGCGCAATGCCAAAGGTCAGCCGGTGGGTCACACAGGGCAGGGAAGCGGCTACGAGGACACCACTACGGTGCTATTTGATCTGGCCTCCGATCCGGCCCAGTTACAACCCATTCGGGACGCGGCAGTGGAGGCGCGCTTGCTGTCTCAAATTGGCAACCTGATGGCAAAAAATGATGCTCCGCCTGAAGCATTTTTAAGACTGGATTTAAGTGTGCCTGCCAAGTCCATGCGCGTCTAAAGCCAACAGAACGGCGCTGCAAGGTGACAGCCATATCTTCGCCAGCACTATTGGTTTAAATGACTGCTCAAATTGAGCTGAGGCCAACGGAGTCATTTTGTGTGGAAAAAGTGCAAGGGGTGGCGTCAAAGTCGGCGAAAACTAAGTGCATCGCGGGGCTGTGTTCTTTGACTCAACGTGTGTCAAACGCACATTAAAATTGGCACCAATAACAAATGCTGTAGCGTTGATTGACTCTGGCAGTGGCGATGCAAGGGTGCCTCTCTATGCCGCAAGATAAATGAATGATGATTAAAAAATAAGTATGTCTAAAAATTTTACGGTTCAAAATATAATGAATTTTAAATTTTATTTAATAATCGGATTTGCAATTTTTTTAAGTGGCTGTGAAACGCTTGATAGCAAGCAGGCTAAACATCTAACTTTTACAACTCACAAAGCTAAATCTCCTTCGCCAACAGTAATTATCGCTCACGGTTGTGATGGCCCCAACGTTTGGGGCGAGGATTGGAGGAGAAGACTAGTTTCGTGGGATTATAATGCTGTTATTGTTGAGCAGTTTGTAAAGCGTGGATTTCCATCAGGTGTATGCAATAGAGGAGCCTTGATTCCGCCTGATGAAAGAAATATTGATATTTCTGAACTTATCGATTGGATAAAAATACAAAAATGGCATAAAGGTGATGTCTCTCTTATTGGAATGAGTCATGGTGGAGCGGTTGCAATCGATGCTGCTATAAATGAAAATATTTATCCTAAATTAAAGGCCTCAGTTGCACTTTATCCAGGATGTATGCTTGTACGATATAATTATGATAAACCTAAAATCCCTGTTCAAGTGCATCTTGGAAAGCAAGATAATTGGACGCCATGTTTAAGTTCAAACTGGTCTAATTATGAGTCTTATGTGTATGAGAATGCAGGGCACTCATTTGATATGGACTTGCCTAAAAGACAATACGCTGGACACACAATTTGGTTTGATAAAGAAGCTGCAACATTTAGCCAGTCTCGCATTAAAGACTTCCTCGCTAAAAATCTAAAATAAATAAACTATGCATGGTTTTATAAGGCGTACCAATTAAAATATTATTATTTTGTAGAAAAAATAATATAAAAAAGCCCGCGCATTGGCGGTCTTTTTCATGGAGTCGTTTAAAGCAACAGCAGCGTTTAGGGGTTGCTGGCACTCTGCTTGCTGCGGACAATGGGCAGCAGTTGCCCCGTTCTGGCTGCGTTCATCTCAGTCAAAACGCACGTGTCTTTGAGACCTTTGTCCAATCACGAGATGTTGTTTGTGATCGATGCGTTTGCTAGGCGAATCGTGGACTGGCGGGTGAGCAGCTCGATGCGGACTGACTTTGTGTTGGTTGGCTTGGTGGATCCCTCACCGACTGTTCAGCTCGAATGGGTTCATTCCAACTCTTGAGGGTCAGTTCAAGCCCTGGGCTAAGGGGGGGGCATGGGCGGCTGAGGACTACCCAGGGGACAGTGATTCAGAGAGCTGACTCACCAATAAATTATTGGGTGTTATATAAATTTTGAAATTAAATTTTAATAAATTAGTTGATATTTGATCATAACTTAATAATTTTTAACAATTACTATTAAAATATATACTAAAAGTTACGTAGAATTTTCATCACACGAACCTGCAAGTCTTGAGGTGGTTCTCATGTCGTCGTTATTGATTTTTTGAATTTCATCAGAAATATTTAAAATTAACGCAAACAAAAAATGTTACTCGAAAAAATTTTCGCTTTGCATGAGTGGGAAATGAGTCATTTCCCATTTTTTCGAACCGCAACAGGCCGGCATATTTATGTCTGCCTTTTGAGAGATGTTTTTTCTTCGGAAGATAACCAAGATGTATCGGTGAAAAAATTATTGTCATCTAACTTTTTTTCAGACAGAGCTATTAGGCTAAAAATTCGAGAAATGGAGCAATCGGGTTATCTCAGATCAGAATCAGGTGTGCATGATCGCAGAATTATAAAGATCAAGCCCAGTGATTCCCTGAAGAATTTGATGAAGGAGCATTCTGCTATGTTGAATGAGCTGGTATCCAAAGATGTTATCTTTATTAAAAAGACTAATTAAATCAGAGTTAAATTTTTGGTAATTATTATATTATATTATTTATTTATTTATTTATTTATGGGTTGGCTTTTGATAATTCAGTAGTTGCTCAAAGCGAAATTTAAAATAATTTCGGATTCGAATAAAAATCATCCGAAGGTAACGCGCCATGTGGTTCCCAAATTAACCGGACTGGTCGGAACCCGTTTACCTGCACAACACTCAAAATCATTTCGACTTTTAAGAATGGTCTGAATAACTCTTGATAGGGAGTCGTAGGAAGCCACGACTACCCAAATGGCTTCTCAATCTTTTCTGTCAGCTGATCTATCCGAATGCTCTTGACAGCAGGGCGGCTGAGGATGCCTTGCTCGCTGGCTTTGCCGCACGCGTCCACTTCCTGACTGTGCATCAAGCAATAACGGAACCGCAAGATGTCACTTTGAAGGTGCAAGTGGTGCGTGCGCAACATGGTTGCCATCGATAGGGAGGCCGGCCTTTCTTGACCTGCGGGCAGTAAGGCGAGAACAAATCGATCAAAGCCAGGCACACGAGGGCGGAGCTTTGTGCAGATTTTCTTCGTTCAAAACAGGAAATTTTTTCCTACTTTATGCTGAAAAAACGCTAAATATAGTGTTTTTATTAAAAATATGAAATAAATATTATTAAAATATTGTTGCGAAATTTTGCAATTTGTGCACTCGCAGAAGAACTGAGCATCTCAGTAGGAACCATTTGAAATTTGAAGCCTGACAAGGAAATTTCCATGCTCCCGCACAACGAACCCCATTGCTTTGCAGTAGCGCTGCTTGAAGATGATCTTGATTTTGCAGATCAGCTAACAAAAGACCTGATTCCAATGAACTGCCAAGTCAGTCATTTCCACACCGGTGAAGACTGCTTAGAAGCATTGGAAAAAAATACATTTGATATTTGTCTTTTTGATCTCCAGTTGCCAAGCATAAGCGGTCTAGAGGTGATGACACGCCTAAGGACAGGAGGTCAGATGCCGCTCGTGATATTTTTGACCAGCAACGACAATGAAGCCGAAATTGAGCACACATTGCTGGCCGGTGCCGATGACTACATCATCAAACCTCACAACCCCAACATTCTGAAGGCCAGTATCAGGGCATTGCTACGGCGCACTCGCAGCGATGCAGCGCCATTCAAAGAGCAATTGGGCGCGTTAACTATCGATCACTCTGCATTGAGAATTTTTCTCAATGACCAGCCTGTCAACCTGACCAGCATGGAAACGACCTTGGCGTTTGCACTTTTAAGGCGCCGTGGACAAATTGTTTCACGTCAAACGCTCAATCAAACGCTGAACATTACCGACATGGCTGTAGATACACGCCGCTTGGACGTTCACTTGAGCCGTCTCAGAAGCAAGTTGGCACTGAACATCACCAACGGTTGGAAGCTGTCGTCAATTTACCGACGTGGCTATCGAATTGAATATTTCAATGAAAAATGAAATGGTTCCATCTCTGTTGGCCATAACAGCAGCGCAACCCTAAGGTTTCCGGACAACCCAAGCGGGTCCATCAGCCTGAGAGTGACGGCCACCTCCATGGATTCGAACTCACCCCAGATCGCCAGAGTTCATGCGCTCTGCGGGTGGGCACGAGTGTCCAGGTCAAATCGATAAAATCGATCCTTTCTGCCCATGGATATTGGCTTTATGAATATTAATTTATGTTAAAAACTTGTTTGTGATTCTCACGTTCGCGCTTCCCTGTTCGATAATCCGCAAAATTGAATATATCAATTCAATCAAATATTGGAATTCATCGAGGGGAAAAATATGATCAATGACAAGCATGAGTACATGACCACAGCAGAAGCTGCGCGTGACTTGGAATTGTCAATTGCCACGGTTCAGAATTTGGTGAAGGTTGGGGAATTGAACGCTCTGCGCACGCAAGGTGGGCATCGTCGCATCTTTGTTGATTCAGTAAGAAAATACCGTGAAAGGTATGGTTACCCCTTTCCTTTGAAAAAAAAGTTTAATAAGGTGTGCGTACTGCATCAAGGTGATAATTTTGATTTGATGTTTTCAGAAGTCAATGATCCAAAGCTTGTCAAGGTGATGTCTCATCCTTTGGATTTATTGAACATAGACGATACATTCGATATTTTATTTATAGATGCAAATAATCAATGGTTGAAATCCATTTCATCAAGCTTGGTAGATGCTTTGCAAAGCAAGTTCACGATCTTTATTTACAGTAGCGATGCGTTGTCAGAAGATAGTTATTTGCGTGGCTTGAGTGCCGTATTTAAGATTCCATACAAAATAAATTCACAATTTATTTCGGGTTATATTGCAGGCTTGAACACTGTATAAAAATCATCATTTTAATTTGTGAGGTCATAGATATTTTCGGAATGGTTATTTGAATCGCCCAGGTGGCTGCAACCGCCGCCTATAGAACGCTCGGCGGCTGGCCCACTGGCAAAACGGGTGGGCTTTTTTGTTTCTGACTCAAGTCGGTCTGGCGGCGGCTGAAGGGACCAATCCCCATTGGGTGGTGATGCAGTGCGCCTGGCGAATCGCATCCATGGTGGCCAGTGCTGCGGCCTCGGCCGCCATCACGGTGAGCAGCATCAGATCCACTGGGCCAACTTCGGTGCCGGTCGCCAAGGCAAAGAGCGTGTCGCCATCCAGCGTGGTGTGCGCGGGGCGGATGCTGCGGGCCAGGCCGTCGTGGGCGCTCATGGTCAGGCGCTTGGCTTGGGCTTTGGTCAGGGTGGCGTTGGTGGCCACCACGCCAATGGTGGTGTTGGTGCCTGCCAGGGGGCGGCTGCCGCGCTCGCCCTGAAGCAAGGCACGTTGGGTGTCCAGCAAGTTTTTCCCATCCGCGGTGCGGGCACCAGCCAGCACCTGGCCTGTGGTCGGGTCCATCACATCGCCTACCGCGTTGCAGGCCACCAAGGCGCCCACCACCCAGGGCCCCACGCGCACGCTGGCGTTGCCGATGCCGCCTTTCATGCAGCGCTCCAGGCCAAACAGCTTGCCCACGCAGGCTCCTGCGCCCGCACCCACATTGCCAGCAGCGGGCGGGGCTGCCGTAGCCGCTTCGCAAGCTGCGTAGCCAGCCGCAGCACCGGGTCGGGCCTTGGGGTTGTCCCCTGGGCGAACGACAGCCAAGTCAAACAACACAGCCGCAGGCACGATGGGCACACGGCCGTGGCCGGTTTCAAAGCCGATGCGATGCTCATCAAGCCACCTCACCACGCCCGTGGCCGCATCCAATCCGAAAGCACTGCCACCGCTCAGCACCACCGCGTGCACTTTGTCGACAAGGTTGGCGGGGTCCAGCAAATCGGTCTCGCGGGTCCCGGGGGCAGCCCCGCGCACATCCACTGCACCGACCGCCCCATCGGGAGCCAGCACGACCGAGCACCCCGTCAGCCGTTCGCTCAGTGTGTGGTGACCGACCCTCAGGCCCGATACGTCGACGATGGATCCATGGATGTTTGTGTTCGGCATACTCTGGGTTTCTCCAACAGGAATTGCGCGTGTCAGGGCTTTGAGAATAGCGCTTGATGAATGCCTGTGCCATCGGCGCTCTTGGTCCGCTATTTAAATGAGACGGCATCCAAGGAGCCCTCAAAAGCTTGCTATAATTCTCAGCATGTTGCGGCTGTAGCTCAGCTGGATAGAGTACTTGGCTACGAACCAAGGGGTCGTGGGTTCGATTCCTGCCAGCCGCACCAAAAATAAGAAAGCCCACAACGAAAGTTGTGGGCTTTTTCTTTGGGTCAACGACCATGAGCCACGCTACTCTCCCGGAATCAGACGATGAAGAATTGGCCTTGCCCGCCTTGCCGGCGGGTGCGCGCAATTACATGACCCCCCAAGGCTACGCGGGTATGCGAGCCGAGTTGTTTGCCTTGATCGACGATGAGCGCCCCAAGGTGGTGGAGGTCGTACATTGGGCCGCAAGCAACGGTGACCGGTCTGAAAACGGTGACTATCTTTACGGCAAGAAAAGACTGCGTGAAATCGACCGTCGAATCCGTTTTTTGACCCGCCGACTGGAACTGGCTGAAGTCGTTGATCCTGCGGTGCACCACGGCAGCGACCAGGTGTTTTTTGGTGCCACTGTGACTTATGCCGAAGCATCGGGCCGAGAGCGCCAGGTGACCATCTTGGGTATCGACGAGGCCGACAGCTTAAAAGGTGAAGTCAGCTGGGTGTCCCCGATCGCACGCACCTTGCTCAAATCACGCGAGGGCGACGAGCTCAAACTGCTCACACCATCAGGCGTGCTGCTGATCGAGGTCTTGAAAGTCACTTACCCCAGTCCCAGTTGAACCACGGCGTTCAATGGCTGGAGTTGCCTTTGTGGGTTAGCCGTTCAGCCTTGATGACAGAGGGGGTGCGTTTGAGGTGCCGCAATACCTGTTCGAGGTGGACGGTGTCGCGCACGGTAATCACAAACTTCAGTTCGGCCGTGTCCTGTGGTGATTCTTGCCCCATGTCGACGTGGACGATGTCCGTCTCGGCGCTGGCCATGGCGCCAGCAACCCGCGCCAGCACCCCTTGGCCGTTGACCACGGTGACGGTGAGTGCAGTTTCAAAGCTTCGGCTCAGTTCATCTGACCATTCGACGCCAATGAAACGTTCGCTGTCTTTGTGTTCGAGCTTGCGGGCGGTGGCGCAATCTCTGGTGTGCACGGCCAAGCCTTCGCCACGCCCCAAATAACCCACGATGTCGTCGCCCGGCAAAGGGCGACAGCACCTTGAAAACACCACAGAGGCGTTCTCGCTGCCGTCCAAAATGATCGCGCCTTGAGAAATGGACTCGTGCGCCGTGAAGCGCTCTCGCGTCATCAAGAGTGGATCGGGTTTTTGGCCCATTTCAGACAACAAGGCGGTCAGGCGTTTGGCCACGATGGTGGCAATGCGTTTGCCCAAGCCAATGTCCATCAACAGGTCCTGGCGATTGCGGTTGCCCGTGAAGCGCAGCAGTTTTTCCCAAAGGGCGTGGTGTGCTTCGTCGGGCGCAGGCAGCTGGTTGATGCCTTCTGCACGCAGGGCTTGCGATAAGAGTTTTTCGCCCAAGCCCACCGACTCGGTTTGGGCCATGGTCTTGAGGTGATGGCGAATTTTGGAGCGAGCGCGTCCGGTGCGCACAAAACCCAACCAAGCGGGATTGGGCGCTGAAACAGGAGCAGTGATGACCTCGACCACATCGCCGTTTTTGAGTTCGGTGCGCAGGGGGACTTGGTCGCCATTGATGCGGGCCGCCATGGCGCGGTCGCCCACCCGGCTGTGGATGGCATATGCAAAATCGACCACCGTGGCCCCGCGGGGCAAAGCCATGATCTGGCTTTTGGGCGTGAAGACATAGACCGCATCGGGGAACAGATCGACTTTGACATGGTCCCAAAACTCGGCCGCATCGCGGGTTTCTTTTTGAATGTCGAGCAGCGATTGCAGCCACTGCGTCCCCAAGCGTTCTGATTGGGCGCTGGCCGACTCGTGCTCTTTGTACAACCAGTGCGCCGCCACACCCGATTCGGCCACCAAGTGCATGGCCTCGGTGCGCATTTGAAACTCCACGTTCACACCCGAAGGCCCCACCAGTGTGGTGTGCAGCGACTGGTAGCCGTTGACTTTGGCAATGGCGATGTGGTCTTTGAACTTGCCCGGTACGGGCTTGTAGATTTGGTGCAAGCAGCCTAGCGCGGTGTAGCAGTCGATGACCGTGGGGACAATGACCCGAAAGCCGTAGATGTCTGTCACCTGCGCAAAGCTCAGGTGCTTCTCATCCATTTTTTTGTAAATGGAGTAGAGCGTTTTTTCGCGGCCACTGATGCGCACCTCCATCTTGGATTGGGCGAAAACAGTTTCGACATCGGCTTGAACTTTTTGGATCAAATCGCGGCGGCGGTTGCGCGCACGCGAAACTGCCTTGGACAGCACCGCGTAGCGCCAAGGCAGCAAGTGCTTGAACGACAAGTCCTGCAGTTCCCGGTAAATCTGGTTCAGGCCCAGACGGTGGGCGATGGGTGCGTAGATTTCTAGCGTCTCAGCGGCGATGCGGCCCCATTTGTTGCGCGGCATGTCGGACATGGTGCGCATGTTGTGGGTTCGGTCGGCCAGTTTGATCAGGATGACCCGCACGTCGCGCGCCATGGCCAGCAGCATTTTGCGAAATGACTCAGCCTGGTTTTCTTCCCGGGTATTGAACTCCAGCTTCTCCAGCTTTGTCAGGCCATCGACCAATTCGGCCACTGGAGAACCAAAACGCTCGATCAGCTCAATCTTGGTGATACCGCAATCTTCCATGGCATCGTGCAGCAAAGCTGCAGCCAGCGCTTGCGCGTCCAGCTTCCATTCGGTGCACAAACCGGCGACCGCGATGGGGTGAGTGATGTAGGGTTCACCGCTTTTGCGCATCTGCCCCAGGTGGGCTTCGTCGGCAAACTTGTAGGCTCGCCGCACCATGTCTGTCTCGGTTTCGTTCAGGTAGCCCAGTTGCGCTTCCAGCACAGCAAAGCTGGCGGCTGCGGCATTCGCAGCGGCCGGGTCCGGCAGCTTGACGCGGCTGGGACTGGCTTTGGGGGTTTTGGGCATCACGGCACTCATGGCATCAATGTAACGTAAGCCAGAAGGGGCTCGATAAAAGGCCAAAAAAAAGCCCCAAGACGGGGCAATTTTTTGAGTGGTCAAAACCGGTGTCAACCGGTCTTGGCCTTAGGGCTTATTTCAGGATACGCGCTTGAGCATCTCGATGCCGACTTTGCCAGCTGCGATTTCGCGCAATGCGGTCACGCCAGGCTTGTTTTTACTCTCAATGCGGGCAGTATGGCCTTGGCTCAGCATGCGTGCGCGGTAAGTGGCGGCCAAAACCAACTGAAAGCGGTTAGGGATTTGTTCCAGGCAGTCTTCAACGGTGATGCGGGCCATGATGTTTTCCTTGAGAATTTTTGTGCTGGGTTCAAGCCATTTTGAGAGCTTGAAAGGTTTCAGGCCGTGCCCGGCGCTGAACGTGGTACTTGAGACGCTGGGCGTGGACAACCGCTTTCAGGTCAAACAAGGCTCGGTCAAATACTTCATTGATTATAACGAAGTCAAATTCTGGGGCCTGTGCCATCTCGACAGCGGCGTTTTGTAAGCGCAGTTCTATGATTTCCGGGGCATCCTCACCGCGGCGTTCCAAGCGGGACCTCAGCTCTTCCCAGCTGGGGGGCAATATGAAAATGAGCACCGCATTGGCGTACATCTTTTTGATCTGTAGCGCGCCTTGGTAGTCGATCTCCAGAATCACATCGGCCCCTTGGGCCATGCGGTCTTCGATCATCTTTTTGGAGGTGCCGTAGCGCTGACCGTGCACATGGGCCCATTCGACAAAAGCATCGGCCGCCACCATGGCGTCGAATTCTTGCGTCGAGACAAAGAAGTATTCGCGGCCATGCTTTTCCTGGCCCCGGGGGGCACGGGTGGTGTGCGAGACGGTGGGTTGAACGCGTGAGTCCAGCTCCATCAAGGCTTTGACCAAGCTGGATTTTCCGGCTCCGCTGGGAGCGGCCACGACAAAAAGGTTTCCTGGGTAATCCATGCTGGGGCTCTTTATTCGATGTTCTGGACTTGTTCGCGCATTTGTTCAATCAGCACCTTCATGTCCACCGAGATGCGCGTCATCTCCAAGACCGCCGATTTGGAGCCCAGGGTGTTGGCTTCGCGGTGCAACTCCTGGATCAAGAAGTCCAGGCGTTTGCCAATGTCGCCGCCCTTGTTGAGCAGGCGGGAGAGTTCGTCCAGGTGCGAGCGCAGGCGGGTGAGTTCTTCGGCCACGTCGATGCGGATGGCAAAAGCTGTGGCTTCGGTCAGTGCCCGGTCTTGGGCGGCTTCGGGCAAGTGGCTGCCGTCGGCCAGAGCCATGGCGTCTTTCCAGCGCTCCAAAAAGCGCTGGCGCTGCTGCTCGACCAATTGCGGCACCAGCGGTACGGCCTGTTCGGCCAGGCCGCGCAGCTGCTCAATGTGGCCTTGCAGCATCTCGGTCAAGCGGGCGCCTTCACGGGCGCGGGCTTCGCGCAGCGCGTCCACCGCTTGGGTGGCCAATTGCATCCAGGCGGCTTCGTCGAGGGTTGCTTGGCCCGAGCTGCCAGTGCTCATGCGCAGCACGTCGGCCACGCTCAAGGACCGGGCACTGGGCAACCAATCTTGAATTTTTTCTTGCAGGGCCGCGATTTTTTGCAGGGCTTGGTGGTTAGGCGCTTGCAGGGCAGCGCCGTCGCCTGCGTCCTGGCTGGCGCGCACTTCGACTTTGCCGCGTTTGATCTGGCGGGTGATCAGCTCGCGCAGGCCGGGTTCGAGCTGGCGCAGCTCTTCGGGCAGGCGAAAACTCAGGTCGAGGAAGCGGCTGTTGACCGAGCGGATTTCAAGCCCCAATCGGGCTGTGTGGGCCGCGTTGGCAGAGGCGTCGCCGTCTGCGGCCAGCGGGCTGTGTTGCACGCTGGCGTATCCGGTCATACTGTAAACTGGCATCGATCAAGTCCCTTGTGACAGCGCTTGGCCCCATGGTCATGACACGCTGCTGATGCCCAGTTTGGCTGAGCATGAAACGAGGCATTATCTCAAACTCTTGTGTCCGCTCCGCCCGCTCATTGCCGGGCGCACAGCCAGGACCCAAGGGCCAACCACTTCAGCGCCACCATGAACACCACCAGCACCTACATCCGAACCGGTCGCCCCGCCGACGCCCTGCGCCCCGTGCGCATCACCCGCGGTTACACCGTGCATGCCGAAGGCTCGGTGTTGATCGAGTTTGGCCAGACCCGTGTGCTGTGCACCGCCTCGGTCGAAGAAAAAGTGCCAGGCCACAAAAAAGGCAGTGGCGAGGGCTGGGTCACGGCCGAATACGGCATGCTGCCACGTGCCACCCACACACGGGGCGACCGCGAGGCCGCACGCGGCAAGCAAAGCGGCCGCACACAAGAGATTCAGCGGCTGATTGGCCGATCATTGCGCGCGGTGTTTGATTTGAAGAAATTGGGCGAGCGCACCATTCACCTTGACTGCGACGTTTTGCAAGCCGATGGCGGCACCCGCACCGCCAGCATCACGGGCGCTTTTGTGGCGGCCCAAGACGCCGTGAACTGGTTGATGAAGACCGGCAAACTGACCGAATCCCCCATTCTGGACCGCGTGGCAGCCATCTCGGTGGGTTTGAAAAGTGGCAACGCCTTGCTGGACTTGGATTACCCAGAAGACTCGGCATGTGACACCGACATGAACGTGGTCATGACCGGTGCAGGCAACTTTGTGGAAGTGCAGGGCACAGCCGAAGGCGTGGCCTTTACCCGCGTTGAAATGGACCGCATGCTGGCCCTGGCCGAAAAAGGCATTGCTCAGCTGGTACAGCTGCAAAAGCAGGCGCACGACGCGCCCCAAACCCTGACTTTCAGCGCCTGAACCCGCCCCCACCATGAAAATCGTTCTGGCCTCCAACAACGCGGGCAAACTGGCCGAGTTGCAAACCCTGTTTGCGACTCTGGGCATGACGCTGGTGCGCCAGTCTGAGCTGAACATCCCCGAGGCGGCAGAGCCGTTCAAGACCTTTGTTGAAAACGCATTGGCCAAAGCTCGGCACGCGGCGCTCTTGAGTGGCATGCCCGCTTTGGCCGATGACGCGGGTTTGTGCGTGGACGCCTTTGGCGGTCAACCCGGTGTGGATACAGCGTATTACGCCACCCGCTTTGGCTACCCCAAAGGGGACGACACCAACGTGACTGCTTTGTTGGAACAAATGCAGGGTATCCAAGGTGCGGAGCAGCGTCGCGCCGCCATGGTCAGCACCTTGGTGGCGCTGCGCAGCGCCGACGACCCGGAGCCGCTGATCGCGGTGGGCCGGGTGGTGGTGCAGATCACGCCCGAGCGCCGGGGCAGCAACGGCTTTGGCTTTGACCCTGTGATGTGGCTGCCCGAATTTGGCAAGACCTTTGCAGAGCTGCCCCCTGAAGTCAAAAACGCCCACAGCCACCGGGGCCGCGCCGCACAAGCCATGCTGGCGCTGATGCGTGAGCGCTGGCTGGCTGGTTTTGCCGCGTGAGCCAACCATGAGCGACATGATGGACCCGGTGCACGCCATGCGACCAGGCGTGCTGCAACTGAACGCTTTGCCGCCGCTGTCGCTGTATGTGCACCTGCCGTGGTGCATCAAGAAGTGCCCGTATTGCGATTTCAACTCGCATGAATTCCGAGAGGGCGCTGACCCGGTGTCGATGCAAGACGCCTACATCAACGCGCTGTTCGCCGACCTCGAAGCCAGTCTGCCCTTGATCTGGGGGCGCAGCATCCAGACTGTGTTTTTGGGCGGTGGCACACCCAGTTTGTTCTCCCCCGAAGCGATTGACCGTTTGGTCTCTGGCATCCGCGCCCGCGTGCGCTTGGCCCCTGACGCCGAGATCACCATGGAAGCCAATCCCGGCACATTCGAAAAAGACCGTTTCACGGCCTTCCACCAAGCGGGCATCACCCGCTTGTCGATCGGGGTGCAGAGTTTTGACAATGAACACCTGAAGGCGCTGGGCCGGGTGCATGACCGTGATCAGGCGCTGGCTGCCGTGGCCGAAGCCGCCCAGGTGTTCGACACCTTCAACCTCGACCTGATGTACGCCTTGCCGGGCCAGACGCTCGACGGTCTGACGCAAGACATCCAGACCGCTTTGGATTTTGCGCCGCCGCACATCTCGATTTACCACCTGACGATCGAGCCGAACACGGTATTCGCCAAGTTCCCGCCCACTTTGCCCGAAGACGATTTGGCCTACGAGATGATGGACCGCATCACCGAGTTGACCGGGTTGGCGGGGCTGAACCGCTACGAAGTGTCGGCCTATGCCAAGCCGGGACACCCCTGCGCCCACAACCTGAACTACTGGCAGTTTGGCGACTATTTGGGCGTTGGGGCCGGTGCCCACAGCAAGCTCAGCTTTGCGCACCGCGTGCTGCGGCAAGTGCGTTACCGTGAACCCGCGCTTTACATGCAACAGGCTGCAAAGGGCGAGCCGGTCACACAAAGCACCGAGGTGTCGCGCCAAGACTTGCCATTTGAATTCATGCTCAATGCGCTGCGATTGCGTGAAGGGTTTGATTTGGCCGACTTTGTGGACCGCACGGGCTTGGCCATGACCAGCATCCAAAAAGGTCTGGCAGAGGCCGAGAAAAAAGGCTTGATTGCGCGTGACCTGCACCGGGTCTGGCCAACAGACCGGGGCTTTGACTTTTTGAGCGATCTGCAAGCGCTGTTTTTATCCGGCAGCGTTTGAGCGTCCAAAGCTCAGTCGGTCAGGGTAGACCTTTTCGAGCTGATCCTGTCCAAGGTAAATTTGAAACCGTAGAGCATCAGCAAGGCCCCCAAGGCGTTGCCTATGAACATGGGCCAAACATCGACCATGCTGTTGACATTTGGCTTATCGAACAAGGACCAGAGCACCTGGTGACTGATGGCGCTGGCCGCAGAGAAAATCAAGGTCATTTGCAGCAAACGTTGGGCAGTCATGGTCAGGATGTGGTGCGCCAACCACCCTTTGTGCTGCAAGTACTTCATCACCACCCAAGGGGTCAAGCCGGACACGACGCCATTTAAAAATGGCAACAACCACGTGTCAGCCGAAAAAAGCGCGCTGTCGACGAACCAAGTGCCCAGCACCAGACCGACAGCGCCGGGCAAACCCAAAACCAGGACCAAAATCACCCGAAAGCCCTCAGGTAAAAAGACCCAACTGATGCCTTCGCTGTAGGCGAGATTCGCAAAAACCCAACCGTTGAGTTTAAAAAACAGCACAAACAAGACGGCGCTGCTCAAAGCCAGCGCCGTTTGCTCGACCCAATATCGAATGCTGCGGGTCATGCCACCGTTTTTTGATGGGCCTGCTGCATGGATTGACCCAAACTTTGGAAGTAATCCAGTGTGCGTTGGGTGGGGATCAAAAACTTGGCGCGGCGATCGCCTTCCATGTTCAGGTTGCTCAGCATGTCCTTTTCGCGCAGGCGGGTGATCCGTTTGTGCAGCGTGGCAGGCGAGCCCAGTTCGGTCAAGCCAATGGCTTCGCGCACGGTCATAGGCTGGTCTTCGTACCAATGCAAGACAACCGCTTGTAACAATGCTTTTTCGTTGGCATCCATGTCTTGCCCATCGGGCAGTGCTTGAATGACTTTGGCCAGCTGAAGAAACCGCAGGTAGGCGGAGACCATGGGGCTATTGGGATGGTTGGTATTTTCCATGCTGTTGAGTTTATCAATTTTAATAAATAAATAACAACTGGGGTTTGTGCGAATGGTTAAGCTAGACACCCATGGAGGAACACATGAGACATCGATTGGCGGTGATTGGTTTGGGCATCATGGGGCGGCGCATGCTGGAAAACGTGTTGGAACACCCCGCTTTTGAGGTTTCTGGGGTTTGGGACCCGTCTGCCGAGTCTGTGGCCAAGACACGCGAGGCCGTGCCCCACGTCGCCATCCAGTCCAGCGCCGAGACCGCCATGTTGGGTGCGGATGTCGTCTATTTGGCCTGCCCGCCGGGGCCCCGAAAAAGCTACGCCTTGCAGGCAGCGGCAGCGGGTCAAGGGGTTTTCATGGAAAAACCCTTGGGCACGGATTTGCTGCAAAGCCGCGACTTGGTAGCGCAGCTGCGCCAAGGGCGCTTGCCCGGGGTGGTCAACTTCACCCAAGCCGCTTCGCGCGGATTTCAGGAGCTGCAACGCGCCATGGCTGCGGGTGAAACGGGTGAAATTTTAGGCATCGACATTGTGGTGAACTACCCCGCATGGCCCCGCGCTTGGCAAAAAGACGCCGATTGGCTGCGCTTTCGGCATGAAGGCGGCTACACCCGTGAGGTGATCTCGCATTTCCTGTTTTTGGCGGGCCGTTTTTTGGGGCCTTTGACTTTGCAGCAAGCCAGCCCCCGCTACCCGCAAGACCCCGCCTTGTGCGAGCTCGACATGTTGGCCCGCTTGACCACGGCGCACGGCAAACCGGTGACCGTGATGGCGACCACTGGGGGCCAACAGCCCGACCGCCAAGAAGTCACCGTGCGTGGCACTCGCATGAACCACCAGTTTCGCGAATTTTTCCAACTGTGGCGCTCCGATGGCGGCCCCTGGGTGGAGGCCCTGGACTGGACCACCGAAGACCCGCGCAAAAGCGCCTTGCAGCGCCAATTGACCGAGGTGGACCTGTGGCTGCGGGGTCAGTCGCACAAACTGGCCACAGCCGAAGAGGCGTTGGCCGTGCAGGAGTTGGTGGAGGCGATGCTGGTGGGCCAGGCCTGAAAGCGGAGGGCAGTGCGCCACCCGGCAGAAGTTCAGCTGTGCTACACCTTGTTGGGTGGTTTTGATACGGACTTACCCTGTGAAGCTGCTGACGTGATTGACGGATTTTGCTCGCCGTGGCTAATATGAAAACTCAACTTTTTATAAAGATGGCGAAAAAAATCCAATGCTTGCAAGCGACCCAGGTGCTGACGCCATGAGTCCACCCAAACCGTTTGTGAACGCTGGCTTGAACGTTGGCTTAGAGAGGGCCATCAACATCGCGGATTTGCGGCGCATGGCCCAAAAACGTTTGCCCAAAGCGGTGTTCGAGTTCATCGACGGCGGGGCCGAGGACGAGGTCACTTTGCGCGAAAACCGCGCTGCTTTTGAGCGCACCCTATTGTGCCCTCGGGTGCTCAACGATGTCAGCCAACCCGACATGCAAACGCCTTGGCCTGGACGAACCGCTCAAGCGCCTATCGTCATTGCACCTATGGGCTCGTGCGTGTTGGCTTGGCCCCAGGCCGACATCGCGATTGCCAAAGCAGCCGCCTCTTTGGGGCTGCCTTACACCTTGTCGACCATGGCCACCACCAGCATCGAGGCCATGGCCGACGCCGTGCAGGGCGATTTGTGGTTCCAGCTCTACGTCTTGAAAGACCACGCCTTCAATGACCAGCTGGTCCAGCGCGCACAAGCCGCAGGCTATGGCACGCTGGTGGTCACGCTCGACCTGCAAGCGGGCGGCAAGCGAGAGCGTGATTTGCGCAACGGCATCACGGTGCCCTTGCGCCTGAACATGCGACAAGTGCTCAGTGGCCTGGCTCACCCGGCTTGGGCTTGGCAAATGATTCGGGGCGGTTCGCCCCAGTATGAAAACGTCAAAGGCTACATGGGTCAGCAATCGGCCGACCTGACCATTGCGGCCAAGGTCGGCCAAAGTCTGGACCCGGCCTATGACTGGGACGATCTGGCCCGGTTGCGCGATCGCTGGAAAGGTCAACTCATGGTCAAAGGCGTAGCCCATCCCGACGACGCCTGGCGCTTGGCTCAAATGGGCGTGGACACCCTGTGGATCTCCAACCACGGCGGGCGTCAGTTGGATGGGGCAGCCGCGACCTTGGATGCCTTGCCCGCCATTGCCCGCCGATTGGCGGGCAAGATGCCTTTGCTGCTCGACTCTGGCGTGCGCCGTGGGGTGGACATCCTCAAGGCCCACACCTTGGGCGCGCAAGCCGTTGCGGTGGGCCGTGCCGTGCTTTATGGCGCCGCCGCAGGCGGCGAGGCAGGAGCAAGACATGCCTTGCAAATTCTGATGGATGAGTTGCGTCTGTCGATGAAGCTCTCAGGCCTGGCACGCTGGGGCGATGCCGCGGATTTGGTCGCCCCACCCACCCTACCCAAGCCATCGACGCCGTCTTAAGCCAACCCGGTTCCCCCGTTGTCTTTTCTTTCAACCACAACCAGGAGACTTTCATGGAGCAACTTTTCTGGTCACAGTTCTGTGAGTCACCTTTTGGCAACTTCATGGACAGCACCATCAAGCGCGGTTGACTCGCGTGTGAGCGCCCAGGCCTGGTCTTGACCTTGGCGCCACTGGCTGCAGGCCCCACTTGGGATCTGCGGCTTTTTTGCATGCAGGCCCCAAGTGCGCGGGGCTTTTGTCCAGACAACAAAAAAGCGCCTGAGCGCTTGATTGGATGGGGTGACTGGCGGAAGCGGTGAGATTCGAACTCACGGACCCTTTCGAGTCGCCGGTTTTCAAGACCGGTGCAATCGACCACTCTGCCACGCTTCCTTGGGAAGTAATTGTAGCGATTTAAACCCCTGGATTCGGGGGGCAAGGGCGTGACGTGTCAAAAGCCATTCAGGCGCTGCCCAGCATGCCCCGTTTTTCAATGAAGGCCACCACCTCGGCCAAGCCATCCAGCGTTTTCAGGTTGGTCATGACCCATGGACGGGTCTCGCGGTTAGGGCGCATGCGGTCGGTGTCAGTGCGCATCACTTCCAGATCAGCGCCCACATGCGGGGCCAAGTCGGTCTTGTTGATCACGAACAAATCGCTTTTGGTGATGCCGGGGCCGCCCTTGCGTGGGATCTTCTCGCCTGCAGCCACGTCGATCACATAAATCGTGAGGTCGGAGAGTTCGGGGCTGAAGGTGGCGGCCAGGTTATCGCCGCCGCTTTCGATGAAGACCACATCGGCGTTCGGAAATTTTTCGAGCATGCGGTCAATTGCTTCGAGGTTGATGGACGCATCCTCGCGGATGGCCGTGTGCGGGCAGCCACCGGTTTCCACGCCCATGATGCGCTCGGCGGGCAGCGCGCCGCTCACCGTGAGCAAGCGCTGGTCTTCCTTGGTGTAGATGTCATTGGTGATGGCGATCAGGTCCCAGCGCTCGCGCATGTTTTTGCACAGCATCTCGAGCAAGGTGGTTTTGCCAGAGCCCACAGGCCCGCCAATGCCCACGCGAAGAGGCGGCAACTTGTGGGTACGATTTGGGATGTGGTGCAGTGCTGAATTCATGATCGGAAGATCCGGGAGTATTGGGTTTCGTGACGTGCTGACAAGATGGCCAGCATGGGATTGAAGGCTTGGCGGTCTTCGTCTCTCAAGTGCAAGGCGGTTTGCACCGCCTGCGGAATTTCGTGGGCCAGCCGTGCCAGCATGCGCTGCCCAGCGCTTTGGCCCAGAGGCACTGCCTTGAGCGCGGCTTGGGTCATGTTTTCGGCCCAGCCAAAGGCGCCCGCTTGCAGAGCCTGGTCCAGCGGGGCTTGCGCCAGAGACAAGGCCAGCGCCATGGTCAGCGGGTAGGTGGGTGGCAGTTGGGCGCAGCATTGCAGTTGTGCGTCGCTGGCTTGCTGCAGGTTGCGCAGCCAGTCGAGCAAGGACCGGCCCATTTGCTCGGCTTGCAAGCGCATTTCGGCGGTTTCTCGGGTGGCCATGACCCAGTCGTTGAGCGCTTGCAGGCGATGTGTGTCCATGACTTGCCAAGCGGGTATGGCTTGCGCCATGACGGCCATGTCGCCCCGCGATTGCGTCAGGTGCAGCTGGTCGACTACCCAGTCGGTAGCGCTGGCTTCGTGGTGCACCAGGCCTTGCTCAATGGCCGCTTCCAACCCTTCGGAATACGAGAAGCCGCCAATGGGCAGCGTAGGCGAGGCGAGCCAAATCAGTTGCAGCAGGGCCGAGGGCGCTGTTTCAGTGCTCATGACCGCAGCCGGGGCCGTGCACATGCGGTTCAGCAGGGGCTGCACGGACTGGGATGGCGATGCGCTTGCCTGGCGGTGTTGCTGCCGGTGCTGCTTGTTCGTGGCTGTGTCCATGTTCGTGACTGTGTCCATGCCCATGTGCAGCAGCGCCATGGTCGCCATAAGCCCCGTTTTCGGGCTCGAAGGATTCAGACACCTCGATCACCGTCATGTGCATGGCGCGCAGCATGTCGGCCAGCACATGGTCGGGCTCGATCTTGAGGTGGTCGGGTTGCAGCTCAATCGGCACATGGCGGTTGCCCAGGTGGTAAGCAGAACGCGTCAGGTCAAAGGGCGAGCCGTGCTCAGCGCAAGCGGTGATGCGCAGCACGGCCTGCGACGCGGCTGCCACCCGCACCAGCGAGCCGTCTTCGGCCACCAACACATCGCCGCCGCGCACCACGGCGCCACGGGGCAAGAACACACCCAAAGTGCGGCCTTGGCTGTCGGTGGCGTCAAAGCGGCTTTTTTGGCGGGTGTCCCAGTCAAGGGTGATGCTGCTGGCGCGTTGGATCAGCACACGGGCCAGACCGCGGCCTTGCGGCATGAGTTTGGAGCAAATGAGCAGAGCGGACATGGGCCTTTAGAACAAAAAGTAGCGTTGGGTCATGGGCAGGCTGGTGGCGGGCTCGCACACCAGCAGCTGCCCGTCGGCACGCACCGCATAGGTTTGGGGGTCCACCTCCATGTGGGGCAAGTAGGCATTGTGGACCATGTCTTGCTTGCGAATGCCCCGAATGTTGTGCGCCACAGACAACGGTTTTCTCAGGCCGAAACGCTGGTCAATGCCGGCTTGCCAACCTGCCTGCGACACAAAGGTCAGGGCATTGCGCGTGAGCGCGCCGCCAAAGCTGCCAAACATGGGGCGGTAGTGCACCGGCTGGGGTGTGGGGATGGAGGCATTGGGGTCACCCATGGCTGCCAGCGCAATGAAACCACCCTTGATCACCAGCGATGGCTTGACGCCAAAAAAGGCCGGTTTCCAGATCACCAGGTCGGCCCATTTGCCCACTTCGATGCTGCCCACATCGTGGCTGATGCCGTGGGCAATCGCGGGGTTGATGGTGTATTTGGCAATGTAGCGCTTGACGCGGGCGTTGTCGTGGCGATCGGTGTCGCCTGGCAGGCTGCCGCGCTGCTGTTTCATTTTGTGTGCGGTCTGCCAAGTGCGGATGATGACTTCGCCCACCCGCCCCATGGCTTGGCTGTCGCTGCTCATCATGCTGATGGCGCCCAGGTCGTGCAGGATGTCTTCGGCCGCAATGGTTTCTTTGCGAATGCGGCTTTCGGCAAAAGCCAGGTCTTCGGCAATTGCCGGATCCAGGTGGTGGCAGACCATCAGCATGTCCACATGCTCATCCAGCGTGTTGTGGGTGAAGGGCATGGTCGGGTTGGTCGAGCTGGGCAAAAAGTTCGCCTGGCCCACCACCTTCAAG
>NZ_CALPTI020000016.1:0-72237 GCF_943326455.1 Limnohabitans sp. Rim8
AATATTGAAAGAAGTCGCTGGCGGGGCAGAACATACCTCATCACAAACCGCCTAAGTTTTTGATGGGCAAGCAAATCAAGCACTTGGTGTCCGGTTCAAGTTTCTAAATGTTGAGACAGCTAATGGTTGCTGCATACTGCCAATTGGACTTGATCTTGAACTGCCTGTCCTTTCGCAGTGACTAAGAGTGAGCTTAGGCCCAAATCAAGCGAGGAACAACTTCAATCCAAAATGGCATGGCACGCGCAGGCTTCGCCATGGGCCGCAGACACTAACTCGGTCAAGATGCCGCAGGCGTGGGTCCCGCGCTCCTCAGTGCAACGCGCCCGAAGTTGCAATAACTGTTTTTCCAGTGCTTTCATGCTCTGCAGACGTGCTCGTACTTTAGCCAACTGCTGATCGACCAACAAATTAACATCCTCACACCCTTCGCCGGGCTGATCGACAAAACCCAGTAATAGGGCCACTTGGCTGAGGGACATTTCCAGTGCGCGGCAATGGCGGATGAAGGAAAGCCGCTCTAGGTGGGTGTTGTCATAGTCTCGATAGCCATTCTCTTTACGGTCAGGCTCTGGCAAAAGGCCCTGTTTTTCATAGTAGCGGATGGTTTCAATGTCGACACCTGTGGCACTGGAAAGCTGTTTGATCTGCATAGAACGCACTCCTCAAAAAGATCTTGACACTGTAGCAGCTACAGGGTTTCAAATGCTTACTTTGCAAAGGAAATCAAAATGTCAGGTCATAGCTGCGAACACGAAATGCCCGCACCCCATCAGATAGTCAACCTGGGGCGCTACCGCAAAGTGCTTTGGATTGCATTGGGTGTAAACCTGGCGATGTTCCTCGTGGAAATTGCGGCCGGCCTAGCGTCGCAGTCCCTGTCACTTCAGGCGGATGCCATTGACTTTGCGGGGGACGCAATGAACTATGGCGTATCACTAGCGATACTGACTTCAGCACTATCGTGGCGTGCCTACGCCGCGATTGGCAAGGCGATCAGCATGATGGCCTTTGGCCTGATCATCCTTGGACAAGCTTTGTGGGCCGTATGGCGCGGCAGCGTACCCGACGCCGCCGCCATGGGCGCAGTGGCCACATTGGCCCTCGTAGCCAACGTCGGCGTTGCTTGGATGCTTTACGCGTTTCGCGAGGGTGATGCCAACATGCGTAGCGTATGGTTGTGCTCGCGCAATGATGCAATCGGCAATTTGGCTGTAATTGCTGCGGCGGTAGGCGTCTTTGGCACGAGCCGCGCCTGGCCGGACTTAGCTGTAGCGAGTTTGATGGCCGCCTTGGCGCTGAGCAGCGGATGGACTGTATTACGGCACGCACGCCGCGAGATGCGGGGCAAAGCCGCGACCGATTTTGGAACTATGCAAACTAAAGAGACAACGGACCAAGGATTGCAGCAAACGACCTATAAAACGCTACGCACCCAAGCCCGCAAATGCACAGACCTTCCAGAGAAGTGGCTGTTACTGCAGGCTGCACACATCGTAGGACAGTGCTTTTTTTGGCTTCATATAGATAGCCACATCCAAATGCTGCAGCTGGCATTGCGAACGCGAGACGGGCGTGAAGCTTTGGGTCAAATTTTTCGCCTAAGCCTTGTCCCATTCGGACACCTATTGGGGCGTCTCCCCATTGGCAATCCCGGCACGGCAGATGTAAGTGCTTTTTCGACTAAGGAGATTCCTCACAGGTTGAGAAAATTGATTGCCAATGCCAAGATGCTGGCCGAATAATGGAAATATCAGGTTCAGGCCATCTCAAGAACACTTTTTTGAATGGTCACTATGGAGGGCCTGCATCAAATAAAACCGCGTGCAATCGGTACGGTTCAAATTTGGGTTTTGAACGCGCTTGGTCAAGAGGTTTTGAGCAGAAAGCCGTCTCAACAGTTCGAGTACCCCATCAAAGGGGGACTTTCTTCAAGAACGCGGGAGGCTTTGGAAGAAAAAATTCAATCAGATCAATCACTTGCAAACAGGCGTTTGAAGGATTGAAATATTGAAAGAAGTCACTGGCGGAAACGGAGGGATTCGAACCCTCGATGAGGCTCTACACCCCATACTCCCTTAGCAGGGGAGCACCTTCGGCCACTCGGTCACGTTTCCAGTGAATCAAATTATAACTTAGGCTTGATCCAGATCGAAGGCTTTGTGCAAGGCGCGCACAGCCAACTCCATGTATTTTTCATCGATCACAACCGAAGTTTTGATTTCAGATGTCGAGATCATCTGGATGTTGATGCCTTCTTCGCTCAAACTGCGGAACATCTTGCTGGCCACACCCACATGGCTGCGCATGCCAATGCCCACGATCGACACTTTGCAGATCTTGGCATCGCCCAAAACCTCGGCAGCACCCAAGGCTGGCAAGACTTTTTCCTTGAGCAGGTCAAGGGTCTTGGCGAAGTCGTTACGGTGCACGGTGAAGCTGAAGTCGGTTTTACCGTCCTTGCTCAGGTTCTGGATGATCACATCGACTTCGATGTTGGCATCGGCCACAGCGCCCAAGATTTGGTAGGCGATACCGGGCTTGTCGGGCACGCCCACCACAGAGATTTTGGCTTCGTCGCGGTTGAATGCGATGCCGGATACGACGGCTTGTTCCATTTGTTCGTCTTCCTCAAAAGTGATCAGGGTGCCGGATGCGGCTTCTTCGTTGATGTCGATGTCCCAAGGCGTGAAGCTGGACAGCACACGCATGGGCACTTTGTATTTGCCCGCAAATTCGACCGAACGGATTTGCAAGACCTTGGAGCCAAGCGACGCCATTTCCAGCATCTCTTCAAAGCTCACGGTGTGCAGGCGACGGGCTTCGGGCACCACGCGGGGGTCGGTGGTGTAAACGCCGTCTACGTCGGTGTAGATCAGGCATTCGTCGGCTTTGAGGGCAGCTGCCACGGCCACAGCCGAGGTGTCAGAGCCACCACGACCAAGCGTGGTGATGTTGCCGTTGTCGTCCACACCCTGAAAGCCGGTGATGATGACGACCTTGCCGGCGTTCAGATCGGCCATGACCTTTTCGTCATCGATCGACTGGATGCGCGCTTTGGTGAAGGCGTCGTTGGTTTTGATGGCGACTTGCCAACCGGCATAACTGACCGAGGGCTGGCCTTCGGATTGCAACGCAATGGCCAGCAGAGCTGACGAGGCCTGCTCGCCGGTGGAAGCCAGCATGTCGAGTTCGCGGCTGTAAGTGTTGTCAGGCTTGGCGGGGGCCAGCTCTTTGGCCAGGCCCAGCAGGCGGTTGGTTTCGCCGCTCATGGCGCTGGGCACCACCACGATCTGGTGGCCAGCGCGTGCCCATTTGGCCACGCGCTTGGCAACATTCCGAATGCGCTCGGTCGAGCCCATTGAAGTGCCGCCGTATTTGTGAACGATCAAAGCCATGTGTAATGCTGAAAAGAAAAATGAAACTGGTCAGCCAGAATTAAAAAACTGATTACCAGACTCGGAAAAACCCTCGATTGTACCCATCGGCCTGACTGTTTCTTGACCCCATATGCTTTGTGCCAGCACTGTGTTTGGCCAGTGAGTGTGTCGTGTGACCTTTTAAATCGAGGTCAAGCGCTGTGCCAAACCAAGTGCGCCGCGTCTCGCTCGACAAAACCCTGCCCGACTTTCAGGTGCAGCCGATGGCCTCGGGTGGTGCAGGCCTCGATTTGACCGAGCAATTCGTTCAACTGGGCGGTGCTGGGCGTGGTGCCATGCTCCTGCCGCAACCAGTGGCGAAGCACCAAGGCTTGACGGGCACGGCTGAGTTGCTGCACAGCCTGGATGCGGGGGGGGATACCGACCTCGGCAAGGTCTTGCGCAGCCACTTCGTTCAAAACTTCTTGCGCTTGAGCGGCGTGCGCTGCGCTCCGTGCAAAAGTTTCGCGGAAGGCGGGTAAGGCATGGGCCAAAGCAGGAACAACTTGTGCGCGAATGCGGTTGCGGGTGAACTTTTCATCGCTGTTGCTGGGGTCTTCGATCCAGTCTTGGCCTTGGCTGCGCAGCCATTCCCGCACCGCTGCGCCTGGCACGCCTAGCCAAGGACGGTGCCAATTCAGGCCCTGCCGCTGCCAGTGGACAGGCATGCTGGCCAGTCCCGGCAAACCGGCACCACGCGACAGCGCAATGAGCAAAGTTTCGACTTGGTCGTCAGCGTGCTGCGCCAAAACCACATCGCGCACTTCGGGCCAATCGGTGTCAAGGGCTTCGGCCAGTGCGGTGTAGCGGGCTTGGCGGGCAGCGTCTTCAGGGCTTTGGCCCGGAGCGTGCCGCGCTTGCACCCGACGAACGACAAGCGGTACGCCCAGCTGCTCACAAAGCAAGGTGCAGTGCGACTCAAAAACATCGGCGGCCGCTTGCAAACCATGGTGAATGTGCACCGCCCTCACCTGACCCGGCCAGCGATGGGCGCAAGCCAACAGCAAGGCCACTGAATCGGCTCCACCACTCAAGGCCACAGCAAAAGGAAGGCCAGGGCTGAATTGAGCCAAGGCCTGTTCGGGCATTTTTGCGGTGTGTGACGTCATGCTTGAAGCCTAAAGGCTCCGCAGCTTGTTTACTTGCCTGCTTTGGTATCGGTGAAACGGCCGTAGCTGTTCAGTCTCTCATAGCGGCGATCCAGCAACTCTTTGGGCTTCAGGTCGGCCACTTGACGCCATGCTTCACCCAGCGCACGTTTGAGAAAAGCCACCATTTGCTCGGTATCTCGATGGGCGCCGCCAATGGGTTCATTGACGATTTTGTCAATCAAACCCAAGGCTTTGAGTCGGTGCGCCGTGATGCCCAAGGCGTCTGCGGCGGTTTCGGCTTTTTCGCTGGTTTTCCACAAAATGGAGGCGCAGCCTTCCGGGCTGATGACCGAATACACAGAATACTGCAGCATCAAAACCTGGTCGGCCACCGAAATGGCCAATGCGCCACCCGAGCCGCCTTCGCCAATGATGGTGGTGATGATCGGCACTTCCAACTGGGCCATCTCGAAGATGTTGCGCCCAATGGCTTCGGACTGGCCGCGCTCTTCTGCGTCGATGCCCGGGTAGGCGCCCGGGGTGTCCACGAAGGTGAAGACCGGCAACTTGAACTTTTCGGCCGTTTTCATGAGGCGCAACGCTTTGCGGTAACCCTCGGGTTTGCTCATGCCAAAGTTGCGCATGGTGCGCTCTTTGGTGTCGCGCCCTTTTTGCTGACCCAACACCATGCAAGCTTGGCCATTGAAACGGGCCAACCCACCGACAATCGACAGGTCATCGGCGAAGTGTCGGTCGCCGTGCATTTCGACAAAATCAGTAAAGATGCCATTGATGTAGTCCAGTGTGTAAGGACGCTCCGGATGGCGAGAAATTTTGGTGACCTGCCAGGGGGTCAGGTCGCTGTAGATGTCTTTGGTCAGCTGTTGGCTTTTTTTGCTCAGTTGCTCGATTTCGAGGGTGATGTCCACCGCAGACTCGGTTTGCACGTAGCGCAATTCTTCGATCTTGGCTTCGAGTTCGGCAACGGGTTGCTCAAAGTCGAGAAATGATTTTTTGACCAAGTTTTACTCCTCAATTCATGATCAGACGGACGGCCAGCGTCCAGACCTCAATACGCGACCGGAACAGGATCCAGGGAGCGCCAAATATACCAAGTCGCCACGGTGGTGTAGGGGCTCCAAGCCTGCGCCACCTCGCGGGCATCGCTGCGGCTGACCGGCTCACCCGAAAAGTAATTGCGGCTGATGCCATTGATCAAACCCACATCGTCGAGCGGCAACACATTGGGCCGAAGCAAATGGAAGATCAGGAACATTTCTGCCGTCCAACGGCCAATGCCCCGGATAGCCACCAATTCGTCAATGATGGCTTCGTCGTCCATGTCTTGCCAGGCCTTAACGTGCAGCGCACCGGAACTGAAGTGAACGGCCAGATCGACCAAATACTCGACTTTGCGCACCGAAAGGCCTGCAGCACGCATGTCGTCTACTTTGAGCTTGAGAACGGCAGCAGGGGTCATGCGCTTGCTCAGCAAGGCAAAACGATCCCAAACCGTTTGGGCAGCTTTGACAGATATTTGTTGGCCTACGATGGACCGTGCCAAGGTCACAAAGGCATCGCCCCGAGTCTCAAGAATGGCGTTGCCAAACTGCGGAATCAGTTTTTTCATGACCCGGTCTTTTTTGGTCAGGTGCACACAGGCCTCCGCCCAATAAGCGGGCGTGACCGGCATCACCGTGGCGACCGAAGCAGCGTTCATGGCGCAGCCTCCCAAGTGGTACCGGAAGCCGAGTCTTTGAGCACAATGCCTTGCGCCAGCAAATCGTTGCGGATGCGGTCTGCCTCAGCAAAGTTTTTCGCCTTTTTGGCATCGGCCCGGGCCTGAATTTGCGCCTGAATGGCCACCTCATTCAAGCCGGCGCCCGCTTGGAGGTAGGTCGTGGGGTCGGTCTGCAGCAAACCCAGCAAGCCACCCAAAGATTTGAGCAGGCCTGCCCGCTCGGTCGAACCGCTGCGGTTGACTTCGCCTGCCAGCTCAAACAGCACCGCCACCGCTTCGGGGGTACCAAAGTCTTCGTCCATCGCCGCTTTGAAGCGTGCTGCCAGAGGATCAGCCCAATCCATGCGGACATCGGCAGGCGGTACGGCCTGTAGGGCGGTGTACAGGCGCTTTAAAGCGCCTTTGGCGTCGTTGAGGTGCACGTCGCTGTAATTGAGCGAGCTGCGGTAATGGCTGCGCACGATGAAAAAGCGCACGGTCTCCGCGTCGAATTCTTTGAGCACATCGCGGATGGTGAAAAAGTTGCCCAGGCTTTTGGACATCTTCTCGTTGTCCACATTGATGAAGCCGTTGTGCATCCAAAAGCGCGCCAGAGGCTGGCCGTTGGCGCCTTCGCTTTGGGCGATCTCGTTTTCGTGGTGCGGAAACTGCAGGTCAGCCCCGCCACCGTGGATGTCAAAGGTCTGGCCCAGCAGCTCGCAGGCCATGGCAGAGCACTCGATGTGCCAGCCGGGGCGGCCTGTGCCAAAAGGGCTGGCCCATTTCACGTCTTCGGGCTCGGAGGGCTTGGCACTCTTCCAGAGCACAAAGTCTAGAGGGTCTTGTTTGTCTGTTTCCACCGCCACACGCTCACCGGCATTCAATTCGTCCAATGACTTGCCCGACAACTTGCCGTATCCCACAAACTTGCGCACCGAATAGTTCACGTCGCCGTTGCCAGCGCGGTAAGCCAGACCATTTTGCTCCAGCGTGCCAATCATCCTGAGCATCTGGGGCACGTAGTCGGTCGCACGGGGCTCGTGTTGGGGCCGCTCAATGCCCAGCGCGTCGGCGTCCTGGTGCAGCGCCTCGATCATGCGGTCGGTCAAGCCACGGATGGTTTCGCCATTCTCCAGGGCACGTTTGATGATCTTGTCGTCGATGTCGGTCACGTTGCGCACATAAGTGACCAGGTAGCCGCTGGCTTTGAGCCAACGTTGAACCACATCGAACGCGATCATCGAGCGAGCATGGCCCAGATGGCACAGGTCGTACACGGTCATGCCGCACACGTACATGCGCACATGACCGGGCTCGGCGGTTGAAAATTCAGAGACAGCACGGCTGAGCGTGTTGAAAATGCGCAAACTCATGTTTGATGAAATGAAGTGGCGGTCAAAATCCGCACGGATCGCGAACAGCCCTTATGAATTCGGCGGATCTGCACCCAAATGCTCTGGTGAAGTCTGCGAACGCGGAACTGATGAGGGTTTGGGGCAACCAAAAAATCAGGGTGCTCCGTTACAATGGCCGCTCAGTATATCCCCGTGCCTTGGCGCCAGACGCTCTTTTGGAGTCAGGTTTTGCCTCCTTGACATTTGAGGCACACACCACTAACTTTTCGGGCTCGCATGCGTACTTGGCTGACCTTGATGGCTTTTTGCACCTTCTGGACCTTGGGTGCCAGTGCAAGAGCAGACATCTACACCGAAGTCAACGCGCTGGTCCAAAGCGGTCAGTGGCAGCCCGCACAGGCTCTTGCGGAATCCCGCCTCAAAACCACACCAACCGATCCGCAAATGCGGCTTTTGCTCAGCCACATCCAGACAGGATTGGGACAAACCCAAGCGGCCATGGACACCTTGCGGGCCTTGACCTTGTCTTTCCCTGAGTTGCCCGAGCCGCATAACAACCTTGCGGCATTGTTGGCTCGAGCCAACCGACATGAAGAGGCCTTGCTGTCATTGCAGGCTGCCGTTCAGGCCCGCCCGGATTACGCTTTGGCCCTTGAAAACATGGGCGACCTCTATTTGGCATTGGCGGCCCGAGCTTATGGACAAGCGCTCAGCTTGACCCCCTCCTTAAAACGCCTGCAAAACAAACAAGCGAACACCCAACAGGTTTTGAAAGCACCCTGAGTTGGCCTCGTCCGATCTGCCCGACATCCCTTCAACGTTATGACCACTTTCTTGAATTCTTCCCGTCGCTTGACCGGCGTTTTGCTCGCCATGGGTTTGCTTGCGCCCGTTGCCTCTTGGGCTCAAAACCCAGCACCTACCCCAGCGCCCACGAGCAAAGTCCGGATCACCACCTCCATGGGTGACATTGAAGCCGAGTTGTACGCCGACAAAGCCCCTAAAACTGTGGCCAACTTTGTGCAGTACGTGAACGACAAACACTACGACGGGACGATTTTTCACCGCGTGATCCCGGGCTTCATGGTGCAAGGCGGCGGCTATGACGCCCAGTACCGTGAGAAGAAAACCCGCGCACCAGTGGCCCATGAGGGCCGACAAGCCCTGGCTGCGGGCCTGAAAAACACCACCGGCACATTGGCCATGGCCCGCACCAACGATCCGCAATCGGCCACCTCGCAGTTTTTCATCAACGTGGTGGACAACGCGTTTTTGGACCCCAGTTTTCAGAGCTTCGGCTACACCGTTTTTGGCAAAGTCACGTCTGGTATGGACGTGCTCCAAAAAATCCGCAACACGCCCACGGGTGCAGGCGGCCCCTTCCCGACCGATGTGCCACGCACGCCGGTCGTCATTCAAACCATCACTTTGTTGAAGTAACACCATGAGCAACCCACAAGTCGAACTGCACATCACTGGCTACGGCGTCATCACCCTCGAACTGGACGCTGAAAAAGCCCCCAAGTCGACCGAAAACTTTTTGGCTTATGTGAATAAGGGCCACTACAACAACACGATTTTTCACCGAGTCATTCCCGGCTTCATGGTCCAAGGCGGTGGTTTTGAGCCCGGCATGGGCCAAAAACCCACAGATGCCACCATCGAAAACGAAGCCAACAACGGCCTGAAAAACGACAAGTACACCGTGGCCATGGCCCGCACCTCGGCGCCCCACTCTGCTTCATCACAGTTCTTCATCAACGTTGCCAAAAACGACTTTTTGAACCACACCGCCCCCTCGATGCAAGGCTGGGGCTATGCCGTGTTTGGCAAAGTGGTCAAGGGCACCGAAGTGGTAGACCAGATTGAGGGCGTGAAAACCGGCACCCGCGGCGGTCACGGTGACGTGCCCAAAGACGACGTCGTGATCGAAAAAGCCATTGCCCTTTGAGGGTTTGAGCCATGTCTGACCCGCGCACCACCTCGCCGATCTTTGGCAAGCTGACTGCGCCACAGGCATGGCAAACCGTGGATTTGATCTCGGACCTGCATTTGCAGGCTTCCGAGTCAACCACTTTTCAAGCCTGGCGTGACTACATGGCCAGCACCACTGCAGATGCGGTGTTCATCCTGGGCGACCTTTTTGAGGTTTGGGTGGGAGACGATGCCGTGGAGCAAGATCCATTTTTGGCATCCTGCGCCGAAGTTTTACGCCAAGCTGCTCACAGGATGCATCTGGCTTTCATGCCTGGCAACCGTGACTTTTTAGTGGGATCGACCTTTTTATCCAGCTGTGGCATGCATGCGCTCAGTGACCCCTGCGTACTTGAATGGGGTGCGAAACAAATTTTGCTCAGCCATGGCGATGCATTGTGTCTAGGGGATGTGGATTACCAAGCCTTCCGCGAGCAAGTCCGGGGAGATGCTTGGCAACAGGATTTTTTAGCCAAACCCCTGGCCGAGAGAGTGGCTTTGGCGCGCGCTATGCGTGCCCAAAGCGAGACACAGAAAAACTCGCAAAAGTTATACGCGGATGCAGACCCCACCATGGCCTTGAATTGGTTGAGCCTAGCGGCAGCCGACACTCTGGTGCATGGCCATACGCACCAACCCGCTGACCATCCACTGGGCACGGGGATGCGGCATGTGTTGAGCGATTGGTCGCTCGACCACGAACCCCTCAGGGCTCAAGTCTTGCGGCTCGATCAATCAGGCGGCTTGCGCCGCCTGGACATCACGAACGCAAAAGGTTTTTGAGCGCGTTTTGCAAACGACGCGCTGTCGCCTCTTCATGAGGACCGGACAACACCTGTGCCACATCTTGGGCCCATGTTTCTTTGGGGCCTGGCTGGTTGCGTTGGGTCAGCAACTGAAGTTGCAGTGCACGGCGCGCATTCAATTGATCGGCGGGTGTTGGCACTTCGGCCGCCATTTCAAGGCGCAACAACGCGTTATCGGCAGGCGCCTTGGCCTCGGCGCCAACTGCTTGAACCCAAGCCTGACGGATCGGTGCAGGGACAGCTTTGCCCAATTCTTGCGAGGTCGGCAATGCATCGGCCTGACGCTCTTGCCATGCCCCCATCAAACGGGTCAAGGTTTCGCCATGCGCTTGTGCAGCGAGTTTGCGCAGCGACATTTCGGCGCGCTCCATGGCCTCTCGCTGGGCGCGGAAGGCCGCGTCACCCAAACGTGGGCCACGGTCTTCGCGGAAATCGCCACGCGGCGCACGGTCAGCGAATCGGTCACCGCCACGGCCGGGGCCAGGGCCACGGTCGGCTCCCGGTCGCACACCACGCTCGCCTGGGCGTGCGTCTCGGCGACCGTCACGACCGGACGGGGCCTCTGTACGCTTTTGCCCAGGTCGGTCGTCACCACGAACCGCGATCACAGGTTTGGCGGGCTTGATCGCAGCCGCTGGGGCTGGCACTGGCGTCTGTTCACTGACTTCATCCGTTTTGGATGGGTCAGCGCCATTTTGTGCTTCTTCGGCAGGCGCCACATCGGAAGCATCCTCCGCAGCCGAATCTTTGTCTGTGTCAAGAACAGGCTCTGCGGCAACGACCTGCACCGCTGGCGCGGAGACCGGAGCCGACTGCCCAGCTTTGGCCTGCAAGGCTTGCCCGCGCAAAGCAGCGTCTAAAGCGGCCATGGCAGCGCGAATTTGGGACACATCGCCACTCGCATTGGCGGCATCAAGGGCTTTGGACGCTTCAATGACAGCACGGTCGTGGTCACTGACCGGGGCAGCAGTTTGTGGGCGGTCAGCGCCTTTGCGCTGAAAAGCTTCGTCCAATGGGGCACGGAAGACTTCCCACAATTTTTGTTCTGTTTTGCGGTCCAAAGGCACCGACTGCGCCTCAACCTGCCAGCGTTGCTGCAGCGCTTTGACCGCGTCGATGCGCAAGGCAGGGGCAGCACCCACCTCTTGGGCTTCCTGAATCAAGGCATGGCGTCGCTCGATGCTGGCCTTTTGGGCCGCCTCAAGCCGAGCAGCCGCCGCTTTAAAAATACCTTTCCACTGGCTTTGCATTTCGCCAAAGGCTTTTTCGCTCAAGTGACCTGCGTTGCGCCACCGGTCGGCAAACTGGTGCAGCGCTCGCAACTGGGCGCGCCAATCGTCACTTTCGACATGGGCAGCGGTCCATGCCTTGACTTCGTCCATCAGAGCAACGCGCTGAGCTCGCTGATCGGCCGAGTCCTTTTTCATCTGCTCAAGCCAAGCCAGCACGGCTTTATATGCCTCGTTGCATGCTGCATCGAAACGCTTCCAAAGAGCATGGTTGGGCAAGCCACCTTGGTCGATCTGCTTCCAACCGTCACGCAATTGACGCAACTTGTCTTGCATCTTGCGTCCACCCACGGTGGGTACTTTGTGATCGTCCAGCAAAGCTTCGGCTTGGGTCACCAAGTCAAGACGAACTTGATCGGCCAACCAGCGCTGCCAGCCCTCAGCATCACCTGCGGCCTTCAGGGCCAGGTGCAGGCGCTCATCCAAACTGGTGTCCAGATTTTTGCCATGCGTTTTGAGTGCGTTGCGCAAAGCGATGCAAGCCTCGGGCAGCGCAGCGCCTTGGTTTTCGGTGATTTGTTTTTCAAGGCTTACCAGCTCGTGGGTCACTGTTTGGAGCGCCAGCTCCCGCATGGCTTGGCGTTGGGCTGGGTCAATCTTGGGTTTGACTGTTTTTTCCGCTTTATCCGACTTTTCGGCTCCGGGCTGGACCGGGTTGGAGGTGGTCACCGCAGGGGCATGGACCGCTTCACCACGCTGACGGCGAATCTCGTCGGCCCAAACAGGTACGGGTGGTAAGGCTGAGCTGGCGTCGGACAAGGCCAGATTCGCCAGTGCGAGCGCAGCAGAAAAACCATCCCAAACCGCTTGCATCTGCTTACCAGCGGCATCCAATTGGTTGGGGTATTTGAGGTCAACGCTCGGCCAAACGGCACTGACAGTCAACGATTGGGCCTGAGTTTGCCACTGTGCCACATCATTTAGCAATCCGGCATGCCCATGTTCGGCTTCGGCTATTGGCTTGGTCGACAAGACCTCGATGCGCTGCGCCAACAAGACTGCCGATTCGCGTTGCACCATGACTTGATGTTGCAGGTCTTCAACACCTTTAACCACCTCAACCAACTTGACTTTGAGGCTGGCTAAGGGCTCGCGCGACAAGGGCGCCCCTGCTTTGGCAGCGTCGCGCTGCCAAGCCAATGCATCGGCCATATTGAGTCGAGGTGCCGACAAAATCAGCTCCGCTTTTTGGGCCCAATCACTGGCCAGTGCTTCCTGTCCGTGGCTGCGCTTGATCTCGTCAATTTTTTCCTTGAGCTGTTTGGCCACCCCTTTGTCTTTGGACGACAACTCACGGTAAACCTCATGTAACAAGGCTTCGTTAGGCCCAGTCTGGAGCCACTCGCGCAAACGAGCACTTCGATCGCCCGAGGTGGTGGCTTGAAAGATCCCGGCAGTCAACGGGTCGAGGTTGGCGAGATCGAGGGGCTTGGAGGGATTGGTCACGGTAAAGGCTTTAAAACACAAGGCATGCCGGGCTGGCAACACGCTCGACCAAATCTTGCGCACGCGCTAAGAGATCTGGACAGACATAAAACGCATATTTTCGCCGGTATTTCATGCCCGGCGTGTGTTGAACCACTTTCCTTTGCAATCTCTGTTGATTATTGACCCGCCGCATACCCTTTATTCCAAAAAATACATTTAATTTCACATTGATATTCCAATTTAAAAGTTTATTTACCCTAGAATCGCGCATCCCAGAAATCTAGGGATAACCCGCAATGGTCGCCAATACGGCGGCTTGAGCCCAAGTGATCAGCACTTGTGGCCACCGACCCATCCACCCACTTGAATGAACGCCCCTGAGTGCGTGGTGAGTTCTTGGCATAAGAGTAACAACGTGATCTACCCACTGAAAAAGAATCCTCAAGAAAGTCACCTCCACAAAGGTCTTTTGAGTTTGACCCGCCACGGCTTCGCCCTGCTCGGCTTGGCGGGCTTGGCACTTGTTTTTGTTTTTTTGAGCCAGCCCGATTGGCGATACAGCGCCAGCCACAGACTGATCAACTGGCTTGACGCTAGGCAGGACGCAGCAATGGAACACCCCAGCGCCGCACACGCCGATCTCGTCCCAGTGTCTTTGGATACTGCAAATACCGTGGCTTTGACGGAAGAGCAACAAGCTATCACCCTTTGGTTGAGCCGCAGGTACAAGCTCTCACCAGAACCCTTGGGTGGCCTGGTCTCTGAGGCATGGGCGCTGGGAGATCGCATTCAGATTTCACCCACTTTGCTGTTGGCAGTGATGGCGATTGAATCTCGATTCAACCCCTTTGCCTCTGGCCCCCAAGGCGGCATGGGCCTGATGCAAATCGAACCACTGGCTCAGCAAAGCGCTTTGTTACCTTTTGGAGGCCACCTGGCAGCGTTTGACCCCTTGACCAACTTACGCGTTGGCGCTCGTCACCTTCAAACGCTCATTGAGAAAAGCACCTCGGTCGAATCGGCTTTGCATCTGTATGCCACAAGCTCTGGTCAGCCCAACGGAGCCGAATACGCCACCCGGGTATTGGCCAAGCAACAGCAGCTGGAAACCATGTCACGCACATCCAAAAGCATGGAAGTGGCACAAAACAGCCGTCTCCAGACCCCAACTGGAAGCAATTTCAGGCACTGACTGGGCTACACTCCTCGGGTGCGCGACTGGCGATAGGAGCCTGTTTTGAACCCAAAACAGACCACTCTGACGTGGAACGTGGCGGCCAATTTGGACCGCCCCAGAACCACTGGGAAGCGCACAGCCTGCCTGGATTGCATCTTGCCCGGCACGGTTTCAAGCCGTTCGCCTGGGCAGCCCTTGTCGGTCACCCTCACAGGTCACCTGCCAAGGTTCCATCACCCGAAGGACTGCCATGTACAACCGCAACACACTCATTGAACAAACCGATCCCGAGCTTTACGCCGCCATCCAATCTGAGAACGCCCGTCAAGAACACCACATCGAACTGATCGCCAGCGAAAACTACGCCTCGCCCGCCGTCATGGCTGCTCAGGGTAGCCAGCTCACCAACAAATACGCCGAAGGCTACCCCGGCAAGCGCTACTACGGTGGCTGCGAGTACGTGGACGTGGCCGAACAGTTGGCCATTGACCGCATCAAACAAATCTTTGGTGCAGAAGCCGCCAATGTGCAGCCGCATTGCGGCGCCTCGGCCAATGAGGCCGTGTTCCTGGCTTTCTTGAAACCCGGTGACACCATCATGGGCATGAGCCTGGCCGAAGGCGGTCACCTGACCCACGGCATGCCGCTGAACATGTCGGGCAAATGGTTCAACGTGGTCTCCTATGGTTTGGACGCCAACGAAGCCATCGACTACGACGCCATGGAAGCCAAGGCCCGCGAAACCAAACCCAAGCTGATCATTGCAGGCGCTTCAGCCTACTCGTTGCACATCGACTGGGCGCGCTTTGCCAAAGTGGCCAAAGAAGTCGGCGCCATCTTTTTGGTGGACATGGCCCACTACGCGGGTTTGATTGCCGCAGGCGTCTACCCCAACCCCGTACCGCACGCCGATGTGGTCACTTCGACCACCCACAAGAGCTTGCGTGGTCCCCGTGGCGGCATCATCCTGATGAAGGCCGAGCACGAAAAAGCCATCAACAGCGCGATCTTCCCCGGCCTGCAAGGCGGCCCGCTCATGCATGTGATAGCCGCCAAAGCCGTGGCCTTCAAAGAAGCCATGGCGCCTGATTTCAAGGCCTATCAAGCCCAAGTCATCAAAAACGCTCAAATCATTGCCGAGACTTTGACGCAGCGCGGCCTGCGCATCGTGAGTGGCGGCACGCAAAGCCACGTCATGCTGGTGGACCTGCGGCCCAAGGGCATTACCGGTAAAGTGGCCGAAGCCGCTTTGGGTAACGCCCACATGACGATCAACAAGAACGCCATCCCGAATGACCCTGAAAAGCCGTTTGTCACCAGCGGCGTGCGCATTGGCACCCCGGCCATGACCACCCGTGGTTTCAAGGACGAAGAAGCTCGAGCCACGGCCCACCTGATTGCCGACGTGCTGGACAACCCGCTGGACGAAGCCAACCTGGCCACTGTGCGCGCCAAGGTGCACGCCCTGACCAGCCGCTTCCCGGTTTACGGTTGATCGAGGCGCACCATGAAATGCCCATTTTGTGGTCACCTCGAAACCCAAGTGGTGGAGACGCGGCTGGCCGAAGACGGGGACTTCATACGTCGGCGCCGCCAGTGCGGCGCCTGCGAAAAACGCTTCACCACCTACGAAAAGCCCGAGGTCAGCTTTCCGGCCATCGTCAAAAAAGATGGCCGGCGCATCGACTACCAACGCGACAAGTTATTGGCCAGCTTGCGCTTGGCCTTGCGCAAGCGACCGGTGAGCATCGAACAGGTGGACGGGGCGATTGAGCGCATCGAAGAAAAACTCCTCAATCTGGGCATCCGTGAGGTGGCATCGCACCGCATTGGCGAGTTGGTCATGCGCGAATTGAAAAAACTCGACAAAGTGGCCTATGTGCGCTTTGCGAGCGTTTACCGAAACTTCGAGGACATCGACGCCTTCAAGACCTTGGTGGACGAAGTGCAGCGCTGACAACCCTCAGCCCTCACGAGCAAAGCTGCACCTCGTAAGCCTCAATTCTGGGTCGGCCCAGTGCGTTCACCACAACTTGCCAGCCCTGATTTGAACCTGCTCTGCAAAAGCGCCAAGTTCCGGCCATGAACGCACCGTTGGCACTGGCACTTCGACCTTCTGCGTTATAAGAAAAATAGGTTTTCACCGTGTTGCTCACCACCACCTGCATGGCAAGTGGCACTGCGGGTCTGGCCTCTATCAGCACTTCCCCTGAATCCCGCAGGCCATTGTGGTTGGCATCGGCAAACACCAGCCAGCCTTGATGCCAGCGACCCAGCGTGTCGCATTGGGCTTCCAAGCCTTGAGCGCAAAGGCTCACCCGTTGCTGTCTTCGCAAAGCCTCCGAGCGGGCCAAGACCAAACTGTTCAAAAAAGCCTCTCCTTGGCCTTGCAACTGCTGACGTGCCTGCAGCCCCGACAGGGTTGGGGCTGCCAAGCCCACCAAAATCCCCAACAAAGCCATCGCCACCAAGGCCTCCAGCAAGGTAAAGCCATGCCAATGGGTTTGGCTTTGGGGCGAGGCGGAATCCAGCACGGAAAGCGGCATGTTCAGGCAACAGTTTTGGGGAACGTGGTCTGAAACTGTACAAGATGAATACAAAAAGCCACAATTGAATCAACTCAAGAGGTGGTCACGCCATGCAACGGTTAAACGCCAAGCCCCAAAAACTGAGCTCTGTACCCCAAGCATTTAGCTTTCGAGCGGCCGATAACCGAGGCTGGACCTTGACCGAAATGCTGATTTGTCTGGCAGTGCTCGGCATACTGGCCGCGATGGCCCTGCCCGCTTACCAAGAACAACAGCGGCTGGCTCGCCGCAGCGACGGTCAAGCGGCCTTGCTGAAGCTGCAAACCGACCAAGCCCGTTGGCGCAGCATGCACGACAGCCATGCCCAAACCCTGCAGGCCCTGGGTTGGCCGAGTGACCTGTCTCCCTTGGGGCATTACCGCATCCGCTTGGTCGAAAGCACGGCGAACGCCTTCACCGCACAGGCCATTGCCTTAGGTGCTCAAGCCGCAGACCACCCCTGCACACCCTTGCAGTTGCGCTGGCAAGGCAGTGCCCATGTGGTGCTTGGCTCAGGCGCATCGCCTGACAGCGATGTGGCGCGCTGCTGGCGACGTTAGCGCCATGGCCAAAAGGGTTGAAAAAGGGGAGACCTTGATGGGCCTGATGGTGGGCTTGTCGGTGGGATTGGTCGTGCTGACCGGTGGCAGCAGTCTGCTGAGCCAGCATTTACGCGGGCATCGGATGGCCTGGCAAGACAGCCATCTGAACCATGAATTGCGCGTCGCCGCAGATTGGATGGGGCGCGAACTGCGCAAAGCCCAATACACGGCCAAGGCTTGGGAAACCCGCTCCCCTACCCTTTGCGATGACACTTTTTGCGATGGCTTCGAGGACTTCAGCATCGAAGGCAACTGGATTGATTTCAGCCACGACCGAAACCACAACGGGGAGCAAGACAACGACGAATGCATGGGCTTTCGCCTCTCGGGCACCACATTGCAAGCCAAAAGATCTTGCAACAGCAGTGGCGATTGGCAGGCAATGAGCCACAGCCAAACCGTGCACATCACCGACTTGGCCTGGCAACTGCAATGCGACCAGCACCAAGGCTGGCTGCGCCGCAGCGTGCAGATGACCCTCAAAGCCCAATGGCCCAGTGATGCGTCTCGGCACATCACCCTGTCCAAAATCGTGCACTTGCGCAACGACATACCTGCCAGCCAACAAGCGCTGTTTTGCCCATGACCGCTCATCCCTTTTGTCCGAGACAAAATGGCGCTGTCACTTTGATGGTGGCCGTTGGTTTGGTGCTGTTGGCCAGTCTGACCAGTTTGTACAGCGCGCGAACAGTGCTGTTCGACCAACTCGCCAGCCACAACCACGCGCGCGCCGCACAAGCGCGCTTGGCTGCAGGCATGGTTCTGGCCCAAGCTCAAAGCACGGTCGCGAGCACGCCTTTGCTGGACTTGTTGGCGATTCAATCGACCTGCCCCTCTGGTGTATCGGGTTTGGGCTGGCAATGCAGCGATATGGGCACTGCTGAGCATCCAGACATGCCGGGGGTACAAGGGCATGCCACCGCCGTGCGCGATTTGCTGATGTCGCCTCATGTCATCACCTTGCATGCCAGCGCCAGCCACAGCGGGCAAGGCAGCCAAGCCCACATGCGCGAGAGCCTTTTTGTGCCCGCCGTGGCACCCGCCCCCAGCTTGGCCAGCCCAGCGGCTGTGGTCACTCAAGGCTGCATCAGTGAAGCACTTGGAGCCCAGCTGCGGATCTGCCCCTTGGTGAGCCGAGGAGAAAGCTGCAGCGGTACAGCCAAAGCCCCGGTGGTTCAAACCCATTTTGTGGTGGACACCAACGGCAATGGCCTCATCAACACGGCAGAGAGAAACGCCTGTCTGGCACTGCGCACGGTCAGCATGCCTGGCGGGGGCACCCGCACTGGCCCCAGCACAGCCGGGACGCGCAGCCCTTGTCTGCGCAAAGCCTGGGCCAGTGTGTTGGGCTCCATTGAAGACGCACAGTTGAAAGCTTGGTCCCAGGCTCAGGAGCGCAAGGGCCTGACCGCGCAAACCTCTCCTCCTCGCTCTATTTATTGGATCGACAGCCCTGCGGACTGGCACACCAGTGTGGGCACCCCTGAGATTCCGGCTTTGTTGGTGTTTTCAGCCCTGGCCTGCGCCCAGCGGTGTCCTCGCATCGGTTCAGGGGTGCGCATCATGGGAAGCGTGTTACTGGATTCGGGCTGCAACGACGAGAAAATGCGCGGCTGGGAAGGCGGCCAAATAGAAGGCCAACTGGTGGTTGAATCGGGCATGCCCGAGTGGCGCTCGGGCACGGTTATTGCCACCCCACAAGGCCGAGACGCTTATATTTTGAATTGGCCCGAAGGCATCGATGCCCGCCGAATTCAACGCATCAACGGCAGTTGGAGCGAGGGTTCGCCATGAAACCCTCATGGGGCGCATGGCGGCCTGCACAGCAGCAAGGCATGGCTTTGGTCGAAGCGCTCATCGCCTCAGCCGTCTTGGCCATCGGTTTGATGGGCGCCGCTCAACTCTCGCTCAAATCACAGCAAACGGCCACCGAAAACCTGCAAAACACCGTGGGCCAAATGCTGGCACTCGAGGCCATGGATTGTCTGCAGGCTCAGGCCCATAACCCAACCGCTTGTCCGGCGCAGCAAAGCATCGTGGTGCAGGGCGTCCGCTACACCCGGCAAGCCCAGATTTTGCCTCGAGGGCAGTCCACCGATCTGCTGGTGCAGGTGACTTGGCCCAACAGACGATTGAGTGGTGCCTCAGCAGATGGGTTAAACGCCAACTCAAGCGCCCATTCGGACCCACAGATCTCTTGGCGCAGCAGCGTGAGCACCTTGCCTTCTTGGGTTGGCGTATCCTCGCCTTGATGCCCTTGCGCTGATGACACTGCGCTGAAGCGCTTTTCTTGATTTTTGAACCCAACGACCGTGCCCCCAACCCCAAGTCCCATCCCACCCACCCCGCCCATGCAGCAGGCGCTGGCTTTGGCCGCCCAAGCCTTGTGGCTGACCTCACCCAACCCCCGCGTAGGCTGCGTGATCACGGCCCCTGACGGCACTGTGCTGGGCCAAGGCCACACGCAGCGCGCTGGCGGGCCCCACGCCGAAATCATGGCCCTGAGAGATGCGGCAGAGCACGGGCACAGTGTGCAAGGCGCCACCGCTTGGGTCACGCTCGAGCCCTGCGCCCACCATGGTCGAACTGGGCCGTGTTGCGATGCCCTGGCCGCAGCCGGCATCGTCCGCGTGGTCTTGGCCATGGTCGACCCCAACCCATTGGTCGCTGGACAAGGTATGGCCAGACTGGCCGCATCAGGGGTGCAAACCGAGTTGCTGGATGCGCAAAGCGAAGCCGCACTTCAAGCCCGCGAACTGAACATCGGTTTTTTCAGCCGCATGGAACGTGAACAGCCTTGGGTGCGCATGAAAATGGCCACCTCGCTGGACGGACAAACCGCTTTGCAAAATGGCCAAAGCCAATGGATCACCAGCCCCGAAGCCCGCGCCGATGGCCACGCTTGGCGTGCACGCGCCTGTGCGGTACTGACCGGCATTGGCACGGTGCTTGAAGACGATCCTCAGTTGAACGTGCGCGGATTCGATGTGCCGCGCCAACCGCATCTGGTGGTGGTCGACAGCAAGCTGGACATGCCCCTGAACGCCAAACTGCTGGACACCCAAGGCTCGGGCGAGCAAGCACGCCAGATCTGGATTTACACCGCCATCGACCTCAACAACCCACTGCAAGCCGAAAAACGCGCAGCCCTTGCCGCACGCGGCGCCACCGTGATCGACCAGCCCAGCCCCAACGGCAAGGTCGATCTCGCCGCGATGCTGCGCGACTTGGCTCGGCGAGAGATCAACGAACTGCATGTCGAAGCGGGGTACAAACTCAACGGATCTTTCATCCGAGGAGGACTGGTGGACGAATACCTGATCTACACCGCCCCCCAATTGCTCGGTCCCGGCCAAGGTATGGCCAACATGCCTGCGCTGACAGCGCTCAAAGACTCGGTGAAACTGGCGTTCCACACCGTGGACCGCATCGGTCCCGATCTTCGCGTGTTGCTGCGCAAAGCCTGAAAGACCTGGGCGAGACAGCCTGAAACTGACCCCTCAAGCCACAATGACAGCTCTTCTTTGTCGGAGCCCGAATTGAACCTCGCCCACCTGCTGCAACGCCAAGCCCGCATGGCCCCCGAGCGTCCCGCCATTTTTCTGGGCACGCAGGTGGTGGCCACGCACGGGCAATGGGCCAAACGCTGCCAGCACCTGGCGTCGCAGTTCCAAGCTGCAGGCTTGCAGCCTGGCGACCGGGTGGCGCTGTTCATGCGCAACCATGCGCGCTACCTGGAAGTGATGTTTGGGGCTTGGTGGGCCGGGCTGGCGGTGGTACCCATCAACGCCAAACTTCACATGCGCGAAGCCCAATGGATCATCGACAACGCACAGGCCCGCTGGGCTTTTGTTACGGCCGACACCACCAACGAGACCGGTGACACCTTGCACAGCCTGGAGCGCGTGATCGATGTGGACAGCGACCAGGCCGATGCGCTGTGGCTCGGCGCTGACAACGCAGCCGACACACCCATTCACGAACGGGCCTCAGATGATCTGGCTTGGTTGTTCTACACCAGTGGCACCACAGGTCGACCCAAGGGCGTGATGATCACCCACCGCAACCTGATGACCATGGGTCTGACGTATTTCACCGATGTGGATGCAATCAGCCCGCTGGACTGCATCGCTTATGCCGCGCCCATGTCCCACGGCGCAGGCATTTACGCAGTGCCGCACCTGATGGCCGGCGCCCAGCACATGGTGCCACCCTCGGGGGGCTTCGATCCGGCGGAGCTGTTTGAGTTAGGCCGACACCTGGGTTCTTTGTCCATGTTTGCGGCGCCCACCATCGTCAAGCGCTTGGTGGACCATGCCGAATCCGTTGGACTGTCAACTGAGGCTTGTGGGCAGTCGTTCAAGACCGTGGTGTACGGTGGCGCCCCGATGTATGCCGCCGATATCCAGCGTGCGCTGCGCGTCATGGGCCCGCGCTTTGTGCAAATTTATGGCCAAGGCGAAAGCCCCATGGTGGGCACAGCCTTGTCACGTCATCACCTTCAGGACATCACCCACCCGCGCTACGCAGATCGCTTGGCCTCTGTGGGGGTAGCGCAAACGCCTGTGCGCATCCGCGTGACCGATACCCAAGGCCGCGACCTGCCAGTAGGGGAGGTGGGCGAGGTGTTGATCCAGGGCGATAGCGTGATGGCGGGCTACTGGCGTAACCCCGAGGCCACCGCCAATGCCATCCAGAACGGCTGGTTGTTCACGGGCGACATGGGTTGCCTGGATGCCGATGGCTTTTTGACCCTGAAAGACCGCAGCAAAGACTTGATCATCAGCGGCGGCTCCAACATCTACCCCCGCGAGATCGAGGAAGTATTGCTGCACGCCCCGGGCGTGGCCGAAGTGGCGGTGGTGGGCGCACCCGATGCCGAATGGGGCGAGGTGGTGGTGGCCTTTGTGGTGCCTCTTGAAGGTCAAAGGCTCGACACGGCGGCGCTGGATGCGCTGTGTCTGCAAGAAATCGCCCGTTTCAAACGTCCCAAACGCTATGAAATCGTGGCCAGCTTGCCCAAGAACAACTACGGCAAGGTGCTCAAGACCGAGCTGCGGCTCAGGCTGAACTGAGACGCCTTCAAAAATTCAGCGTCTTCACGCCTTCAGAGGTGCCCAGCAAGCACACTTGGGCTTTTTGATGGGCAAATACCCCGACGGTGACCACGCCGGGCCACTGGCTGACCTCTGATTCAAAGGCAACCGGGTCTGTGATTTTGAGACCCTTCACATCGACGATGTACTGGCCGTTGTCGGTGACCAGCGGCTGACCGTCTTGCATGCGAACCACCGCACTGCCGCCCATGGCTGCGAACTGGCGCATCACCCGGGCGGTGGCCATGGGGATCACTTCTACCGGCAATGGGAAAGCGCCCAAAGCCTGCACCAGCTTGCTCTCGTCCGCGATGCAGACGAATTGTTTGGACTGTGCAGCGACGATTTTTTCGCGGGTTAACGCAGCGCCACCGCCTTTGACCATATGACCTTGGTGATCAATCTCGTCCGCGCCATCGATGTAGACCGATAGGCTCTCGACTTCGTTGCTGTCAAGCACCGGTATGCCCAGAGCCTTGAGGCGCACTGTGGAAGCTTCGGAGCTGGACACTGCGCCCTTGATCTGGTCTTTCATGCTGGCCAGCGCATCGATGAATTTATTCACCGTGGAGCCCGTGCCCACGCCCACAATCTCGCCAGGCACCACGTATTTCAGGGCGGCATGGCCCACCAGGGCTTTGAGTTCGTCTTGGGTCATGAAAGCAGCTCGGTTCGGGAATCAAAAGAAACAGGCCGGGGTTTGCGACAATCAAGGCCATTCAGCCCAACGCCGCAGTATCCTGCACAAGACCGGAATTATCCAATGTCCCTGATCCCTTACGCCCTCGCCCGCTCCTTTTTGTTCAAGATGGACCCCGAAGAGGCACACGACCTGACCATTGAGGGCTTGGCCCGAACCCAAAACACCCCGCTTGACCGCGTGTACCGTCAACCCTTTGTGGCCCAGCCCATCACCTTGGCGGGTCTGCAGTTTCCTAACCGCGTGGGCTTGGCTGCCGGTCTGGACAAAAACGCCCGCTGCATCGATGGTCTGGGCGCCATGGGTTTTGGCTTTGTCGAAGTCGGCACCGTGACGCCCAAGGCGCAGCCGGGCAACCCCAAACCCCGCATGTTTCGCCTGCCTGAAGCGCAAGCCTTGATCAACCGACTGGGTTTCAACAACGACGGGCTGGATGCTTTTGTGGCCAACGTCAAGCGCTCCAAATTCCGGCAACAAGGGCGCCTCTTGGGCCTCAATATCGGCAAAAACGCCGCCACACCGATTGAGAACGCCACCGATGACTACCTCATCGCCCTGGCTGGTGTGTACCCGCATGCCGACTACGTGACGGTGAACATCTCCAGCCCCAACACCAAAAACCTGCGCGCCCTGCAAAGCGATGAGGCATTGGACGGCCTGCTGGGCGCCCTGGTCGCACGGCGCGAAGAACTGGCCATCGAATACGGCCGCCGCGTGCCGATGTTCCTCAAAATCGCCCCCGATCTGGACGACACCCAAGTCGGCGTGATCGCCGCCACCTTGCAAAAGCATGGCATGGACGGCGTGATCGCCACCAACACCACCCTGGCCCGCGACGCCGTGAGCGGCCTGCTACATGCCGAAGAAATGGGCGGCTTGTCGGGTTCGCCTGTTTTGGACAGCAGCAACCGGGTGATCCGTGGCCTGCGCGCCGCGTTGGGCAAAGACTTCCCCATCATCGGTGTGGGCGGCATCTTGAGCGGACATGACGCGATTTCAAAAATAGAAGCCGGGGCCGATGTGGTGCAGATCTACACCGGCCTCATCTACAAAGGCCCAGCGCTGGTGACAGAAGTGGCGAGTGCGCTGCAACAGATGAAGCGCTGAACGGTCAATCCTTGAAATACACCAGCTGGTGCGTGCTCGCCAGCAGCTGGCCTTCGGGGCTCCACAACTCGCCGGTCTGGTCAAAGTAACCGTGGCGGTAGTTGAGCGCTTTGGCCACGCCCAGCACATGGCGCGTACCGACCTGCGCCATCAAGGCGCTGTCGGCGTGGAAATAGGTGGTGAGGGACACCGTGCCGATCATGGCGCGGCGGCGACGGCGAATGTAGATGCGCGGAAAAAAGCTGTCGCTCAAGGCCGCCAAAGAGGCAAAGTCCAACGCCCGCTCAGGCTCGTCGCGCACCCACAGTGTCGAGCGCGAATGGGTTTGCTCTTGCTCATCAAAGGCCAAGGGGAAAGCGCCTTCAACAAAACGCATGTCGTAGCGCTGCGGCCAAGCGGGCATGCCTTGGACCGGCATGCGGGGCACGGCGTCGGGCGCGGGCACGTTGGCTGGCATCACGGCCTCCACATCCGACCAGGTCTCGCGCCGCACCGCAAACACCGCTGTGGCGGTGGCCACCACGCCCTCCGTGTCATGGGCCGTTTGATGCGCCTCGATGATCCAGTGCTGGGTCGATCGGTTGGTGCGCACGGGACGGGCCACAAAGCGGATCTCGCCATCGGCCACCGGGGCTGCAAAGTTGACCGTCAGGGCCACGGGCTCGCCCAGGCGCTCTGGATGCAAAAGAGCGGCCTGCAACAACTGCGCGGCTGTGGTGCCCCCAAAGGGCCCGACCATGTTGGCGTAGGCAGGATGGGTGGCACCCGTGAATTCGTGAGGCAAGTCCAGACGCTCTGTGACGCGCAGGGCGATGGCTTCGTCAAGAGGGTGCATTCGGTTGCCGGGAGTGATCATGATGACTCCACCCGCGACACCCGGTTCGGCTTGAAGCCCAAGTCCGCCACTTTGCCTTTTTTGGCGCGGGCGGTTTTGGCGTTGTTCAGGCTGCGGATTTCCAGCGTTTCTTCACGGTCCTTACCGCCCCGGCCAATGCCCGCGATCTTGACGCTGCGGGTATAGGCCGCCGCACCTGCCAGGTTGTCTTTGGCTTCCAGGTCGATGAGCATCAGGCCCCGACCGCCTTTTTCCATGGTTTTGAGCTCGCTGATCTCAAAGGTCAGCACACGACCGCCCGTGCTAGCGCAGCAGACGCTGGTGGCCGCGGGCATGGGCTGCTTGTCGGCAGGCACCGTGGCGCTGGAGCCGCTCACATGGCTAGGAGCGCAGACGGTTTCGCCCTCGCCCAGGCTGATGAAGGCCTTGCCTGCTTTGTTGCGAGAAATCATGTTCTCGACCGAAGCCATGAAGCCGTAGCCGCCCGAGCCGCTCAGCAGCAGCGTGGCGTGGGTCGGGCCGGCAAAGTAGTGGGCGATTTGCGTCGTGGCTTCCAGCTCAATCAGCGTGGTCACCGGTTGGCCGTCACCGCGTGCGCCCGGCAGTGTGGCCACGGGCACGCTGTAGATGCGCCCGTTGCTGCCAAAGATCAGCAGCGTGTCCACCGTGCGGCATTCGAAGGTGCCATACAGGCCGTCGCCGGCCTTGAAGGCAAAGCTGCTGGCGTCATGGCCGTGGCCGGTGCGGGCACGGACCCAGCCTTTTTCGGACACGACCACCGTCACCGGTTCGTCCACCACCTTGACTTCGGCGATGGCTTTTTTTTCTTCCTGGATCAGCGTTCGACGCGGGTCGGCAAATGTCTTCGCGTCGGCTTCGATCTCCTTGATCATCAGGCGACGCAGGGCGGCGGGGCTGCCCAGAATCTCTTCGAGCTTGCCTTGCTCTTGGCGCAACTCACTCAGTTCTTGCTCGATCTTGATGGCCTCCAAGCGGGCCAGTTGGCGCAGGCGAATTTCAAGGATGTCTTCGGCCTGACGGTCACTGAGCCTGAAAGCTTCGATCAGCGCGGGCTTGGGCTCATCGCTGTGACGGATGATGCGGATCACCTCGTCGATGTTGAGCAACACCAGCTGGCGGCCCTCCAGAATGTGGATGCGGTCCAGCACTTTGTTCAGGCGGTGCTGGCTGCGGCGGGTGATGGTGGCCTGGCGGAAACTGATCCACTCCACCAACATTTGGCGCAGCGACTTCTGAATCGGTTTGCCGTCGATGCCCACCGAGGTCATGTTGATGGGCGCAGACGTTTCCAGACTGGTGTGCGCCAGCAAGGCGGTGATGAGTTCGGTCTGTTCAATGCGGCTGGTCTTGGGCTCGAACACCAGGCGAACAGCGGCGTCTTTGCTCGATTCGTCACGCACCACATCGAGCACATTCAGGATACTGGCTTTGAGCTGGACCTGATCGGTGCTGAGCGCTTTTTTACCGGCTTTGACCTTGGGGTTGGTCAGTTCTTCGATCTCTTCGAGCACGCGCTGCGAGCTCACACCTTGCGGCAATTCGGTCACCACCAGTTGCCATTGGCCTCGAGCCAGGTCCTCGATCTTCCAGCGGGCACGCACTTTGAGGCTGCCGCGTCCCGTGCGGTACGCGTCGGCAATGTCACTGGCCGGGCTGATGATCTGACCGCCACCGGGGTAGTCGGGGCCGGGGATGATGGCCATCAGCTCGCTGTCGCTCAGCTTGTCGTTGCGGATCAAAGCAACGCAAGCATCGGCCACTTCGCGCAGGTTGTGGCTGGGGATTTCGGTGGCCAGGCCCACGGCGATGCCGCTGGCACCGTTGAGCAGGCTGAAAGGCAAGCGGGCGGGCAGCTGGCGCGGCTCTTCGGTGGAGCCGTCGTAGTTGGGGATGAAATCCACCGTGCCCATGTCGATCTCATCCAGCAGCAAGCTGGTGATGCGCGACAAGCGCGCCTCGGTGTAGCGCATGGCCGCCGCACCATCGCCGTCCCGGCTGCCAAAGTTGCCCTGGCCGTCGATCAGCGGGTAGCGCTGAGAGAAGTCTTGCGCCATGCGCACCAGCGCGTCATACGCCGCCGTGTCGCCGTGCGGGTGGTAACGGCCCAGCACGTCACCCACCACACGGGCGCTTTTGACGGGCTTGGCGGCGGTGTTGTTGTTGGGGCCGCTGTACGACAGGCCCATGCGGTCCATCGAGTACAAAATGCGGCGCTGAACGGGTTTTTGGCCATCGCATACATCCGGCAAGGCACGGCCTTTGACAACGGACAGCGCGTATTCCAGGTAGGCACGCTGAGCGTAGGCTCCAAGGTGATCGCCTTCAGGTGCGGCTGCGGTTTCGGGGGTCAACAGGTCAATGGTCATCGGGTTCTTTCAGGGTAGGAGCCTGCCTGCGGGCGTTAGATCTGCTCAGACATTTCGCCCACGGGGTGGGCTCCTACGGGGAATTCGTCACACGTCAATTTCGATGCTGTCGCCATGCAGCTCCATCAGCTCGCGGCGGGCAGCGGCTTCGCCTTTGCCCATGAGCTGGGTCATGAGGTTTTCGGTGCCCTCGTTGTCCAACGGGCCCAGCTCGATGGGCAGCAGGCGGCGCGTGTCGGGGTTGAGTGTGGTGTCCCAGAGCTGCTCAGCACTCATCTCGCCCAAGCCTTTGAAACGGCTGATGCTCCAGCCGCCTTCTTTCACGCCATCTTTGCGCAGCTTGTCGATGATGGCGGTCAACTCGCCCTCGTCCAGCGCATAGGCTTTGGAGGCGGGCTTTTTGCCGCGTGCGGGGGCATCGACCCGGAACAGCGGCGGCCTGGCCACATACAAATGTCCCGCTTCAATCAATTTGGGGAAGTGGCGGAAAAACAGCGTGAGCAGCAGCACCTGGATGTGCGAGCCGTCCACGTCCGCATCCGACAAGATGCAGACCTTGCCGTAGCGCAGGTTGCTCATGTCGGGGTTGTCACCCGGGCCATGCGGGTCCACGCCGATGGCCACCGAGATGTCGTGGATCTCGTTGTTGGCAAACAAACGGTCACGGTCCACCTCCCAGGTGTTGAGCACCTTGCCGCGCAAAGGCAAGATGGCCTGGCTTTCTTTGTTTCGGCCCATTTTGGCGCTGCCACCGGCCGAATCACCCTCCACCAAAAACACCTCGTTGTGCAGGATATCTTTGCTCTCACAATCGGTCAGCTTACCGGGCAGAACGGCCACGCCCGAGCTCTTGCGTTTTTCGACCTTTTGGCCAGCCTTTTGGCGGGTTTGCGCAGCCTTGATGGCCAGCTCCGCCAGTTTTTTGCCGTAGTCCACATGCTCGTTGAGCCACAACTCCAGCGCCGGACGCACATAGCTGGAGACCAGCCGCACTGCGTCACGCGAGTTCAGGCGCTCTTTGATCTGGCCCTGAAACTGCGGGTCCAGCACTTTGGCGCTCAGCACAAAGCTGGCGCGTGCGAACACGTCTTCAGGCATGAGCTTGACACCCTTGGGCAGCAAGCCATGCAGCTCAATGAAGCTTTTGACGGCGGTAAACAGGCCATCGCGCAGGCCACTGTCGTGCGTGCCGCCCGCGCTGGTGGGGATCAAATTCACGTAGCTCTCACGCACCGGCGCGCCGTCTTCGGTGAAGGCCACAGCCCACGAAGCGCCCTCGCCTTCAGCGAAGCTGTCGTGGTTGGCGTCGGCATAGCCCTCGCCTTCAAACAGCGGGATCACCGGGTCGCCGTTCAGGGTCTGCGTGAGGTAGTCGCGCAGACCGGCTTTGTATTGCCACTGCTGGGACTCCTTGGTTTTTTCATTCACCAAGGTCACCGTCACACCCGGCATGAGCACGGCTTTGCTGCGCAACAGGTGCGTCAGCTCGTTCATGGGCAGGGCGCTGGATTCAAAGTATTTGGCGTCGGGCCAGGCGCGAACGGTCGTGCCTTGCTTGCGGTCCCCCTCGCCTGAGGCGCGTTTGACCAGTGGCTCGGTCACGTCGCCACCCGAGAACACCAAGCTAGCCACCTGGCCCTCGCGGTAGCTGGTGGCCTCCAGTCGTTTGGACAGCGCGTTGGTCACCGAAACGCCCACGCCATGCAGGCCGCCCGAGAAGCTGTAAGCCCCACCCTTGCCCTTGTCAAACTTACCACCCGCGTGCAAGCGGGTGAACACCAGCTCGATCACCGGAGCGTTTTCTTCGGGGTGGAGGCCAAAGGGGATGCCCCGGCCATCGTCTTCGATGCTGACCGAGCCATCGAGGTGCAAGATGACCTTGATCTTTTTGCCGTAACCCGCCAACGCCTCGTCGGCGGCATTGTCCAGCACCTCTTGGATGATGTGCAGGGGGTTGTCGGTGCGGGTGTACATGCCCGGGCGTTGCTTGACGGGCTCTAGGCCCTTCAGAACGCGGATAGAGCCTTCAGAGTACTCGTTGGAAGTTTTGACAGTTGATTGGGTGACCATGGAGGCGAATTGTAGAGTGATTTCAGGCGAACCACTGGATACAAACACAGTTCACGACGCCTTGTTGCTTCAGGATCTCTCGGAATGAGCACTGGCTGGCCGTAGCCGCCAGCCCCATTGCGATCCCCAGCCCACGACCGACCCCACCACCCAGAACACAGGCCCCACCCCCGCCACCGCACCAGCAGCACCAAAAAGAACCGGCATGAGCACGCTGGAAGCGTTGATGCTCATCAGCCTCAGCGCCAGTGCCTCGCCATGTCGGTGTGGCGGAGTGATCTGGTGCAAAGTGCTCATGATCATAGGCTGCGCTGTGCCCAAGACCAGCCCCAACATGACCGAACACAAGCCCATCGCCCAAGCTGTGGGCATGAAGGGATAAAGCCCAAACAAGACTGCGGTACACGCCATTGAGCCCGTGATGATCTGGTACTCCTTGACATGGCGCGAGATGAAAGGCAAACACACGCGAATGAAGGTGGCCGCAATGGCAAAAGCACCCAAGATGGTGCCCACCACCGAAGCGCTGTAACCACGCTCATGCCCCAGCACCGGGACCACAAAAGTATGCACATCCCAACAAGAGGACAACACCCAATTGACCCCCAGCAAACGGCGCATCATGGGCTCGGCCAGCAAATCCATGGCTCGGCGGGGCTGAACCTCACCGGGCGCTGGGGGGGCATGCAACTCGGGCACTGCCCGCACCCAAAACCAAGTGCTCAAAGGCAACATGGCCAACAACAAAAAAGCCCACTGAAAGCCTGCGATGTGGGCCGGTTGCGGTCCGGCAAAGTCAATCAACAAACCCGCCATCACCGGGCCCAAAAAATTGGAGATGGCAGGGCCGATCGACAGCCAACTGAAGGCCACACGCAGTTCAGCGGGGTTTTGGGCCATGCGGCCCACATGGCGCTGCAAGGCGATCACCGACATGCCCGTGGCACCGCCTGTGGCCAAGGCACTGAGGCACAAGACCGGGAAAACCGGCCAAATGGCCGACAAACTGGCCCCCACAGACGAGATGGCCACACTGATGAGCAGCGGTTTTTTGAGGCCCGTGCGGTCAACGTACCGGCCTGCAGGCAAGGCCAAAAAAACCTGGGTCAGGGCAAACAAAGCCAACAAGGCGCCCACAGCCAGAGGGCTGTAGCCTTGCTTCAAAGCCAGTAATGGCGTGGCCATGCGCATACCGGCCATGCAAGCGTGCAAGAAAATTTGGCCTGCGATCAGTTGAGGGAGTGTCTTCATGTCAGGTCACCCCCGGCTTTCACTGGACGGATCAGTGCTCGCTGCCGGGCAACAAGGCCTGGGCCTCGGGTTCGGGCAAGGCATCCACTTGGCGCAATGCTCGGTTCATGACATTGCTGCGGGTCTGGGCCTGGTCCAGCGTGTTGAGCACCGTTTGGGTCTGGTTGCGCACCTTGTCCAAGACATCGCCAAACTTGCCAAACTCGGTCTTGACTGCGCCCAAAACCTGCCAGACTTCGCTGGAACGCTTTTCGAGCGCGAGGGTTCTGAAACCCATTTGCAAAGCATTGAGCATGGCCATCAGGTTGGTCGGGCCCGCCAACGTGACGCGGTGGTCGCGCTGCAGGGTCTCCATCAGGCCCGGACGGCGCAAAACTTCGGCGTAAAGCCCTTCAGTGGGCAAAAACATGACTGCAAAGTCGGTCGTGTGGGGGGGCTCCAAATACTTTTCTGCGATCGACTTGGCTTCAAGCTTGATGCGGGTCTCCAGCGCTTTGGCGCACAACTCGGCCTGCACCGGGTCAGCGCGACCTTGAGCCTCCAGCAAGCGCTCGTAGTCCTCGTTCGGAAACTTGGCATCGATCGGCAACCAAACCGGCTCGCCATGGTCTGAACGACCTGGCAAGCGGATGGCAAAGTCCACCCGATTTTTGTCACCCGGGCGCGTGGCCACTTGCACCGCGTACTGCTCGGGCGTGAGCACTTGTTCCAGCAAAGACGCCAATTGCGCCTCGCCAAACATGCCCCGTGTTTTGACGTTGGTCAGCAGGTGCTTGAGATCGCCCACCCCTTGTGCCAAGGTGTTCATTTCGCCCAAGCCCTTGTGCACTTGCTCCAAACGATCAGCCACTTGTTTGAAGCTCTCGCCCAAACGGGCTTGCAATGTGGCTTGCAGCTTCTCGTCCACGGTCTGACGCATTTCGTCAAGCTTGGCGGCGTTGCTTTGCTGCAGCTGGGCCAATTGGGTTTCCATGGTGCCGCGCATCTCGGTCAGGCGCCTGGCATTGGCTTCAGACAAAGCGTTGACTTGCTGGGCCAAGCTGTCGGTCAGGCTTTTTTGCAACAAGGCCAATTGCTGGGCCAGCGCGTCGATTTGTTGGTTTTGGGTACGCGTGGCTTCGGCGCCTTGCTGCAGCAAAGACTGCTGGAACAAGCTGAGGTTCTGCATGGCCTCTTGCCGCCCCTGCACGCCAGACTGGCTGATTTCGGTGCGCAGTTCGCGTTCAAGCCGCTCCGACTGGACTTGCAGATGGCCAAACTGCTGTTGCAACCAAGCGGTTTGTTCGGCCAACAGCTCAGCAGTTTCCTGCGCTTGCTCAGCGGGCGGAGCGTTGCGACGAAGCAGCAGCCAGGCCAACAACAACAGGTTCAGCCCCCCCAGGGCCAACAGGGCCCAATCGATCATGCAGCAGGGCCTGGCAGCTTGTTCAAGGGGGTCAGGGCTTGGCCACGGGTCAGGTAAGCCACCAGGTTGTCAGCGGCCAGTTGGGCCATGGCCTTGCGGGTTTTGACCGTGCTGCTGGCGATGTGCGGAGTCAGAACCACATTGGGCACCTTGAGCAAATCGGGGTGCACCGAGGGCTCACCCTCGAACACATCAATGCCTGCTGCAGCGATTTGGCGCGCTGCCAGTGCTTTGGCCAAGGCCGCATCGTCCACAATGCCACCCCGCGCGATGTTGACCAGTGTGGCGGTGGGCTTCATTTGTGAAAGCTCGGCCGCGCCGATCGTGTGGTGCGACTCGGCACTGTAGGGCACGACCAGCATCACATGGTCTGCGCTTTTCAGGAGTTCTTGCTTGGAGACATAGGTGGCTTTGCAATCGGCTTCCAATTCAGCGCTCAAACGGCTGCGGTTGTGATAAATGACCTTCATGCCAAAGCCATGCGCCGCACGACGAGCAATGCCTTGACCGATGCGGCCCATGCCAATGATGCCAATGGTCGAGCCATGTACCTCAGCCCCCGCAAACATGTCGTAGCTCCACTTCGTCCACAAGCCTGCACGCAGGTAATGCTCACTCTCAGTCACGCGGCGGGCTGTGGCCATGAGCAAGGCAAAGCCAAAGTCGGCCGTGGTTTCGGTCAAGACATCAGGGGTGTTGCTGGCCACCACCCCAGCGGCGGTCATGGCAGGCACATCAAAGTTGTTGTAACCCACAGCCATGTTGGCAACGATGCGCAACTGTGGGTTGGCCTGCAGCAACGCAGTGTCGATGCGCTCGCTGCCGGTGGTCAATGCGCCCACTTTGCCTTGCATGCGGCGTGTGAGCTCGTCAGCTGACCAGACTTGATCCGCCTGGTTGTTTTGCACATCAAACACCTGCTCAAGGGATTGCAGGACCTCGGGGAAGATGGCGCGGGCCACCAAAATGGAAGGTTTTGACATCATTTGAACCAGATAAAACTCATCACCACAAACAAGGGCACCAAAATGCCACCTGACCACAACATGTAGCCAAAGAAGCTGGGCATTTTGACGCCACGGTCTTCGGCGATGGCCTTGACCATCAAATTGGGTGCATTGCCAATGTAGGTGTTGGCGCCCATGAACACGGCTCCGGCCGAGATGGCTGCCAAGGTTGGCGCCAAGGTGGTCATCAAGACTTGAGGGTCTCCACCTGCTGTGTTGAAAAACACCAAATAAGTGGGCGCGTTGTCCAAGAACGAACTCAGTGCACCTGTGATCCAGAAATACATCAACACGTCGGGGCTGCCATCGGGCTGGGTCACGGCCTGCACCACCGCACCAAATGGCCCGTTGACACCCGCTTTGAGCATGGCGATCACTGGGATGATGGTGAGAAAGATGCCCGCAAACAGCTTGGCCACCTCGGCCATGGGAGCCCAGCCAAACTGGTTATCGGCGTGCACCTGACTGGGCGTGATTTTGAGCGAAACAAGCGCGACCACCACCAAGCCGATGTCACGCAAAATGCCAGGCAAGCCCACCTCAGTGCCATAAATGCTGAACGAAACCGGCGACTTCCAAAAGCCGCTCATCAACACCAGAGCCACCACGGCGCCAAGCAACACAAAGTTGATGCCGCCATCAAAGCCAATGGCCTTGGAGTCGGGCGTGGGGTCTTTCGGCAACAACTCTTCACGGCGGTGGTAGAACCAAGAGTCGATCAGGTAAAAAATGGCCAACAGACTGCCCACCATGAACAAGGTTTCGGGCAAGAGTGTTTTCACAGTCCAGAAAAAATCCACCCCCTTGAGAAAGCCCAAAAACAAAGGCGGGTCGCCCAAGGGCGTCAATGCACCACCCGCGTTGGACACGATGAAGATGAAGAAAACCACCACATGGGCCACATGTTTGCGGTTGTCATTGGCACGGATCAAGGGACGGATCAGCAACATCGAAGCCCCCGTGGTGCCCATGAAACTGGCCAAAAAAGCACCGATGGCCAAGATGGCAGTGTTCAAACCAGGACTGCCATGCAAATTGCCACGGATGAAAATACCCCCGGACACGGTGAACAAAGCTGTCAACAAAATGATGAAAGGGATGTATTCGGCAAACAGCGCATGCACCATGTTGACGCCCGCTGCTGCAGGGCCAAACACCACGGCAAATGGGACCAAAAATGCCAAACCCCAAGCTGCGGCCACTTTGCCGTAATGGTGGTGCCAAAAATGCGGGACCAGCAAAGGCATCAGGGCAATCGACAACAAAATGCCAGCAAAAGGCACACCCCAAACGGCGGACAATTGCGAACCGTCAAAATCAGCCGCAAAAGCCCCACTGGACATGGCCAGCAACATTGGCACAGCCAGCCAAGCGTTCCATCTCGTACCCAATCGCGTCATCGGTGCAACTCCTGTAAAAAGGTGGCGTATGTTAACGGGCGCCTTAATCCTTTTCAGACCGCTGAAGAAATTTCAAACACTTGGCTCAAATAAGCCAAGTACTTCTCGTCTTCACACATGCCTTTGCCGGGGGAATCTGACAATTTGGCCACAGGCTGACCGTTACACCGGGTCATCTTGATGACAATTTGCAGCGCTTCATAGCCCAGATCGTTGGTCAGGTTGGTGCCCACGCCAAAAGCCAACTGACAACGGCCCCGAAATTGCTCAAAGAGCTCAATGGTGCGCGGCACGGTCAGGCTGTCACTGAAAATCAGTGTCTTGGTCTTGGGGTCGACCCGATTTTGCTGGTAGTGCGCGATCATGCGCTCACCCCAAGTGAAAGGGTCGCCGCTGTCGTGCCGTGCGCCGTCAAAAAGCTTGCAAAAATACAGGTCAAAGTCGCGCAAAAAGGCATTGAAACCGTACACATCGCTCAGCGCAATGCCCAGGTCTCCCCGGTACTCTTTGGCCCAAGACTCGAAAGCAAACACCTGGCTGTCGCGCAAACGGGGGCCCAACGCCTGAGCGGCCTGCAGGTACTCGTGCGCCATGGTGCCCAAGGGCGTCAGGCCCAGCAAATAAGCGTAATAAACATTGCTGGTGCCCGCAAACTGGCCCTCGGGGCCGGTGCCTAATCGGGCCGACAACACGCGCAAGACTTCCTCGTGCCAGGCCCTTGAAAAACGCCTGCGCGTGCCGTAGTCGGCAATCTTCAAGGTTTCAAGGCCAGTGGCCTGCAACTGGGCGATTTTGGTGTCCAAACGGCGGCGACCTTCCATGAGGTCGGGCACTTTTTGGGTGTTTCGAAAGTAGACCTCATTGACAATGGCCAGCACCGGGATTTCAAACAAAATCGTGTGCAACCAAGGGCCGCGAATCGTGATGTCGATCTCACCTGTGGGCAGTGGCAAGACCTCGATGCATTTTTCGTTGAGCTTGAACAGACCCAAAAAATCTACAAAGTCGCTTTTGATAAAGCGCAGCGACCGCAGGTAATGCAGCTCCGTCTCCTTGAAGCTCAGGCTGCACAGGGAGCGTATTTCCCGGCGAATCTCTTCGGCAAAAGGCGCCAGGGGCACACCCGGGTTGCGGCACTTGAACTTGTATTCGACCTGCGCCCCCGGAAACTGGTGCAGCACGACCTGCATCATGGTGAATTTGTACAGGTCGGTGTCGAGCAAACTGGTGATGATCATGGTGGGTGTTGTCTCTGACGGCTGGTACCGTTTGTTCTTGTGGATCAGTGTAAGGGATGCCTGACCTCGGACAAATCTGGCTCAAACCAACGTTTGCAGGCGTCCACTGGTCAAGACGAGCACGCGCTGGGCATGTCCCGACAAAATATTGTTTTGCTCGGCCACCAGCATGGCCACGCCCTCACGGGCCAGCTGCAACAGGGCGTCACGCATGGCCGCCACCAGCACCGGGGCAATGCCCTCGCAAGGCTCGTCCAGCAGCAACAGGCGCGGGGCGATCATCAGGGTGCGTGCCAGTGCCAGCATTTGCTGCTCGCCCCCGCTCATTTGGCTGGCCGGGCGGTGCAGCATGGTTTGCAGCTGTGGAAACAAAGACATCACACGGTCAAAGCGCTGCGCGGGCGTGGCCTGGGCATTTGAACCCGAAGGTGCGGCGATCCACAGGTTTTCTTTCACCGACAAGCCGGTGAACAAGCGCCGGTCCTCTGCCACGAAACCCAGACCCGCTTGGGCGCGTCGGTGCGCGGGCCAAGCTTGTATGGGTTCGTTTTGCCAGGTGATTCGGCCTTGCGCCCGCGGGCCAATGCCGATCAGGCTTTGCAGCAGGGTGGATTTGCCAGCGCCGTTCAGGCCTTGAATGACGACCAGCTCGCCCTCGCCCACCGACAAGCTCACCTCGAACAAGGCCTGGGCTTGACCGTACCAAGCGTTCAGACCTTTAACGGTGAGCATCGCGCAAACCTTTCAGGTCGAAGTCGAGCCCCAGGTAACGCTCGCGCACCTGCGGGTCCTGGGCCACCACTTCAGGCAGGCCATCGGCCACCAAACGGCCTTGCATCAGCACCAGCACCCGGTCCGCCACGCCAAACACGGCGTCCATGTTGTGCTCGGTATAGAGCACCGTCACGCCTTGCAATGCCACCTGGCGCACCAGCGCCATCATGTCGGCCCGCTCGGCCAGGGCCAATCCGGCAGCAGGTTCGTCCAGCAGCAGCAAGGACGGACTTTTGGCCGGCTCCCCATCGGCTGCCACAACAGCGTCTGCTTCAGGGAGGCCCGCCAGGGCCATGGCCAGCTCCAAGCGCTTTTTGGCACCATAGGGCAAATCAGTCACCGTGGCATGCGCCTGGGTCTGCAGGCCCGCTTGAATGGCCAGTTGCATGGCACGCTCGGGTTGGCGTCGGTCAAGCCTGTCCCACCAGGCCAATGGCGCCGAAGTGCGCAGCACCAATTGGATGTTTTGCAGCACGGTGAGCGCCTCAAAAGTTTGCGCCACTTGAAAAGTGCGCGCCACGCCCAGGCGTTGGCGCTCGGCAGGTGGTTTGCCCAAAAGGGACTGGCCCTGCCACATCACCTCACCCGCCGAGGGCACTTGCTGGCCCGCCAAGCAGGCAAAACAGGTCGACTTGCCCGCGCCGTTGGGGCCGATCAGGGCCACGCACTGGCCTGTGGACACCGAAAAGTCCACGCCATCGAGCGCCCGCACGCCTCCAAAGTGCTTGGCCAGGGCTTTGACTTGCAGTGCCACGGAGGTTTGGGGGCTCATGCAGCAACACCTTTGCTTGGGCGAAAGCGTTGCAACAAAAGCTGCAGCCCACCCAACACACCACTGGGGGCCAGCACCATCACGAGCATGATCACCACACCCAACACCCCGCGCCAATACTCCAGCCCCCGGCCGAGTTCGGCCCCGCCCCACACCAGCAGCGCACTGCCCACCGCCGAGCCCCACAGCTGGTGCACGCCGCCCAGCAAAATCACCAACAGGGCATCGACCGACATGGCCACCGAAGCCACCGACGGGAATACCGCGCCTTTGAAGGCGGCCCACAAGCCACCGGCCAATCCAGCCAAAGTGGCGCTGCCCACAAAAACCTGGTATCGCAGCGCCTGCACCGGCAAACCGCTGGCGGCCGCCCGCAGCGGCGCATCCCGCAAAGCCTGCAAAGCCGCACCCCGGCTCGAGCGGGCCGCGCGGGCCATGGCTGCCAAGGCCAAGAGCATGAAGGCGCACAGCACAGCATCCGCCAATGCCCGCGATTCGGGCGCGATCAAGCGCAAACCAATCAAGCCGTTGTCACCGCCCGTCAGGCCCACCCATTGCGTGGCACCTGCCCAAATCATTTGCGCCAGCGCCAGCGACAGCATGGCCAAGTACACCCCGCTGCTGCGCACCACCAAAGCCCCAAAAGCCAAAGCCACGGCAAACGCCAGCGCCATGCCTGCCGCCAAAGCGGTGAGCAAACCTGCGCCCCCATGCAGGTGCGCCAGTGCAGCGCCATAGGCACCTAACGCAAAAAATGCTGCATGGCCAAAACTGACCAAGCCGCCCAAAGCCATCATCCACTGCAGGCTCAGGCCAAACAGCATCATCACCATCACATCTTCGGCCAGGCTGCGGCCGTAATCGCCCTGCCCCCAAGCCAGCAGCGTCAAGCCGACAAAGCTGGCCACAAACAGCCAGCGACCCACCATGCCCACCGGCCAAAGTGCAAACACCGGCACGCTCTCACGTTGCTCGGCATGCGCGGACGACCCCGCCAAGCCCTGCGGCCGCCAAACCAGCACCACCGCCATGGTCAAAAACACCAGCACCAAAGTCGCTTGCGGAAAAAAACTCAAGCCCAAGGCGTGGATCACCCCAATCAGCACCGCCGCTGCAAACGCCCCGCCGATGCTGCCCAACCCCCCTGTGACCACGACCACAAAGGTCTCGACCACCACGTTCACGTCCATTTGCAAATGCGCAGGTTCTCGCGGCAACTGCAGCGCACCGGCCAGACCCGCCAAACCGCAGCCCAGCACGACCACGCCCAGCATGAGGGGCGCCGGGTTCACACCCAGGGCGCCCAGCATCTCGCGGTCTTGCGTCGCGGCTTTCACGCGCTGGCCCCACAGCGTGCGCGTCAGCAACAGGTGCAAGCCCAGCCAAACCAAAGGCCCAAGCACCAGGGTGAACAGTTGCCAAGTTGGAAAAAACGACTCGCCCAGCTGGATGGCACCCTTGAGACCCGGAAAGCGCGGCGCGAACACCTCTTCAGGGCCAAAGAACCAGCGCATCGCATCGTGCAGCGCGAGCGTCAAGCCAAAGGTGGCCACCAATTGGTAAAGCTGAGGCGCGTGGCGCATGCGCTTGAGCAGCAGCACCTCGGTCACAGCCCCCAGCAAGGCCGCCACACACGCGCCCATCAAGATCACCGCGCCATAACCCCAGGCGGTGCCCGCCATGTCGGGCCACCAGTGGGTGACCGCGTGGGCCGACCACAAAGCGCCCAGCATGAAAAAACTGCCGTGCGCGAAGTTGACGATCCGGGTCACGCCAAAAATCAGCGTCAACCCGGAAGCCATTAAGAACAAAGTGGTGGCGTGGCTCAGGCCGTTGAGCAGTTGCAGCGCCAGTGCTTCGAATCCCAATTCAGGCCCTTGTCTTTAAAAAAAACGGGTTGGGATCAAAGTCAGTCCACCCAGTGGGTGAAGTCTTGCGCTGGCACCCGTGTGGTCTGAAAGGTGTTGACCAGCGCTGACTCATCGGCATAGCCCAGCGACATGCCGCAGACCACCATTTCGTTCTCACCCGCGCCGATCAGCGGCAAGATGATTTTGGAAAACCCGTTCCAAGCCGCTTGCGGGCAGGTGTGCAGACCCCGTGAGCGGGCGGCCACCATGATGCTTTGCAAGAACATGCCGTAGTCGAGCAAACTGCCCCGTCCCATGACCTTGTCGATGGTGAAGATCAGGCCCACAGGCGCGTCGAAAAAGCGGAAATTCTTTTGGTGCTGGGCGTGCATCATGGCTTTGTCGCCCTTGCCAATGCCCAGCACGCCATAGAGGCCAAAACCGCACTCGCGGCGGCGATCGATGTAGGGACTGACCCATTTTTCAGGGTAGTAATCGTAGGCCTCGGCGTAATCAGAAGCCAGGGCCGGATTCGCGCTGATGGCGTCGTGCGCAGCGCAGGTCTTGGTCACCAGCTCGTCGCGTTTGGCGCCTTGCAGAACATACACCTTCCAGGGCTGGGTGTTGGTGCCGCTGGGTGAGCGGGCGGCAATGCTCAGCACCTCTTGCAACACATTGCGCTCCACCGCTTGGGGCAAATAGGCGCGGGCCGAAAATCGGCTCAGAATGGCGGCGTCTACGCTCGCGGGGTCATTCACGCGGGTGCTGACCTGGGGTCCGGTGGTTTTCATGTCAAGGTCTCCAAAAATGCTTTGAGTGCGGCTGGCAGGGGCACGGGGCGGCGGGTCTGACGGTCCACGTACACATGCACAAAGTGACCCCGGGCGGCGGTCAGATCTGCGCCTTGGGCGAACAGGCCCACCTCGTAGCGCACGCTGGACGTGCCCAATTTGGCCACACGGATGCCCGCGTCGATGGTTTGCGGAAAAGCCAAAGGCGCGAAGTAGAAACACTGGGTTTCAACCACCAGGCCGATGGTGCTGCCCGCGTGGATGTCCAGCACACCCTGCTCGATCAGGGTGGCGTTCACTGCTGTGTCGAACCAGCTGTAGTACACCACGTTGTTCACATGGCCGTACACGTCATTGTCCATCCAGCGGGTGCTGATGGCGCGAAACGCTTTGTAGCTGCTGCGGGCGTCAGGTTGCGCCTTGGCGGGGGCTGTTTCAGAGGTGGTTGCAGGGGTGTTCATCGCCCGAGATTGTGCCAGCGTTGCCAATAGCCCAAAGCGACATCCCAGGTCTGCATTTGCACCTGCACTGTGGTCTCGATGTCATGACCGTAGCCTCCGCCCATGCACATGACCACCGGCAGCTTGCGTTGCCAAGCCCAGTCCATCACCACCCTGTCGCGGGCCTGCATGCCGTCCATCGAGAGTTTGAGGCGTCCCAAACGGTCCCCCTCGTGCGGGTCGGCTCCGGCCAGATAAATGACCAACTGCGGATCGAACCTGTCTTGCAGCGTTTGCAAGGCTTGATGCAGCGCGGCCAGATACGGCTCGTCGGTGCAGCCATCCGGCAGACCCACGTCCAGATCGCTCGGTTCTTTGCGAAACGGGAAGTTCTTTTCACCATGCATCGACAGGGTGAACACGCTGGGGTCTTTGGCAAACACATGCGCGGTGCCATTGCCTTGGTGCACGTCCAGGTCAACCACCGCCACCTTCAATGTTTGCCGATGGTGCCGCCAAGCCTCGGCCTGCATCAGGCGGGCCGTTACGGCAATGTCGTTGAACACACAAAAGCCCCCACCCTTGTGCGCATAGGCATGGTGGGTGCCCCCGGCCAAGTTGCCCGCCACCCCTTGACTCAGCGCATCGCGGGCGGCGGCGACAGTGGCGCCTACCGATCGCCTTGCCCGCTCGGCCATGGCCGGGCTCCAGGGAAAACCAATCTCGCGCTGCAGCGCTGGCTCCAAGCTGCCCGTGGCCACGCCCTGGATGTACGCGGGCGTGTGCACCAGCGCCAGCTCGCCGTCACTGGCGGCCGGGGCCTCACGCATGACAACGGCCGGTAACTCTTGCGTCAAGCGATCCCGCAGTCGACTGTACTTGCGCATCGGAAAGCGGTGACCTTCGGGCAAAGGCAGGACAAAGTGGTCGGCGTAATAAGCGTGCATGGATTGATTCAGAGCAAGGTGATTCTAGAAAACACTCTCTAAACTGAGCCAAGAGTGGGCTCAAGTCCTTGCAATGCTCGGTAGTCAACCTAAAATTCAGCTTATGCTGCACTGCAACAAAGTTGTACGGTCTCGGCCAGTTACGGCGCAGTCCTCTTGAAATCAAACCCTTCTCTGGAGCCTCTCATGATGACACCCGAACAAATCGTCGCCTCGCACAAAGCCAATGTTGAAACCCTGTTTGGCCTGACCGCCAAAGCCTTTGAAGGCGTTGAAAAGCTGGTCGAACTGAACCTGAACGCCGCCAAAGCGGCCTTGGACGAATCGGCGCACAACACACAAGCTGTTTTGAGCGTGAAAGATGCCCAAGAGTTGCTGGCCATGCAAGCCAACCTGTTCCAGCCATTGGCTGAAAAAACTGCAGCTTACAGCCGTCACCTCTACGACATTGCATCTGGCACAGGCAGTGAATTCACCAAAGCTTTTGAAAACCAATCGGTTGCCGCCCAAAAACAGTTCAGCACCTTGGTGGAAACTGCGACACAAAACGCGCCAGCTGGCTCTGAGCAAGCTGTGGCCATGATGAAGGGGGCCGTTACCGCCGCCACCTCAGCCTACGAGTCGGTGCAAAAAGCGGTCAAGCAAGCCACCGACATGGCCGAATCCAACATCGCTGCAGTGACCCAAACGGTCACCGCCGCTGCTCCTAAAGCCGCCAAGAAAAAGTAATTCACGGCCGTTCAAGTCTTGCTGACTTGAACAGTTGGTTGCAAGTTGTCTCCTCGGATCCTTTTGAATTTCATCTGGGAAACAGGGATCCCTTCCAGGGCTGATCGCCAGATCAGCCCTTTTTTTGTGCTTCAAAAGCCCTCTTCAACGGCCCGCTTCAAAAGCAGCCATTCGGACTTTGAGGCCGGGCAGCGCCTCCCGCATGGCGGCCCTGCCCGCTTCAATCGAGCGCATGCGGGCGCTGAAGTCGGCGCTTTTAACCCCAGTCAAAGCTGGTCGAACCACCCAGTCGGCATCTTTCAAGGCCAGTTGGTTGATGCTCTTGCCCATGATGGCAAAGGTCTGCATGAGGATCTGAAACGTGTCGCCAGAAGGGTTGCCTTCGGGATCGCTGGAAATATCGACCGCAATCACAAAGTTGGCCCCCATTTCGCGGGTCTGACGGACCGGCACAGGCGCCACCAACCCGCCATCCACGTATTCACGATCGGCCACGCGCACCGGCTGAAACACCCCCGGCACCGCACTCGAAGCGCGCACCGCAGCGCCCGTATTGCCCCGCCTGAATGTGATGGCATCGCCATTGCCCAAGTCGGTGGCCACAATGCCCACGGGGATCCTCATTTGCTCCAATGTTCGTCCGCCCACTTGGGTGTTCACATACCGGGCCAAAGCTTCGCCGCGCAAAGCGCCTCGGTTCAAAATGGGCAGCATCCAGTCGGTGATCTCGGCCTCTTGCATGCTTTCGGCAACGCGAATCAGCTCAGCGGGGGTCTTGCCACTGGCGTACAAAGCGGCCACCAAACTGCCAGCAGAAGTCCCCACCAAATAGGCAGGTCGCAGACCGGCCTCTTCGAGCACCTGAATCACACCCACATGCGCGAATCCCCGCGCTGCGCCACCGCCCAAGGCCAAGCCCAAACGCAACTCTTTGCGCTCCACACCTGGCACGGGCACGACCGAGGGCGTTGTGGGCGGCACACTGGTGCAAGCGGCCAAAATCACCGCCAGACCCAAGAGCGCCAAACGCTGGCCCCAAGCCTTCAAGTCCATACCCGATCGCCTGCCAATGTGGCTGTTTTTTTGATGATGATCCCTTGAAGCCATTTTTCTCTCAAATCTTGTTGATAATGATTCGCATTTGGATTAAACTTTACCCACCGCAACCGACCACGACTGAAACCATGCTTTTCACACGATCCATTCTGAGCTTGGCTTGCCTGATGACTGCCGCGTCCAGCATGGCTCAAGACAAAATCTTGAACATCTATTCAGCACGCCATTACCCCAGTGACGAGCTCATGTACAGCGAATTCACCAAAGCCACTGGCATCAAAATCAACCGTGTGGACGCTGACGATGCCGGTATTCTCGCCCGTCTCAAGGCCGAAGGCACCGCCTCCCCCGCCGATGTGATCTTGTTGGTGGACGCTGCACGATTGTGGCGAGCTGAAGTCGATGGTTTGTTCCAACCCATCAGGTCAAAATTGCTAGAGGATGCCATCCCCTCCAATTTGCGCGCCAAACCTGCTGCCAACGGCGGCACGGCCTGGTTTGGCCTGTCCACCCGCGCCCGCGTCACGGTCTTTGACAAAACCAAATTTGATCCCTCCGATGTGGACAGCTACGAGAAACTCGCCGATGCCAAATTCAAAAACAGACTGTGCATCCGCAGCGGCTCCCACCCCTACAACCTGAGCCTGTTTGGTGCCATGACCGAGCACCTCGGCCCACAAAAAACAGAAGTTTGGCTCAAAGGTTTGGTGGACAACATGGCCCGCAGCCCCAAGGGTGGCGACACCGACCAAATCCGGGCTGTGGCCTCGGGTGAATGTGGTGTGGCCGTGACCAACACCTATTATTTGGCCCGACTGATGCGGTCAAGCAAAGCCGAGGACCGCGTTGTGGCCGACAAAATCGGCGTGGTGTTTCCCAACCAATCGAGTTGGGGCACACACATGAACGTCGCAGGGGGTGCCGTCGCCCGAAACGCAAAAAACACCGAGAACGCTGTCAAGTTCCTCGAATACTTGGCCAGTCCATCTGCGCAAAACCACTTTGCCAACGGCAACAACGAATGGCCAGCCGCCAAAGGTGTGAATTTTGACAATCCAGCCCTCAAAGCCATGACGGGAGGAAGCTTCAAAAGCGAATTGCTCCCGATCAGTGCCGTGGGCATGAACCAGGTCAGGGTTCAACAAATGCTGGACCGAGTTGGTTTCAAGTAATCAAGCCACGGCGGCTTCGGCCACCTCAGCGGGCACCGATGGCAAGCGAATCAGGTGGTCAAAGGCACTCAGGGCGGCTTTGGCGCCTTCGCCTGCAGCGATCACGATTTGCTTGTAAGGCACGGTGGTGCAGTCGCCGGCCGCAAAAACGCCCGCCACATTCGTGTGGCCTTTGGCATCCACCACGATCTCGCCAAACTTGCTCAGTTCCAAAGTACCTTTGAGGAATTCGGTGTTGGGCACCAGACCGATCTGAACAAACACGCCTTCGAGCTCCACCCAGTGGTCATCACCCGTGGTGCGGTCCTTGTAGCGGATGCCATTGACCTTGCCTTCGGCACCGGTGATTTCGGTGGTCTGAGCGCCGGTGTGCACCGTCACATTGGGCAAACTCTTGAGCTTGCTCACCAGCACCGCATCGGCTTTGAGTTGGTCGGCAAATTCAAACACCGTGACATGCGCCACGATGCCCGCCAAGTCAATCGCCGCTTCGATGCCGGAGTTGCCACCGCCAATGACGGCCGTGCGCTTGCCCTTGAACAGCGGACCGTCGCAGTGTGGGCAATACGCCACGCCCTTGTTTTTGTACTCGGCTTCGCCGGGCACGTTCACATTGCGCCAGCGGGCACCGGTCGACAGGATGACCGAGCGGGCTTTCAAGGCGCCCCCATTGGCCATTTGCACCTCGATCAGGCCACCGGGCACAGTGGCCGGGATGATTTTCTCGGCACGCTGCAAATTCATGATGTCCACTTCGTAGAGGCGCACTTGGGCTTCCAGAGCCGCCGCAAACTTGGGACCATCGGTCTCCAGCACCGAGATGTAGTTCTCGATGGCCATGGTGTCGTTGGTCTGGCCCCCAAAACGCTCAGCCGCCACACCCACGCGGATGCCTTTTCGGGCCGCATAAACAGCGGCCGCAGCACCGGCAGGGCCACCACCCACGATCAAAACGTCGAAGGGGTCCTTGGCGGTCAACTTGGCTGCGTCGCGCTCACCGGCGTTGGTGTCGAGCTTGGCCACGATTTCTTCGACCGACATGCGGCCTGAGCCAAACACTTGGCCGTTCAAGAAGACCATGGGCACCGCCATGATCTGGCGCTCTTGCACTTCCTTTTGGAAGGCACCGCCCTCGATGACCACAGTCTTCACATTCGGGTTCACGATGGCCATCAGCGACAAAGCCTGCACCACGTCGGGGCAGTTGTGGCAGCTCAGCGACATGTAGACCTCAAAGTTGAAGTGGCCTTCCAGCACTTTGACGCTGTCGATGACTTCAGCCTCGACCTTGGGCGGATGACCGCCTGTCCACAGCAGGGCCAGCACCAGCGATGTGAACTCGTGGCCCAAAGGCAAACCCGCAAAACGCACGCCTTGCGTTTGACCTTCACGCGCCACCACAAAAGATGGCTTGCGGGCATCGTTGCCCGAAGTGTCGAGGCTGACCTTGTCAGACAAACCGACAATGGTTTCCAGCAGGTTCTTCATGTCGACGCCCGTCTCGCTGTCGTCCAGCGAGGCCATCAGGCGAATGGGCTGGCGCAGCAAGCCCAAGTATTGCTGAAGTTGGGCTTTGAGGGTGTCGTCGAGCATGGTGATCTCCGGTTTACAGGGTGCAGTGAACATGAACCCGCACTTGTGGCGCAGGCCAGGGAACATGGGGACTTGGGTGTATTCGTTGAGCGCAAGGCACGCAGGCTTGTGGCCCGCATGCGCTGAACTCAGCGCCCTGACCAGCAGGGCACCCGAGATTTAGATCTTGCCGACCAGGTCGATGGAAGGCGCCAAAGTCTTGGCGCCTTCTTTCCACTTGGCGGGGCACACTTGGCCAGGGTTGGCGGCGGTGTACTGAGCTGCTTTGAGCTTGCGCAGGGTCTCGGACACGTCACGAGCGATCTCGTTGGAGTGCACTTCGGCCGTCTTGATCTTGCCTTCGGGGTTGATGATGAAGGTGCCGCGCAGCGCCAAGCCTTCTTCTTCGATGTGTACGCCAAAAGCGCGTGTCAGGGCATGTGTCGGGTCGCCAACCAAGGGGAACTTGGCCTTGCCCACGGCAGGCGATGTCTCGTGCCAGACTTTGTGCGAGAAGTGGGTGTCGGTGGTCACGATGTAGACCTCGGCACCGGCTTTTTGGAACTCGGCGTAGTTGTCAGCAGCGTCTTCGATTTCTGTGGGGCAGTTGAAGGTGAAGGCTGCAGGCATGAAAATCAGCACGGACCACTCGCCTTTGAGGGTTTCGTTGGACACTTGCACGAACTTGCCGTTGTGGAAAGCTTGGGTTTTGAAAGGCTGAACTTGGGTATTGATCAAAGAGGACATGGTGTTTCCTATGGGTGGTTTAAAAAAACTATCGAATGAGGTAACTCATTGGTCGCAATCATAATGCAGCCTAGGGTTTCTACTCATAAGTAGTTTTTATGGCCCCGATAGGAAAAACCTTTAGAACCGACCCATCCTGATTGGGGCGGACCCTTGAGAGAGGGCAAATCAAGCCCTTGTTGAACGGGGCGTTTTTAAAAACCCCAACCCCAAGCTCAGCCAAGCCAAAATCCAAGCCATGCCGCCCCACGGCACCCAAGCACGCATGGCATCCCAACCGAACACATGGCGGGCATACAGGTTGAAGCTGAACAAGAGCAAACCGACCAGCATGAGCCAACCGGCCGCCTGCAGCCAACGCCATGGCCCACCGATCCGGAGTGCCAGGCCCGTGAACAACAATCCCAGCGAATGAAATTGCTGCTGACTCAATGCGGTTTGCACTGCCGCGGGCACACCCCCGGCAAACACCGGCAAATGTGCAAATGCAGCGCTGAACACCACGCTGGCGCAGGCGCTGATCGCTCCCAGCGCCAGAAACCACCGAGCCGACAGGGGCCAAACTTCAGGTGAGGAATTTGAAGTGAAAGCAAAAGGCTGGTTGGACATGGTGTGTGGGCACAAGACAAAAATGGGACCCGTGCATTGGAGCATGTTCGGGAGCCCCATGCGCCACCAGGAATGCACGCTCACATCAGCGGCCTTCGGTAACCACCAGCCTGTCCGCCAGGAGACAGGACCACCTGCCACAGCTGGTTGTCACGAGAGCGGAAAGTGCCTGCACAACACAGCAGGTAATAGCGCCACATGCGGTAAAAGCGCTCGCCGTAGCGTTCCCGAAGTAACGGCCATGCGGCTTCGAAACGCGCATGCCAAGCCATCAGCGTCTTGTCGTAATCCTCGCCCAAGTTGTGCCAATCCTCCATGACGAACTGCTCTTCGCTATAGAAAGAGATTTCAGAGGCAGCGGGCAGCACGCCGTTAGGAAAGATGTATTTTTCAATCCACGGATCAATGCTCGCACCTGCCCGGTTTTTGCCGATGGTATGCAATAAAAACAAACCCTCATTGCGCAGGCTGCGCCGTGCCATTTCAAAGTAGGCGCGGTAGTTTTTGTGGCCCACATGCTCAAACATGCCCACCGAAGCAATGCGGTCAAAGCGTTGGTACCCCTCGGGGTTGAACTGCCTGTAGTCAGCCAACTCGAAGCGCACCGGCCAGCCCTGCGCTTTGGCGTTACCCAGCCGCGCCTGCTCTTTGGAAATGGTCAAACCCACACAGTGCACGCCATGGCGCTTGGCCGCGTGCAACATCAAACTGCCCCAGCCGCAGCCAATGTCCAGCAGTGTCATGCCAGGCTGAAGTTGCAGCTTCTGGCAAACCAGCTCCAGCTTGGCCTCTTGCGCCTGCTGCAGCGTTTGGGCAGCTGGCCAGTAAGCACAGCTGTAGGCCATTGACGGGTCGAGCATGGCTTCGTACAAATCGTTGCCCAAGTCGTAATGCAGCTCGCCCACCTGCCAAGCCCTGTGGGGAGATTGCAAGTTGGTCAAACGGGCCTTGAGCGACGCCCACAACCAACCCGCTCGACCCACCTGCTCGTCCAGCCGCGCCCTGAGGATTCGGGCGATGAACTCGTCCACATGGTCGCAGTCCCACCAGCCATCCATGTAGCTTTCGCCCAAACCCAAACTGCCGCGCGTCAAGATGCGGTCAAAGGTGTCGGGGTGGCGCACCCGCATGTCCCAAGGCCTGCCGCCCCCAACCCGTATATCGGCCGTGGCCAACAAATCGCAGGCGCGCCGCCAGTTGCTGTCGGTGTGCAACAAAGCCGATTCGTTCTTATCCCACTTGAGCTCTATAGCCATCCGGTTCTCCTGTTGATGCACCCACCCGGACCGGTGGCCCGGGGTGTTGTCCATGCTAGGCCGTCTCTTGGCCCAGATCCATTCAGCAAAGCCGGTAGCCCTGTACCGTGTTATCGGTAAGGCATGGCGGAATGGATCGGGTGCATGGCGTCCTTTTGCGCAGGCCATCTGTGCATAATTGACGTTGACGTAACGTCAATCAAATTCAGGAGTTGAAATGGACATACAAGGCAAAGTTTTCATAGTCACCGGCGGCGCATCGGGCTTGGGCGAAGGCACGGCCCGCATGCTGGCGGCCAATGGCGGCAAGGTCGTGATCGCCGACATGCAGGCTGAAAAAGGCGAGGCCATCGCCAAAGAACTGGGCGGCGCATTCGTCAAGTGCGATGTGAGCAACGAAGCCGACGGCCAGGCCGTGGTGGCTCAAGCTGTGTCGATGGGCAAGTTGGTGGGCTTGGTCAACTGCGCGGGCATCGCCCCCGCCGAAAAAACCGTGGGCAAAAACGGCGCACACAACCTGGCCGTCTACACCAAGACCATCATGGTCAACCTGGTGGGCACCTTCAACATGATCCGCCTGGCCTCGGAAGCCATGAGCAAAAACGAGCCCGAAGCCACTGGCGAACGCGGTGTGCTGATCAGCACCGCCAGCGTGGCCGCCTACGACGGCCAGATTGGCCAGGCGGCCTATGCTGCATCCAAGGGCGGCGTGGTCGGCATGACCTTGCCCATTGCCCGCGACCTCTCGCGCAACGGCATCCGCAATATGACCATTGCCCCCGGCATCTTTGGCACCCCCATGCTGTTTGGCATGCCCCAAGAAGTGCAAGACGCGCTGGCCGCTGGCGTGCCCTTCCCCAGCCGCTTGGGCACACCACAAGACTATGCCAAGTTGGCCAAGCACATCATCGAAAACGACATGCTCAACGGCGAGGTGATTCGTCTGGACGGCGCGATCCGCTTGGCGCCGAAGTGAGCGCCCAGCAGGCCCGCTGACTCAGGCCACCATGCCCATCCAACTCAAGGCGAACCAAGCCGCGATGTAAACGCTGGTGAAAGCCAGCACAGATGGCATGGCAGCCTGACCGCCGATGCGTTCGGCCAAGAGTCCAGACAGTGGGATGAATTGCTGGGCATGAACGGCCAAAAAATGCGCGGGGCGCACGTCTTGCCAGGTGTGCCAACCCACCACAGGCCAACCCACCCCAGCAGGCGGCTGCCTGCCGCCCAACATGAAACCACTGACGGTGGACAACACAAAGGTCAGGACCAAGCCCAAAAGTACCGCCAAGAGGGTGGGCGTGAGGACAGTTGTCCCCAAAGCTTTCCAAATGACCCATGCCAGCCAGGCCTGAGATGCCACCAAGCCCACCGCAGCAACAGCCATCAGACCAAACAGGATCGCCCGCACAGGGTCGCTCGTGTTGTAGTGCGAGCCTTCACCAAGCGAGGCTTGGTATGTGATGTACACCACTTCGAACAAAGAGGTGACGATGATCAAAGCAGCGATCCACTGAAAGCTTGGGTCGTGGCCTACCTGACCGGGCACCAGCGTGGTCAACCAAATGGTGGTCAAGGCAAACAGCGCCGTGCCTGCCATGAACTTCATGGGCTTGGCCCAAATGCCCACCTCGCGCAGTGTGCGCGCATCGACCCAAGACAGCGCATAAGTGGGCAACAGCACCGCCGCCATCAGAACACCATAAAGGCACAAAGTTTTTTGCGATGCACTCAGTCCGTGCCAGCCCAAGGCCGAATCGGCCCATCCCTGCACCGTGTTTAAAAACGACACGATCGCCCCTAAAGTTGACGCCGTCTACAAGTGTCGCTTAAACTGTTGACACTGTCAACATTAGCCCAAGTCAAAGGCCAAATGGTCAAAACCATTCAGGAACTAGATCTGAAAGAAGCCTGCATCCAAGCGGCCCGCGAGGTGATTGCCGAGCAAGGCGTGGAAGGCCTGAGCCTGCGCGATGTGGCGCGCAAACTCGGTGTGTCGCACCAAGCGCCCTACCGGCACTACCCCAGCAGGGACCACTTGCTGGCGGCAATCATGCAGAGGTGCTTTGAGGATTTCGCCGCTTTTTTGGACCAAGCCTCCAAAGCCCATGCCAGCGATGCACTGCTGGGCATGGGCCAGGCCTACATGCTTTTCGCTGCAGAACACCCGCTGGAATACCGACTGATGTTCGGTATACCCTGGCCCAAGCCTGCAGCCCATCCCGAATTGGTGCGCCATGCGGTGCATGCTTTTGACCTGTTGCGTCACCATTTGCAGCAGCAATTGCAACAGCGCGCAGACACAAAACAGAGTGACATGCTGGCCTTGTTGGCCCAAGCGGAGTTGCAAGCCCTGTTCATTTGGTCAGCCCTGCACGGCATGGCCAGCATCCAGCAGGCCAACGTCATGCATCACCTGATGCTCTCACCCGGTGTTTCTGAAATGGCCGAGCCCTACTTGATGGGCATGATGAAGACCGCCTTGACCCACGGCCCGGCCCAGGCCTCCCCAGCCAGCCCGGCATCGGCCAAGGACCGCCATGAAGGCTGAATCACACCGCCGCTGGGGCTTGGCCGCCCTGCTCATCGCCGCGGGGACCTCCGCGGCCTGCGCCCAGTTCAACCACGCACAACCCAACAGCCCCGTGGCCCTGAGCGCCGTGCCCGCTATCTCGCCCGCACCGCGTGTGGCGCTGGTGCTTGGCAGCGGCGGCCCCCGAGGATATGAAGACGGTGACGAGTCCTTGCCAGTGGCGGTTCGCGCCGCCCGCCAAGCTGGCGCCAAGTTTGTCATCGCCGTCGACGTGACCGCCCGCCCGGGCAACGCACCTGACGGCACATCAGCCGCACGCCTGGAACGCGAAGCCCGCAGACGCGCACGCATCGACCCGGGACTGCAACACGCTGATTTTGTGATCCACCCCGACATGGGTTTTGCCACCCGCCCCACACCCGCTTTTTTCAGAATGGCCAGGCAGTCAGGCGAGATGGAGGCACTTCGGCTTTTGCCTCAACTTAAAGTGGCGCTCCAACATTCACAAAAATTTTGAGTGGAATACCCAATTTAACCCTCAGTCGACCGCCAAGCCCAGCGGCAAAGGCATGCGCCCAATGGGTGGGCGCTCCTTGGCCCGCTCCATGGCTTTCCACAAATCACTCTGGGTTTGCAAAGCCAGCCAATACCCTGGGTTGGTGCCCAAAGCCTCGGAGAGCCTCACATCCATATCGGCCGTTACCGCCGCATGGCCATGCAGTACACGGGACAGCATCACACGGCTGATGCCCAAATGACCTGCAAAAGCGGTCACGCTCGTGTTCAAGTCTTCCAGCCAGCCAGCCAGCATTTCACCGGGGTGGGCCGGGTTGTGCATCTTCATGGTTGGCCTTTCAGTGGTAGTCCAAAGAATCCAGCAATTCAACGTCTTGCCCCACAAACCGTAAGTTCAGCCGCCAGTTGGCCTGAACCGTCACAGCATGAAAACCGGACCGGTCTCCCGTCAAAACATGCAAACGCCATGACGGGCGATTCAAGTCAGTCGGGCCTTGCGCCACGTTCAGCGCGGTAAGCAATTCACGCAAACGCTTGGCATGAATGGCCTGGATGCCAGACATGCGACCCGTCTTGAAATAAAGCTCAAGACCTTTGTGTCGGATGCTCAGGATCATAAACTGTAAATCATGACTTTACGAATAGCTCAAAACTGGCGTTCACCTGATGGCTGATCGGATCAACGCCTCGAAGCAAAATTCAAAATTGACGAGGCAATTATGAATACATTGATACCCACTATTGACCTGTAAACCTTGACAAAATTCTTGCCATCGGATCACTTGGTGCTGACCTCCAATGCCGCTAGCATGCTGAGAAGAGTTACGACACATGAACACACACTTACCTTGGAGCCTGATCGTGCTGACGCTGTTGAGCGCCTGCGCGTCCGGGCCCACATCACCAACACCCGCCAACGCCTTGCGCTACAGCGTGCCCGATCTTGTCGTTCAACCCGAAGCGGCCAGTGGCCGCAGCGCCAAACCCGGCTGGGCCTTCTCGCGCCAGGCGGTGGCCGCCGCCAACCCGCTGGCCACCGATGCGGGGCACCAGGTGCTTCGCGCGGGCGGCTCAGCGCTGGATGCGGCCATTGCCGTGCAAATGGTGTTGGGCCTGGTGGAGCCGCAGTCGAGCGGCATTGGCGGCGGCGCGTTTCTGTTGCACTTTGATGGCCAAAAAGTCACGGCGCACGACGGGCGCGAAACCGCACCTGCTGGCGCCCGGGGCGATATGTTCATGGACCAGGGCAAACCGCTGCCGTTTGACGAAGCCGTACAAAGCGGCCATTCGGTGGGCGTGCCCGGCGTGGTGCGCATGCTGGAGGCGGCGCACCGCCAACACGGCCGCTTGCCTTGGGCGCAGCTGTTGGCGCCCGCCATCACGCTGGCCGAGCAAGGCTTTCGGGTCAGCCCCCGCTTGCACACCCTGCTGCAGGCCGACCCCCACCTGAAAAAAGACCCACTGGCTTTGCGTTTTTTCTACAACGCCCAAGGGCAAGCTTGGCCCGTGGGCCATGTGCTGCGCAACCCCGAATACGCCCATGTGCTCAGACGCATTGCCACAGAGGGTAGCCGCGCCTTGCATGAAGGACCGGTGGCCGAGGCCATGGTGGCACGCACAGCGCAAGCACCCCGCCCCGGCACCTTGAGCCTGCAAGACTTGGCGAGTTATCAGCCCAAGGAAAGACAAGCCTTGTGCTTTGAACACCCGGCGCCTGCACGCGAGGTCCGCGTCTGCGGCTTTCCCCCGCCATCGTCTGGGCACATCGCCATCGGGCAAATCTTGGGGCTGCTGGCCCACACCCAGCCGCAGGGCCCCGAGCTGGTGGGTGGTTTGCCCTCGCCCGATTTTTTGCACCGCTACACCGAGGCCTCGCGCCTGGCTTTTGCCGACCGGGCGCAGTACCTGGCCGACCCGGATTTTGTGCCTGCCCCGGGCGGCGACTGGCGCAGCCTGCTGGCGCCTGACTACCTGCGCCAACGCAGCCAAGGGATTGGCCACCAGTCCATGAAAGTGGCCAAGCCCGGACAACCGGGCACCAGCCAAAGCAGCTTTGCCCCCATGCCCACTCAAACCGAATACGGCACCAGCCACATCAGCGTGGTGGATGCGCAAGGACGCGCCGTGGCCATGACCAGCACCATCGAAGCCGCTTTCGGAGCGCGCCGCATGGTGACCACCGACCCCGCGCGCCAAGGCGGTTTTTTGCTCAACAACGAGTTGACCGACTTCAGCTTGTCCCCAAGAGACGCGCAGGGCCGTCCGATCGCCAACCGCGTCGAGCCCGGCAAGCGCCCGCGCTCTTCGATGTCACCCACCCTGGTGTTTGACAAAGCCACAGGCCAACTGCTCATGAGCGGTGGCAGCCCGGGTGGTGCCTTCATCATCCATTACACGGCCAAGCTGCTCGTGGGCACTTTGCACTGGGGCCTGAACGCCCAGCAAGCCATCGACCTGCCTAACTTTGGCACGCTGAACGGCCCCTCCTTTCTGGAAGCCAAGCGATTTGACCGAACCACGGTCGAAGCCCTCAAAGCCCGAGGCCACGATGTGTTGGAGATCGACATGACCAGCGGCCTGCAAGCCATTGAACGCACGCCAAGCGGCTGGTTCGGCGGAGCCGACCCCCGGCGCGAGGGCGTGGTGATGGGCGACTGAACACGCGCCGAGGGGTGTAGTCCTTGGCCAGTCACGCAAGCGACCCGCTGCCGACCTGGCTGCAGGTTTGCCCCCTTGCTGATTAAGCGGTCTTGCTTTTCAATGGGATGATCCATTTGAAAAAGGAGAGCAATTTGAAAACCCAAGACACATCACGACGCAGCTTTGTTCAGGCCACCGCCGCCGCCGCAGTCACGGTCGCATTTCCCACCCTGGCGCAAGCCCAGGCCTTTCCAGCCAGGCCCATCAAGCTGATCTGCCCATGGCCTGCGGGCGGCTCTACGGACGCCGTCATGCGTGCTTTGGCCGAGAGCGCCACCAAGGCTCTGGGCGTGCAAGTGGTCATCGAAAACAAACCCGGCGCCAGCGGCATGCTCGGCCCCAACGAACTGGTTCGCGCCCAACCCGACGGCTACACACTGTCGCAAATCACCATCGGCGTCGCGCGTCTGCCGCACATGCAAAAAATGCAGTTCGACCCGCTCAAAGACTTCACCTACATCGCCTGCCTGACCGGCTACACCTTTGGCGTGGTGGTCAGGGCCGATTCGCCCATCAAGTCTATTGCCGACTTGGTGGCTTTTGCCCGAGCCAACCCGGGCAAGTTCACCTATGGCTCCACGGGCAACGGCACCACGCCGCACCTGGCCTTTGCAGAATTTGCCAGCAAAGCCAAGATCGACGTCACCCACATTCCCTTCAAAGGCAGCGCCGATGGCGTGCAAGCGGTGTTGGGCGGCCATGTCATGTCACACAGCGATGCCACAGGCTGGGCCCCACAGGTCGAAGCGGGCACCATGCGCTTGTTGGCCACCTATGGCAGCAAACGCACCAAGCGTTGGCCCAACGTGCCCACCCTCAACGAACTCGGTTTCGACACGGTGTCCGACTCGCCCTTTGGCATCGGCGGCCCCAAGGGCATGGACCCGGCCGTGGTCAAACGCCTGCACGACGCCTTCAGAAGCACGCTGCAAGACCCAGCCGTGCTGGCCAGCTTCGACAAGTACGACCAGTCAGTGATCTACATGGGCACCGAGGAATACACCCGGTTCATCAACAACATGTTCCAGTCCGAAAAAGCGACCATCGAGCGTTTGGGCTTGGCCATGAAAACCTGACGCGGGTCAGCACCATGACAAACGGCAGCCGAGGCTGCCTTTTGTTTGGCATCGCTGCCAAGGGCAGCAAGCCCTTGACCGATCGGATCCGATCAGTAAGCCTGACCCAGCTGACCCAAAATGGCTGGGTTTTCCAATGTCGAGATGTCTTGCGTGATCTCTTCGCCTTTGGCCAAGGAGCGCAGCAAGCGGCGCATGATCTTGCCCGAACGGGTCTTGGGCAAGTTCTCGCCAAAGCGGATGTCTTTGGGCTTGGCGATCGGGCCAATTTCCTTGGCAATGTGGTCTCGCAGTTGCTTGGCAATGGCCTTGCCTTCGTCGGTGTTGGGCAACGAACGCTTGAGCACCACAAAGGCGCAAATCGCCTCACCCGTGGTGTCATCAGGACGGCCCACCACGGCGGCTTCGGCCACCAACTCGGTGCAACTGACCAAGGCCGATTCGATTTCCATCGTACCCATGCGGTGACCGGAGACGTTGAGCACGTCGTCGATGCGACCGGTGATGGTGAAGTAACCGGTCTTTGCGTCACGGATTGAACCATCGCCTGCCAAGTAGTACTTGCCCTTGAAGTCTTCTGGGTAGTAGCTCTTCTTGAAGCGCTCAGGGTCGCCCCAAATCGTGCGAATCATGGAAGGCCATGGGCGCTTGACGACCAAGATACCGCCTTGGCCATTGGGCATGTCTTTGCCGGTCTCGTCCACGATGGCGGCCTGGATGCCGGGGAAAGGCAGTGTGCAAGAGCCGGGCACCATGGGGGTGGCACCAGGCAGCGGCGTGATCATGTGACCGCCGGTCTCGGTTTGCCAGAAGGTGTCGACGATGGGGCAATTGCCGCCACCCACATGCTTGTGGTACCACTCCCACGCGGCGGGGTTGATCGGCTCGCCAACCGAGCCCAACAGGCGCAGGCTCGACAAGTTGTAGCTCTTGGGGTGCACAGCGTCGTTGGCTTCCGCGGCCTTGATGAGCGAGCGAATGGCGGTGGGCGCGGTGTAGAAGATCGAGACCTTGTGGTCTTGGATCATCTTCCAGAAACGTCCAGCATCGGGGTAGGTGGGCACGCCCTCGAACACGATCTCAGTGCCGCCCAAAGCCAAGGGGCCGTAGGTGATGTAGGTGTGGCCCGTGACCCAACCGATGTCGGCGGTGCACCAGAACACGTCGTCGGCTTTCAAGTCAAAGGTCCATTGGGTGGTCAAGGCTGCGTGCAGCAAATAACCACCGGTGCTGTGTTGCACACCTTTGGGTTTGCCGGTGGAGCCGGAGGTATAGAGCAAGAACAGGGGGTGCTCGGCACCGACCCACTCGGGCTCGCAGGTGGTGGCTTGCTGGTCGGCCAACTCGGCCATCCACACGTCACGACCAGCGGTCATGGCGATGTCAGCGCCCGAGCGCTTGACCACAAGGACGTTCTTGATGGAGCCGCAGCCGCCCAAATTGATGGCGTCGTCCACGATGGATTTGAGGGGCAGCAATTTGCCACCGCGCACTTGGTTGTCGGCGGTGATGACGGCCATAGCGCCGGTGTCTTCGATGCGGTCGCGCAGCGACTGGGCAGAAAAACCACCGAACACCACCGAGTGGGTGGCGCCGATGCGGGCGCAGGCTTGCATGGCGGCCACGCCGTCGATGGACATGGAGATGTAGATGACCACGCGGTCACCCTTTTTGATGCCCAGGCTCTTCAAGGCGTTGGCGTACTGGCAGGTCTTGGCCAGCAACTGGCTGTAAGTGACCTTGGTGACTTCGCCGCCGTCGGCTTCAAAAATGATGGCGGTCTTGTCACCCAAGCCTTTTTCGACGTTGCGGTCCAAGCAGTTGTAAGAGGCGTTCAGCGTGCCGTCTTCAAACCACTTGAAGAAAGGGGCGTTGGACTCGTCCAGCACCTTGGTGAAGGGGGTTTTCCATGTGATCAGCTCTTTGGCCAGACGGGCCCAATAGCCTTCGTAATCGGTTTCGGCTTCTTTACAAAGCGCCTCATATGCGGGCATGCCCGAAATGTGGGCGTTTTTGACGAATTCGGCGCTGGGTTGGTAAATGGGGCTGCTCATGGCGTCTGTCTCCTGTGGATCAAGTCAAATTTTAAACTGGGGCAAATGTCGTTCTTGGCTCTTACAAAGCACTGACTGACATCAAACTTGCACATCCGCAAGCTCAGATACAGGCTCTTCAGCCTAAAATTACGGGTTGCATGAAGCGACGCTTTGTGAACCTCAAAATTGGAAAATCATGCCACGCCCCCTTGTCAAATCCTCAATTACCCACATCAACAGCTTTATTTTTGCCAGTCGCTGGCTGCAATTGCCGCTGTATTTGGGTTTGATCGCCGCGCAAGCGGTCTATGTCTTTCACTTTTGGGTCGAACTGGTTCATTTGTTGGAAGCGGCCTTTGGCAGCCAAACCGCGCTGCAAGCCCTGATTGGCAGCATTGGCTACAAAACCGATGCCCCCATCACCGGCCTGAATGAAGTGGTCATCATGCTGGTGGTGCTGGGCCTGATTGACGTGGTGATGATCTCCAACCTGTTGATCATGGTGATTGTGGGTGGCTATGAAACCTTTGTCTCGCGCTTGAACCTCGAAGGCCATCCCGATCAACCCGAATGGCTGGACCACGTCAACGCGTCAGTGCTCAAAGTCAAACTGGCGACGGCCATCATCGGCATCAGCTCTATCCATTTGCTCAAGACCTTCATCAACGCCGCCAACTACACAGAGCAGGTATTGATGTGGCAAACCATCATCCACATTGCCTTCTTGTTCAGCGCCATCGCTATTGCCTATGCAGACCGCCTGATGTCTCACCATGACAAAGCCGACCACTGATCTTGTTTTTCTCTGAATCCTCACTGACGCTCGCACCATGACCACCCTGATTAAACAAGCCGACCTGATCGAATCGATTGCTGCAGCCCTGCAGTACATCAGCTACTACCACCCGGCCGACTTCATTTCTCATTTGGCCAGCGCCTATGCACGCGAACAAAGCCCCGCCGCCAAGGACGCGATTGCGCAAATTTTGACCAACAGCAAGATGAGCGCCATTGGCCACCGCCCGATTTGCCAAGACACCGGCATCGTCAACGTATTCCTCGAAGTGGGCATGGACGTGAAATTTGACGGTTTTACGGGCAGCTTGGAAGACGCTGTCAACGAAGGCGTGCGCCGGGGCTACAACCAGTCGGACAACATGCTGCGCGCATCAGTCGTCTCTGACCCGCACTTCAACCGCAAGAACACCAAGGACAACACGCCCGCCGTGATCTTCACCAAGATCGTGCCCGGCCACCATGTGCATGTGACCGTGGCGGCCAAAGGCGGCGGCAGCGAGAACAAGTCCAAGTTGATCATGCTGAACCCCGGCGACAGCATCGTGGATTGGGTTTTGAAAACCGTGCCCACCATGGGCGCAGGCTGGTGCCCGCCCGGCATGCTGGGCATTGGCATCGGCGGCACTGCCGAAAAAGCTGTGCTCTTGGCCAAGGAAAGCCTGATGGACGACCTGGACATGTACCAGCTGCTCGAAAAATCCAGCCAAGGCGAAAAACTCGACCAAGTCGAAGAAATGCGCCTTGAGCTTTACCACAAGGTCAACGCTCTGGGCATTGGCGCACAAGGCTTGGGTGGCCTGACCACCGTGCTGGACGTGAAGATCAAGATGTACCCCACCCACGCGGCCAGCAAGCCTGTGGCCATGATCCCCAACTGCGCTGCCACGCGCCACGCCCACTTTGTGCTCGACGGCTCTGGCCCCACTTACCTGGAGGCGCCTTCGCTCGACCTGTGGCCCAACGTCAACTGGACGGCCGACACCGAGAAAAGCAAACGCGTCGACCTGAACGCTTTGACGCCTGCCGAAGTGGCCAGCTGGAAACCTGGCCAAACGCTCTTGCTCAACGGCAAGATGCTCACTGGCCGAGACGCTGCTCATAAACGCATTCAAGACATGCTGGCCAAAGGCGAGAAACTGCCGGTGGATTTCACCAACCGGGTGATCTACTACGTGGGTCCGGTCGACCCTGTCGGGGACGAAGCCGTGGGCCCCGCCGGCCCGACTACATCCACCCGCATGGACGGTTTCACAGAAATGATGCTGGCCCAAACCGGCCTGATCGCCATGATCGGCAAAGCCGAGCGCGGCCCGGTCGCCATTGAAGCCATCAAAAAGCACAAGAGCGCTTACCTGATGGCAGTGGGCGGCGCAGCCTACCTCGTGTCCAAAGCCATCAAGCACGCCAAGGTGGTGGGCTTTGCCGACATGGGCATGGAAGCCATCTACGAGTTCGACGTGGTCGACATGCCTGTCACCGTCGCGGTCGATGCGGGCGGCACCAGTGCCCACACCACCGGCCCCGCTGAATGGCAAAAGCGCATCGCCACCGGCGAGTTCAAAGGCATTGGCGTCAACGCCGGCTGAACGTGAACGCCCCCATTGGCGTTTTTGACAGCGGCATTGGCGGCCTGAGTGTGCTGCGGGCCTTGCAAAAGGCACTGCCACACGAACGCTTTGTTTATCTGGCCGACAGTGCACATGCGCCCTATGGGGAAAAAACCGAGGCCTTTGTCAGCCAGCGGACCCAAACGATTGCCAAGCATTTGCTGGCGCAATACCAAATCAAAGCACTGGTGGTGGCCTGTAACACCGCCACCGCTGCAGCCATCCACGCACTGCGTGCTCAGTACCCCCAACTGCCTCTGGTCGGTGTCGAGCCCGCACTCAAACCAGCCTTGGCCCTGAGCCGAACAGGCCATATCGGCGTGATCGCGACACGGGGCACGGTGGGCAGTGACAAATTCGCTCGCCTGTTGGCCAGTGTGCAAGGCGAGGCGCATTTTGTGGTTCAGGCCTGTAACGGCTTGGCCTTGGCCATCGAGCAAAGCACCCTGCCCGATCAAGCGGAGGCTGCGCAAGCGCAAATCTCGCACTTGCTGCAGACTTATACCCAAGCCATGGGCCTCTTTGGTTCCGGGTCTCACGCCATCGACACCTTGGTGCTGGGTTGCACCCACTATGTGTTTGTCGAAAACGATTTGCGCCAACTGCTCGGAACCGATGTGCAACTGCTTTCGACAGGCGAGGCGGTGGCGCGTCAAACGCAGCGTTTGTTGGCTGCGGCTGATGGGCTGAACACGGCAGCTCCCCTTGAGGCTTCGCAGTCCATGCGCTTGTTGACCACGGGTGACTTGCAAGGCCTGCAAGCCGCTGCGATGCGTTGGTTGGGTTTGCCGCCTGAGTTGTGCCAAGCAGTTCCTGCCACACTGCAAGCCTGAATCGTCAGGCGGACTTTTGCGCCGCCAAGCGGCCGCGCTCAACGTCCACGGGCATCAAGAGCAGCAAGCCCAAAATGAAAAGCAAGGAGGTCGCCCCGATCGCCAAACGCTGGTTGCCGTCGCTCAACCAAGTGATCAGGCCGTACATCAGCGGCCCGAGGATGCTGGCCAATCGAATGGCAAAGGTCCACAAACCAAAAAACTCACCCAAACGGTGGGCTGGCACCATCAAGCCCGCCATGGCACGGCCCGAAGACTGGCTGGAGCCCATGCAAAAACCAGCAATGGCTGCAGCCCACCAAAACGTGGCCTTGTCGGTCGACAAAGCCGCGATGAAACAGGTCGCCACCCAACCCAGCAAAGTCAGGGACAAAGTCAGCTTGTGGCCCACGCGGTCTTGCACGTAACCCAACAACAAAGCACCGGCAAAAGCCGCCAGATTTAGCACAAAGATCAGCACCATGGTCTCTTGCGGCTGAAAACCAATCACCTGCTCGGCATAAATGGCCGCCAGCGTGATGGCCACGGCCACCCCGCCCTGGTAAGCCACCGCACAGGCCAGCAAACGGGTGAAGTCTTGGTAGGGCATGGCATCACGCAATGTCTGGCGCAGGCCACGCAAACTTTGAACGACCGACACCGCCGGGGCATTCGGTTGCGGCGGCGTGTGCTCGCGCAGCAAGGAGAAAGTCACCAGAGCCGCAGCGCCGTACATGGCCGCTGTGATCCACATGGTCACCGGCACAAACTGCGAGCCCGACTCGCCTCGCGCTTGCGCCGCCAGCACATAAGCCAAGCAAATACCCAAAGTCAGCATGCCGCCGATGTAGCCCAAAGACCAGCCCCAGCCGCTGACGCGGCCCATGGCATGGGGCTTGGCCAGTTCAGGCAAAAACGAGGCAGTCAGCGACTCGCCATAAGAAAAGAAGGTGTTGGACAGTACCAGGATGAACAAACCCAGCGCCACTTGGCCGGGCCCCACCAGAGACAAGGCCGCCGTGCTGAGTACGCAACCGGCGGTGACCCACATCAACATGCGTTTTTTGCCCGCCACCCGGTCGGCCCAGGCGCCCAAACCGGGCATGGTCAACATGACCACCAAATAAGAAAGGCTCAGGCCAGAAGTCCAAGCCAAAGTGGCCCAGTCGGCTCCGTCGGCAACGCCACCCACAAAGTAAGCGGCAAACACCGCTGTGATGACCACCGTGGAGTAGCCCGAGTTGGCAAAATCGTACATGGCCCAGCCAAAGACCTCGCGCAAACGCACGCCTGGATTGAGTGCAGAACGAAGACCTGAGGCATTCATCGGGCGGCTCCAATCAGTGCAAGTGGCGTGGACGGCGACCACCTCCGCCGTGGCCGTTGCCACCACCGGGGCCGCGTGGTGGCTTGCCAATATCAAGTGAGCTGACCAAGCTGTCAAATCGCAAACCGAACAACTTGTCGATTTCAGCCACCACACCCGACAACTCGGCGCCATCAAAATGACGCTCCATCATGTTGACGACATCGTGCACCAGCAAATCGCGCTGTGCTTGCATGATGGCCCCTGGGTCAGGACCGACAAACAGCATCACAAAATCGTCGCGCGACTCGGCCCCATTGGCCTCGTCTTCGTCGTCGAACTCGGTGTCGTAAAAAGTCACCTCAATTTGGGTGCCCGCTGCAGACAATTCGTTGAGGTTCATGCACAGGTCGTCCATGACCAGACGAAAATCTTCGTCACCCCGAACCGTCCAGCACAGTTGCAAGCGGTTGGTGGCTGGGTCAAAACGGATGCCTGGCTCTTCTTCGTAGAGGCTGATCGCGCCTTCTACCAAACTGCGCGCGCCGGCATAGCGCCACAAAGGCTTCAAGGCCTCTTGAATGGCAGCGGTGTCGGTGCCGGTTTTGATGGGCACATCACCATGCACGTGAATTTCAAGCGCTGCGTTGTCTTGGGTCATGATGGTGCTTAGAGTACATTGGTGCCCCGAACCGGAATCGAACCGGTACGCCCCTGTTACGGAAGCAACGGATTTTAAGTCCGGTGTGTCTACCAGTTTCACCACCGGGGCAGAGGTCTTATTGTGCCTTGTTAACCAGGCTTTTTGGCATCACCCTGGGTGCAAATTCAGCATCGCCATGGCGAACAGTGCCAGAACCACCACATAAGCCCCAGACCACACCATGGTGCGCCATTTGGCTTTGTCGGTCACATAAAAGAAAACATAGGCCACCCGCAAAGCGATGAACAGCGAGGCCAACGCATCCACCCAGTCGGGTTCTACCCCGGTGAGCAGCGCCAAAACCACACCGACTGCAAAAAATGGAAAGGCCTCGAAACAATTGGCTTGAGCAGCGTTAGCACGGGCCCTGAAGCCGGTCTGACGGGACAGCCAAGCGCGGGGGTCGCTGTTGTCGTAACCCTTGAAACCTGATTTGGCGATGCCTGCACACACCACCGGCATGAGGCCTGCCACCAACACGGCACCATAAGAAATCAACATTCAGCTCTCCTTGATATGACCCGTTTGGCCTGGCCCAAAGCACGCCAAAAAGTCGAAAAAAAAGCCACTGAGTTGCTCAGTGGCTGGGCACTGGCACCGGCATGGTGCCGAGCGTACCGCGATCAACCGCCTTTTGAGGAGCGCTTACCGGGGTTCTTTTTGCTGCGTGTGGCCACGCCGCGCTCAAGGCTGACGCGCTGACCGCGACCGCCTGTGCGCAAGGTCACGCCTGGCAATGTTGGCAGTGGAGGGGTGAATTTACGATCTGCTTCGGTGACGATTTTGTTGCCCATCTGTGGCTCCGGATAAAAAATGCAAAACGATATTAAGCCACAAGAATGGGTCGTTGAGCCCAAGCTGAGCACTTAGAGGGCGAAATGCTCATGCACACGCACTTCCCTTGAACTAGGCCTGGACGAGTCTTAAGTCTGTATCAATCGCGGCGCAAGGCCACAGCAAAGCCCTTTTGTACGGCTGGCCGGGCCATCAAACTTTGGTACCAACGCTGAACATGTGGAAACTGCGCCAAATCGACCTGGTGACGCGGGTGGCGCCACACCCAACCCAAAATGGCAAAGTCAGCGATCGACAAATCACCCGCAAAAAACGGCTGCTCAGCCAAACGGCGGTCCATCACGCCATAAAGGCGCAGGGTTTCGGCCATGAAACGCTGCAAGCCATAACGCTTGTCAGTCTCGTCCTTCAAAGCCACAAAGTGGTGGACCTGGCCCGGTGCGGGGCCAAAGCCCCCCATCTGAAACATCAACCACTCCAGCGCGGCCACGCGGCCAGCACCACGGGAGGGTAAAAATTGCCCGGTTTTCTCGGCCAAATAAATCAGGATGGCACCCGATTCAAAGACCGTTTGAGTTTGCCCATCGAAACCATCGGTATCGACCAAGGCCGGAATTTTGTTGTTCGGGCTGATTTTCAAAAAATCAGGCGCAAATTGCTCATCGCGCGTGATGTCGACCACCTGCACCGCATAACTCAGGCCCATTTCTTCCAAGGCCACAGTGACCTTTCGAGCATTAGGGGTGTCAAAAGCAAACAAGGTCAAAGCCATGACCAAACCTTTCAAATGAACAAGCTGCGAGTTTAGGCAAAGCCCAGCGCAATCTGCGACAGCTTGGCGACTGTACCGGCATGCCAAGAGCCGTATCATGGGCTTTTTCACAGCCAAGGCCCGAACATGAACCGCGTTTTAGCCCAAACCGGGGCCACCTACCCCATCTTGCAAGCGCCCATGGGCTGGATTGCCAGAAGCGCTTTGGCCTCGGCGGTGTCTCGGGCTGGCGGCTTGGGGATCATCGAGACCTCCTCGGGTGAAACCGAAAACTGCCAACGTGAAATCTTGACCATGCGCCAAACGGGTTTACCTTTTGGCGTCAACCTGCCGATCCGGTTTTTGAAAGACGACGCCATGCTGCGCTTTGTCTGCGAATCAGGCGTGCGGTTTGTCACCACGTCCGCCGGCAGTCCAGCCAAATTTGTCGCGCCGCTGCAATCGGCGGGCATCGCTGTCTACCACGCCGTGCCGACCTTGGAGGCTGCCCTCAAGTGCGCCGATGCAGGCGTAGACGGCTTGGTGGTGGAAGGCTCTGAAGGGGGTGGCTTCAAAAACCCGGAGGAAGTCAGTACCCTGGTGCTTTTGCAAGCCATTCGTGAAAAGACCGACCTGCCCCTGATTGCCGCAGGCGGCATCGTGGACGGGCGCGGCATGGCCGCCGCCTTTGCACTCGGGGCCGAGGCCATTCAAATGGGCACCCGGTTTGTAGCCAGTGCCGAAAGCCCGGTGCACGCGCACTACAAACAAGCCATCTTGGACGCCAGCACCACCGGCACTTACATGCTCAACACCAAATCGTCGCCCTGTATTCGCGCCCTGAAAGCCCCTTTCACCCAGAGCCTGCACGAAGCTGGCCTGATGGGGCCTGACGCGTTTCAGGGCATCCAAGAGGTCTACTTTGGCGGCAACATGAACGCCGCGCCCGCCTTGGCTGGCCAATCGGCTGGCTTGGTTCACCAAGTCCTGACGGCGAAACAGATCATCGATCAAACGGTGGCCGAGTTCCGCAGCATCACCGCGCGACTGGGGCAGTTGGCACAAGAACATTCTTTTGGCTAAGCTCTCGCAATTCAACCCACCCTGCCCCACTTGCTATGAAAACCTTTTTCACCCTCAGCAGCCTGACTCTCTGTCTTTTGAGCGCTTCACCGGTCTGGGCTTCCAATGCGGTCACTGCCGCAGCAGCCCAAGAAGCGGGGGCCAGACTCACCCCCTCGGGCATGGTTTACCGCGCCCTCAAAGAGGGCACGGGCGCCAGCCCCAAAGCCTCGGACAAAGTGAAAGTGCACTACCGGGGTACGCTGCCCGATGGCAAAGAGTTTGACAGCTCGTACAAGCGCAACGAGGCGATTGAATTTCCCCTGAACCGGGTGATTCCCTGCTGGACCGAGGGCGTCCAAATGATGAAAGTGGGCGGCAGCGCTAAATTGACTTGCCCGCCCGCCACCGCCTACGGAGAACGAGGCGCAGGCGGCGTGATCCCACCCAACGCGACTTTGATGTTCGAAGTCGAACTGCTCGCCATCAATGGCAAATGATCAGGAAGCACACATGACCACACCGACCTTGGAATCCTTCACCGCCCAATCCATGGACGAGGGCTTTGACGAAATTTTGGTGCGCCAATGGGACGCCAACCTGAAACTCGACACCCACACCCACCCTTTTGACGTGAGCGCTTATGTAGTTCAGGGCGAATACTGGCTGACCGTAGGCGACGACGTCAAACACCTCAAGGCAGGGGACTTTTTCAGGCTGGCACGCAACGTGGCCCATGCCGAGCTGTATGGCCCGCAAGGCGCCACGGTCTGGGTGGCGCGGGCCAACTGATCGCCAAATCAAGCCATCGATTCAACCACTTCGGTCACGCTGCGAAACGCATCGATGGCGGTGGGGAAGCCACAGTACACGGTGGCATGCAGCATCACTTCGCGCAGCTCTTCGGGCGTAGCCCCGTTGTGGATGGCGCCGCGCACATGGGCCTTGAGTTCATGCTGCTTGCCCTGCGCCGCCAGCATGGCCACGGTGATCAGGCTGCGGGTTTTCAGTTCCAGGCCCGGGCGTTGCCACACGTTGCCCCAGGCGTTGGCCGTGATGAACTCTTGCATGGGCATGGTGTAGTCGGTGGCCGCGCCCAAAGCGCGCTCCACATAGGCGGGGCCCATGACCTGGGTACGGGTGGTCAGGCCCGCCTGGAAGGCCGCATCGTTGGGGCGGGCGTCTCGGGCTTGCTCAATGGCTGAAGTTGAAGGTGTTTGGGACATGACAGGCTCCTGTAAAAGCCTTGAGCATAATCAAAGGCAGGCCCACCAGGAGACACCATGAGCACACCCACCCCCACGACCCACACCCCTCGCTACCCCGCACCCGAAATCAAAGACCTGCCCGACGACATCCGCGCCAAAGTGCTGGAAGTGCAAGAGAAAGCCGGTTTTGTGCCCAACGTGTTTTTGGCCTTTGCCCGCCGCCCGGCCGAGTGGCGTGCGTTTTTTGCGTACCACGACGCACTGATGGTGCCGGAGTCGGTGGGGCGCGAGAGTGGCCTGACCAAAGGCGAGCGCGAGATGATCGTGACCACCACCAGCGCGGCCAACAACTGCCTGTATTGCGTGGTGGCGCACGGCGCTATCTTGCGCATTTACGAGAAAAAACCACTGGTGGCTGACCAGGTCGCCATCAACCACCGCAAAGCCGACATCAGTCCCCGCCAGCGCGCCATGCTGGACTTCGCGCTCAAAGTCTGCAACCACTCCGATCAGGTGGAAGATTCAGATTTTGCGGCCTTGCACGCCCACGGCTTTGACGACGAGGACATCTGGGACATCGCAGCCATCACCGCTTTCTTTGGCCTCTCCAACCGCATGGCCAGCTTCAGCGGCATGATGCCCAACCCCGAGTTCTATTTGATGGGACGAGCGCCCAAAGTCAAACCGGCCGCTTGATCGGCCTCAGGCCTGGCCAGCAAAGCCCAAACCATTTGGGTCAACGCCTGCTCAAACGCGGAACTACCCAACAGGGGTGACTTTTCCAGACTGGCACTGCGCAAGGTGCCGATCACCGAGCGGGTCAGCACAAACATTTGGGCCGTGCTGGGCGTTTGCAGGGCAGGGTGGTCAATCCGCTCAAAAAAGATGGCCAGACGATCGGCCACCTGTCGCACCGCGCTGGCCGTTTCTTCAGGTTTTTCCAGCGTCCAGCACAGGTGAATCAGGCTTTGGCTGAGGCCCTTGCCCGTCGCAAAACCCCGCACCAAGATGCGAATGGCTTTGGCCAACAGATCGCGTCCGTCCAATTCGCGCACATCGGGCAAGTTCTCCAGCTCACTCAGGTAGCGCCCCAACTCCTGGAGCACCATGCCCTGCCCTTTGGCCGCCATGGCACGCACCAGCACCTCTTTGCTGGGAAAGTACTGGTAGAGCGTGCCGATCGAAAAACCGGCAGCTGCGGCAACTTTGTTGGTGGTCAAACCGGCCTCGCCTTCTTTGTCCAAAATCTGAGCAGCCGCCTTGAACAAGGTTTGCATGGTTTGCTGCGCCCTGGCTTGCGAGGGCTGGCGACGCAGGCTGGCTATGGCTTGCGGCTGGGTTGGTGTCTTGCTGGGTTTGGTAGTGGCCATGAAAAAGCCCTTCAAAAAATATGAGCAGATCGCGAGTTGCAAGGTCTTTGCAAAACCTGAACAATGCTCATATTCTGTCTGATCACTTACAAAGCACGCCATGAGCACACCCGCTGCCCCCACCGAATTGACCGTCCGTCGCCTGAGTGTGGACCTGAGCCAAGGTTTTTCTCGCCACTGGAACGGTGGCGACGCGTTTTTAACAGCCTATGCGAACGCACTTTCGATGAGCTTTCCAGTCGGAGAGCAGTCCTTCATCGACGCGGTCAAAAACGGGGCGAAGAACCTGCCCGATACCCCAGAAAACGCCGAGCTCAAGCAAATTGCCAAGGGCTTTGTAGGTCAAGAAGCCACCCACCGTCACCTGCATGCGCTTTACAACGCCCACTTGGAAAAGCAAGGCTTTGTCAACCATTGGGGCCCCCGTGCTGAGCAACGCCTCAAACAAGGGCGCGAAGAATTTTTCAGCAAAAGCGACAAGGGTTACCTGCATGAGTTGGCGATCACCGCCGCTTTTGAGCACTACACCTCGATCTTTGGTGACCTGACCTTGGACCGCATGGACCAGCCCGGCGACTGGTTTGCCAAGGCAGAGGAACCCCTCAAAACCCTGTGGCGCTGGCATGCAGCCGAAGAGTCCGAGCACAAATGCGTGGCCTTTGACCTGTACCAACGCCTGGGCGGCAACCACCGCTGGCGCATGCGCTGGTTCTGGTATGTCACGATCCAGTTCAGTACCGATGTGTTTCGCCAGACGGTCAACAACCTGTGGCACGACAAAACGCTGTTCAAACCATCCACATGGTGGTCAGCGTCCACGTTCTTGTTCGGTCGCCACGGCATGGTCTGGCGTGTGGCCAAGCCCATGTGGGCCTACACCCGCAAAGACTTTCACCCCATGCAAGTGGGCAGCGCCACGCTGTCGCAAGACTGGCTCCAAAGTCACGCCGACCAGTGGCGTGCGGTGGGTGGGGCGGCTCCATCGACCCCTTAAGGCTTTCGCGCACGGGGGGCGCACTCCTCCCAAAAAACAACCCTCAGTCGCTGACCAAGGCCCGCACCCAGTCGGGCAAGGTCACGGCTTTTTGGTTCGGAAAGTCCACCCAAATCGTGGTGGCACCTCCGGCCGCAAACACCACGCCGGGTTGGTCGGTTCGCTCCAAGGTGCACCAACTCTCAAACGTGGTGCGGCCCGGATCGCTCACAAACATCTTCGCCAGGATGTCGCCTGGAAATTCAAACTGTTTGTAGAAATTGCAAAACGCGTTCACGATCACCGGCCCCTGCCCTTGCGGATTGACCTGACACCCGATCGCCTCAAACCAGTCGATGCGCAGCGTCTCCATGTAGCGAAAGTACACCGTGTTGTTGACGTGCCCCATGGCGTCCATGTCACCCCAGCGAATGGGGATGACCAGCTCAAAAACTTGCTTTTTGTGCTCTGGCAATTCCAGCTTCATGGCCTGGCCCTCACACCGCAAAACCATCGTCGGCAGACACCACAGCACCATTGATGAAATGGCTCTGGTCGCTGGCCAGTAGCATCAGCAAAGCGTCCAGGTCTTGTGGCTGGCCCACGCGTTTGCGCGGCAGCATGCTGATGAGCTTTTGGCCTTGCTCGGTTTGCCAGTGGTGGTGGTTGATCTCGGTGTCGATGTAGCCGGGGCAGATCGCGTTCACGTTGATGCCAAACTTGCCCCACTCGACTGCAAAGGCTTTGGTCATCTGGATCACAGCGGCCTTGCTCATACAGTAAACGCCAATTTGCGGCAAGACCTTTAAGCCTGCCATCGACGCAATGTTGATGATGCGCCCGCCTGTGAAGCTGCCCGGCGCTGCACCCTTGGCCCGCGCCAGCATGCGCTTGCCCACCTCTTGCGCCACAAAAAACGCACCCCGCACATTGGTGTTCATGATGAAGTCGTAGTCTTCCTCCGTGACGTCCTGAATGCGCTGGGTGGTGCTCACCCCCGAGTTGTTCACCAGAATGTCGATGCTGCCCATCTCGGTCTCGGCGTGCGCCACGGCTGCCGCAATGCTGTGGCGGTCGGTCACATCCATCTCGACCACATGGGCGTCGCCGCCTGCGGCCTCGATCTCAGCCCGCAGGTCCTTGAGCTTTTCCATTCGGCGACTGGCCAGCACCACACCCGCGCCTGCTGCAGCCAGGGTTTTGGCAAATTGCGCCCCCAAACCACCGGACGCTCCCGTCACCAAAGCCACGCGGCCGGACAAATCGATTTCATAAGCCATGACAACTCCTCTGAGAATGAACCCCTATGGGGCAAAAAAGCTTGATGCCATTGTGCAGGGCAAGCTGCAAAGAGCCGCATAAAATGAGTCACACGCCCGACACCCATTGGACAACATGGTTCGCGGGCATTTGTTTTGACCCCCTTGCATTTGAAGAGACGCCCATGAGCCCCGAAGACATCCTGATCACCTACGGCCCCCGCGAATCCATGGAATACGACGTGGTCGTGGTCGGCGGCGGCCCCGGCGGCCTGTCGACTGCCATTCGCCTGAAGCAACTGGCCGCCGAAAAAGGCCAAGACGTGTCCGTGGTCGTCCTTGAAAAAGGCGGTGAACCTGGCGCGCACATTTTGTCCGGCGCGATCATGGACCCGAAGGCCTTGACCGAACTCTTACCCGACTGGAAAGAACGCGGCGCGCCCCTGAACCAACCTGTGACAGACGACGCCTGGAGCTTTTTGAGCGAGACCGGTGCCACACGCACGCCCGGCATCTTTTTGCCCGAGTGCGCACAAAACCACGGCAATTACATCATCAGCCTGAGCAATTTCACCCGCTGGCTGGGCCAGCAGGCCGAGAATTTGGGCGTTGAAATTTTCCCTGGTTTCACCGCAGCTGAAGTGCTCTACAACGATGACGGTTCGGTCAAAGGGGTGGCCACCGGCAACATGGGTGTGGGCAAAGACGGCGAACCCACCGACAACTTCCAGCTGGGCATGGAACTGCACGCCAAGTACACCGTGTTCGCCGAAGGCGCGCGCGGCCACCTGGGCAAGCAGTTGATTGCCAAATACCAACTCGACGAAGGCCGCGACCCGCAGACCTACGGCATCGGCATCAAAGAAGTGTGGGAAATAGACCCCTCTCGCCACACCCCCGGCTTTGTGATGCACACCGCCGGCTGGCCCATGAACAACGACACCTACGGCGGCGCGTTCATGTACCACATGGAAGACAACAAGATCGCCATCGGTTACGTGGTCGGTCTGGACTACGCCAACCCCTGGCTCAGCCCGTTTGAAGAGTTCCAGCGCTGGAAAACCCACAACAACATCAAGTGGTACTTCACCAACGACCAAGGCGAAGTCAACGCCAAGCGCATTGGTTACGGCGCCCGCGCCATCACCGCAGGCGGCCTGATGAGCCTGCCCAAGACCGTGTTCCCCGGTGGTGCCTTGGTCGGTTGTGACGCCGGTTACCTGAACGTGAGCCGCATCAAAGGCAGCCATGCCGCCATCAAGACCGGCATGCTGGCCGCCGAAGCGGCTTATGACGCGCTGCAGGCAGGCCGCCAGCACGACGAATTGGCCGCTTATCCTGCGGCTTTTGAAGCCAGCTGGCTTTACACCGAGCTCAACAAGTCGCGCAACTTCAAGACCTGGTTCAAAAAAGGCCTCACTGTCGCCACCCTCATGAACGGTTTTGAGCAGTTTGTTCTGCGTGGGCACATCCCGTGGACACTGCGCCGCGACAAGGCCGACCACACCTACCTGAAGCCAGCGGCCGATTGCCCCAAGATCGACTACCCCAAACCGGACGGCAAGCTCACCTTTGACCGTTTGAGCAGCGTGTTCATCAGCAACACCAACCATGAAGAAAACCAGCCTGCGCACCTGACCCTCAAAGACGCGTCGGTGCCGGTCGGCATCAACCTGGCCCAATACGCAGGCCCCGAAAGCCGCTACTGCCCAGCTGGGGTGTATGAGTACGTGAAGAACGAAGACAACTCAGACCGCTTGCAGATCAATGCGCAAAACTGCGTGCACTGCAAGACCTGCGACATCAAGGACCCCACACAAAACATAGTATGGGTCACGCCAGAGGGCGGCGGCGGGCCCAACTACACGGGCATGTGACTTCACTCCAAAGAGGCCCTCTAGGCCTCTTTTTTCAAAGGCCATTGATTGTTTTCAAGCAGGGTCTCCAAGGCATCATCACCCCCGCGAAAACCCTAGGCGAAACGCTGACGCCAAACACCATAATCCGATTTGTATGACAAGTTGATTCCCACCTTGTTGTCGTCCACCGAATCATGAGGAGCTTTTGAATGAAACTGAGCAAATTGATGTTGG
>NZ_CALPTI020000017.1:0-69556 GCF_943326455.1 Limnohabitans sp. Rim8
AAAACACTCAAGGAATTTGTCGATTGGGCCAAGGCCAACCCTGGCAAAGCCAGCTACGGCACGCCAGGCGCTGGCACGGCCATGCACTTCATGGGTGTGATGTTTGGGCGCAAGGCTGGCATCGATTTTCAGCATGTGCCCTATCGCGGCGGTGCAGCGGCGATGACGGATATTTTGGGCGGAACGATTCCCGCCCTTTCCACGACGCTGCCCAACCTGGTGACGCATCACAAGTCCGGCAAACTTCGCATTCTTGCCTTCAGCGGCGACAAGGCTTTGCCGGGCCTGCCGGGTGTACCCACCTTCAAAGAGCAGGGCTACCCTGAATTACAACTCACCGAAGTGTTTGCGTTTTTTGCATCGAGCAAAACATCCAAAGCGGTCCAACTTGAACTGGAAGCAGCGATATCAGCTGCGGCGCGCAGCCCACGCTTGGTCGCTGCCATTGAAAAGCTGGAGTTTGATTCTGACGTCAGGTCTTCTGCTGATTTGGCGCGCCATCTCAAAGAAGATTTTGAACGCTGGGGCCCTGTCATCAAAGCCACGGGGTACACCGCAGACAACTGATGCACATCCATTCGCTAACCTGGGTGACACGATTTGAAACGACCTAATATTTTGCTGATCATGAGCGATCAGCACCGCGCTGATTGCTTCGGATTCGAAGGGCGCCGGGTACAGACACCGCATCTTGATTTGCTGGCTCGGCAAGGCACGCGATTCACCCAATGCATCACACCCAATGTGGTGTGCATGCCCTCAAGAAGCGCCATCTTGACCGGTATGCTGCCACTGACCAGTGGAGTGCACGACAACGGCATCGACCTGGACGAGTCCATCGCGGCGGGAGGCTTTGCGGGATCACTGAGCAAAGCGGGCTACAACACCCGATTCATCGGCAAGGCGCATTTTTCAAGCAACCATTCCTACGCCAACCGTCCAACCGGTCGCTGCGAGAACATTCCCAGTTCGCATCTGTTTGCAGACGATTGGCGAGGCCCTTACATGGGCTTTCAGCAAGTCGAGTTGATGCAGTTGGGACACAACTACTGGCTTCCTGAGGCCAGTCCCGGCGGCTTGCACTATGAGCGTTGGTACCACCGCGATGGCTTGGGTGCCATGAAAAACGCCCTGTACAGCCAGCGTCTTGACCCGCAACCGCAGGCTGCACAAACGCACAACAGCGCCCTGCCCACGGTTTGGCACAACAGCACTTGGGTGGGAGACCGCACGGTCGATTACATCGCTGAACAAGGGCGTCTTCAACGACAAGCCGCCGATGCACAAGCGACAGCACAACCGTTCTGCGCGTGGGTGTCGATGGCAGACCCGCATCACCCTTTTGATGCACCTGCGCCCTGGTGTTGGATGCATCGGCCAGATGAGGTGGATCTGCCACCGCATCGGCTTCGAGATTTGGACAAACGCCCTTGGTGGCACAGAGCCGCACTGGAAAACACGCCCGGTGGCACACCAGAAAGCCGAAAAGTACGCGAGGAATACTCGCGGATGCCACCGCAAACCGACGCTCCGTTGCGAGAAATCATTGCCAATTACTACGGCATGATTTCTTTGGTGGACCACCAAGTGGGGCGAATCTTGTCTGCGCTGGACGATGCTGGCTTGGCTGACAACACGCTCGTGGTGTTCACTTCTGACCACGGGGAATTTCTGGGCGATCATGGCCTCATGCTCAAAGGCCCGATGCATTACGAAGGCCTGCTGCGCGTCGGATTGATCATGCGCGGCCCCGGTATCGCCGCCGATCAAAAGAACGACCAACCCGTATCCACTTTGGATCTGGCAGCGACCTTTGGTGACTATGCAGCCACACCTGTACCTTCTGCCGTGCACAGCCAGAGCCTGCGTCCGCTGCTCACCGGCTTGGGGCCTGCAGAGCGCGATCACGCTTTCAACGAATGGCGATTGGGCCCATCGCGATGTGGTGTCGCCTTGGACTTGCGCACAGTGCGCACCCGCAGCGCCAAGCTGACGTTTGAATTGGCCAGTGGGGTCGGTGAAATGTATGACCTGAGCAACGACCCCCATGAATGCGTCAACCTGTTTGACGCTCCGAAGCATCGCGGCTTGCGTGAGGAGTTGATGCAACGGCTCATGAGCCGACCGGACGATATCCGCAACCCACTGCCAGACCCCGTTGGCCCTGCCTAAGGGCATTGCATGATGCCTTTCAACACGCTGCTTCTTTTGACCGACGAGCAAGATGCGCATGCCTTGGGCTGCGCTGGGCACCCTTTCATCAAGACCCCGCATCTGGATGCCCTGGCTGCCCGTGGCACGCGATTCACCCAAGCCCTCACCCCTTCACCCATCTGCGTCCCCGCACGGGCCGCGCTGGCCACAGGACGCTGGGTGCATGACATCGCCTATTGGGACAACGCCATGGGCTACGACGGGCGTATCCCAGGTTGGGGGCACGCTCTGCAAACTGCTGGCCACTGCGTCGAGTCGATGGGCAAATTGCACTATGTCAACGCCACTGCACCCACTGGCTTTACCAAGCAGCACGATCCTTTGCATCTGGCCGATGGCATCGGTCAGGTCTGGGGCTCGGTCCGAAACCCCTTGCCCAGCACGCCCCGCCCATCGCGGCTGTTCACCGAACTCGGTGCTGGGGAGTCCAGCTACAACCGGTACGACATCTCGTCGGCAGAGCACGCAGCGCAGTGGCTGCAAGCCAAGGCCGCCGAAAAAGATGCCGCGCCGTGGACCTTGTTCGTCGGTTTCGTCGCGCCACATTTTCCATTGGTCGTGCCCCAGCGCTTCCTAGATGCCATCGACATCGATGCCATTGCCGAACCACGGTTGCATCCGCTGAGCGGCTACCAGCGACACCCGTGGGTGCAGCGGCATGCGGATTTTTCAAATGCAGACGACGAGTTGGGCACGCCTGAGCGCCGCCGCTTGGCTTTGGCTTGTTATTACGCATTGACATGCTTCATGGACGAGCAAATCGGCAAAGTTCTGCAAGCGCTTGGGCAAACCGGTTTGCAAGCATCCACCCGCGTGATCATGAGCAGCGATCATGGCGACAACCAAGGTGCGCGCGGAATGTGGAACAAATCGACGCTCTACCGCGAAGCCACTCATATTCCTTTGATCTTGGCTGGGCCGGGAATCCCGAAGGGCAAAGTCTGCGCAACCCAAGTCAACCTGGTCGATATCGCCCCGACCGTACTCGACAACGCGAACCTGCCCGCAGACCCCACGCTGCCGGGCCGATCGCTGGTGGCGATCGCCAACGAGACAGATGATCCAGAGCGCATCGGCTTCAGCGAATACCACGCTGTGGGCTCGCCCAGCGCAGCCTATCTGTTGCGACAAGGCCAGTGGGCGTATCACCACTACGTGGGCTACGAACCAGAATTGTTTGACATCGCGGCCGACCCGGGCCAAAGCGTGAACCTGGCTGCGCACGAAGGCTATCGGTCGATACGTGAACACATGGCATCGCTCCTGCATCAAATGCTCGACCCAGGGGCCACCGACCAGCGCGCCAAGGCCGATCAAGACGCACTGGTCGCCCGATTCGGCGGCCGCGAAGCCGCTTTGGGCAAAGGCCCCATGGGCGCAAGCCCGGTACCGTCGCGCTGACGGCCAACCAGCACAACACGCTCCGGCGAGCGGCTTCTTGGACGGGTTCATTCAAAAGGGTCATCGGCACAACTCTTGGTCATATGAGACGCGCCGGGCAACCGTATTTCAAGCAACCCAGCAATTCTGGCCCTATCGTATACCCAGCACTCAATATGAGCTATAAAGAAAACAATAGTCATGAAGTGTTCACTCATCCAGAGTGATTATTCCAATTTGCGATGGTTGACTTCAAAATTTTCGTTACTACAATAAATGAACCGAAATGCACATACTTTGGGATCCCGAAAAACGGCAAACCAATTTGGACAAGCACGGTTTGGACTTCATTGATGCGGTGATGGTGCTGGACAGCAAGTATCGACTGGACGTGAAGAGTGTTCGAAACCTTGAACTGCGGACCCAAGCCTTTGCCTATTTGTTTGATGTGCTGGCTGTTCTGACGGTGGTGTATGTCTCGCGACAAAGGGCGATGCGGATCATCAGCTTCAGGCTCGCCAGTGAAGAAGAAAGGACCGCATACCATGACTGGCTCAAAAACGACTTCAACGACCCTCGATGAATTGCGCGCAGCCTCGGCCCAAGGCAAAAGCAAAACGCAGAAAAGCCAAGTTCAGGCCTCAGCGCCCTATGTATGGGACGGCCAAAATGAAAATGAGCGCCCACTGGCGCGTGAAGAAATGCAGGTCGGCATTGAGACCTACCGCCGCCAAAGAGGACGCCCCACCGGCAGCGATAAGGAATCCACCACCATCCGGATAGATCGCGATGTGCTGGCCGCCTTTCGCGCTGGCGGCCCTGGCTGGCAAACCCGCATGAACACCGCGCTGCGCGATTGGCTCAAGATGCAATCGCCAATTTGAGACTCAGACCTTCTAAAACAGTTTTCAACTTGTTGACGTCAACCGAATACTGGTTCCCACAGAGTCCGTATTGGATCTGCATCAACAGGTAACGATCCACCCCTCCAGCGGGTCGCAGTCGGGCAAGCCATATTGCGGGTGCCCGGCTTCGTGCTGCAGCTGCGCCCAGGCCGCTTGCATCAGGCACAGGGTGGCGTCCAGCGCATCTCCGCTGGCATCATCGGCCAAGCGGCCCAGCAAGGCGTTGCTGGCCACCAGGCGCAGGCCCAGGCGGGTTTGGCCGCGCTCCAGGGCGCTCAGCAGTTCACGCCGGGCCAACAGACGCTCAGGCGTTTGTTTGGCTTTGTCGTCGCTTTTGTAGCTGGTGTTGCCCAAAACCTCTCGGGCCAGCAGGCCGGGGTAGGCTTCCAGCGCCACACGGCGGGCATCGCCCACGCACAGGCCAGGCAGGTGCACGCCTGCTTGGCGCAACAGGGGCACGCCCGCGTGCAGCATGTAGGCCACGGGTGGGTTGACCCATTTCATGGAGGGGCTGGAGCCTGCGGGTCGGTCGGCGGCGCGGTGCGCAAACTTGCCGCCTGCGGGGCGGGCGTTGCAAAACGCCGCAAACTGTTCGCGAATCTGGGCACGCTCCAGTGCGCAGTAATTGTCCATGCAGGCAGCCCAGTCGGTGGGCCAGCCGAGCGTTTCGACCAGCTCGCGTGGCAGGCCAAAAGGCAGGTCAAAGCCGCCCACCCAGTCGGCAGGCTGCGCCAGCCATGTGCCAAAGGCCGTCAGGGTGTCAAAGGTGAGCAGGGCTTGCAGCTGCACCCTGCCCTGGCGGGCCTGGCCCTGCGCCAGCACGATGGGCTTGCGTTTGGAGGGGCTGCTGGAGAAGTCGCAGCCAATGAGCTGCATGTTGTCAGGCGCGGCCGATGATGGACGCGGTGGCCATCAGCTCTTCAAGTAAGGCCAGTGAGACTTTGCCCGAGACGTTGTACGGGTCCAGCTCGGCCCGTTCGGAGTATTTGAGCAAGATGTTGGTGTTGACGCGTGATGCGTCCACCTGGCCCATGGTCCAGCCGCCAAAACGACGCTCTGAAATTTCTTCGTAATGCAGCAAAACCACATCTTTGTGACGCGCATCTTTTTGGATGTGGCCATACAACTCGCTCACAGCGCTGCGTCCGCCTTCGATGGCTTGCAAAAAGATACCGCCGCCATAACAAAGGATGCCAGTGATGCCGGTGCTGGGGTTGAACTGGCGCGAGCGCGCCAAAATGGCTTCGATGGTTTCAGGACGTTCATCCACCACACGGCTGGCGTAAAGCAGGCGTACCAACATGGTCAATCCTTTTTGGGAATCAATGACAAAAATTCGCGGCGCAGGTTCGGGTCTTTGAGAAAGGCACCGCGCATGACCGAGTTGATCATCTTGCTGTCCATGTCTTTCACGCCGCGCCAGCCCATGCAGTAATGGCTAGCTTCCATGACGATGGCTAAACCATCGGGCTGGGTTTTGCGCTGGATCAAGTCGGCCAGCTGCACCACCGCTTCTTCTTGGATCTGGGGGCGGCCCATGATCCATTCGGCCAAACGGGCGTATTTGGACAGGCCAATCACGTTGGTGTGTTCGTTGGGCAACACGCCAATCCAGATCTTGCCGATCACCGGGCAAAAGTGGTGGCTGCAAGCGCTGCGCACGGTGATGGGGCCAACGATCATCAGCTCGTTCAGGTGCTCGGCATTGGGGAATTCGGTGATCTCGGGGGCTTCGACATAGCGGCCCTTGAACACTTCTTTCAGGTACATCTTGGCCACACGGCGGGCGGTGTCGCCGGTGTTGTGGTCGTTGACAGTGTCGATCACCAGGCTGTCCAAAACACCGGCCATTTTGGTGGTCACCTCATCCAACAGTTTTTCCAATTCACCCGGCTCGATGAACTCGGCGATGTTGTCGTTGGCGTGAAAGCGCTTGCGGGCAGCGTGGATGCGCTCGCGGATTTTGACGGATACGGGTACGCCTTCGTCTTCGGGCGTGGCAGCAGAAGCAGTCATGGCGTCTGGAGATTTCATTAACATGCGCAAGATCGTAACAGCGATTGATCAGCGCACAGCGATCAGGGGTTTGCTTTTTGAGCCGCTCAATAACGGTGACCGGTGATGAAAAGCGCCAAGCGCATGAGACCAAAAGCCACGCGGTCTCGCCAACGCTGGTGCCAATAACGGCGCTTGAAAGACTCGGCCACGGGTGTGCTTTGGGTGGCGATCACGTCGCTCAAACGCTGGTGCAAACTTTGGGCGAACACGCGATCCGCCACCGCCACATTGGCTTCACGCGCCAACAAGAGGCTGAGCGGGTCCAGATTGGACGAGCCCACCGTGGCCCAGGGACGCTCATGGTGGGCATCGACCACCGCCACTTTGGCGTGCAAAAAACTGGCGTCGTACTGGTAAATCTCAACACCCGCCGCCAACAAAATACCGTACACGGGACGGGCCGCATGGTATTGCATGAAGTACTCGTAGCGCCCTTGCACCAGCAATCGAACACGCACACCACGCGTGGCAGCATGGACCAAAGCTTGGCGCAGCCTGCGGCCTGGCAAAAAATAGGCGTTGGCGATGAGCACCTCGTGACGCGCCAGACCGATGGCTTTGAGGTAAGCCCGCTCAATTTGATTGCGGTGCAGCACGTTGTCACGCAACAGCAAAGCCGCCCGGATGGAGGGCAAAGACCCATCCGGCAAGGGCGGCGACTGTTTCCATGGCAGGGGCAAACCCGCCGCTTTGAACGAACGCCAAGCTTGTGGAATTCGGCGATCGCGCGCGTGCTGTGCGCCCTGCAAACGCCACCAAAGCTGCGTCATGCTGTCCTGGATGAGGCCGACCAACTCGCCTTGCGCGCGGACCGCAAAATCAAGCCGAGGTCGGGCCAAGGTTCCGTGGTGCGGGTCGTACCAATCGTCCAAAATATTGATGCCCCCGCAATAAGCAGTGTGACCGTCAATCACACACAGCTTGCGGTGCAGCCGACGCCAACGGCTGGGAATGAGCAAACCCAAAGTGCCCAAGGGTGAGTAGATGCGGCATTCCACGCCCGCTTGCGTAAAGCGCGTGCGCCAGTCATCGGGAAGCTGGGGTGTGCCCACACCATCCACCACCAACCACACCCGCACGCCGCGCAAGGCCGCACGCTCCAGCGCCTCGGCCACCCTAACGGCTGCCCCATGCACATCAAAAATGTAGGTTTCCAAGAGCACATGCGATTGCGCTTGGTCCAAGGCCTGCGTCAAGCTTTCGAATAATGCTTGTCCACCTTCGATCAATTGAATATGGTGGCCGTCGCGCAAGGCAGGGTTGTGCCGCATGCTCAATCGTTCCAAGCAAATTCAGCCACCAAGGGCAAGTGGTCCGACATGCGTTGCCAAATCCGGCCCGAGGGCACCATGGCGTTGACCGGCGTGAGGCCACGGGCATACACATGGTCCAGTTGGTTCAAGGGCAGACGCGAGGGGTAAGTGGGTGTGGGCTTTTCGCGCCATTCACGAAATCCGGCTTGCGCCATGCGCTTTCCCAGGCCCGTGCCCCAGTCGTTGAAGTCACCCGCCACCAAAACCGGTTCATGCACTGGGATGTCTTGCTCAATGTGTGCCAGCAGCATCATCACCTGACGCACGCGGCTGGCGGGCACCAGCCCCAAATGCACCACCAGCACATGCACCACACGGTCAACGACCTCGACCTGGGTGTGCAAAAAACCCCGCTGTTCAAATCGGTGGTCTGACATGTCGCGGTGTTGGTGCGTCAACACAGGCCAGCGCGAGAGCATGGCATTGCCGTGCTCGCCGTGGCGTGTGATGGCATTGGTGCGGTAAATGGCCTCGTAACCTTCGGGCGCCAAGTAGTCGGCTTGGGGCATGCTGGGCCAATGGGCAAAAAATCGCTCCTCACGGCGATGAATGCTGCGCACCTCTTGCAAACAAACAATGTCCGCATCCAACTGCTCTACAGCATGACCCAAATTGTGGATTTCCAGACGCCGCGTGGGTCCCAAGCCTTGTACGCCCTTGTGGATGTTGTAGGTCGCCACCCGCAACACCGGGTGTTCGTGTCGCTCTGGCTTCATGGGGTCGCTTCCGCCAGGTAGCGCGGCAACATCAATATGGCTTCTGCATTGGAGGCCGAAAAACAATGGTCGGCAGCAGCCTGCCAATCGAGCCATTGCCATTCGGTGTGCTCTGTGGGACTCAATGTGATCGGCATTTTTTGGGACACACGCAAACCAAACACGCGCTCGGTGTTGCGGCTGACTTCAGGGTGGTAGCGCCAGCGCCAAGCCGGGTAGATGTCGTACACGTTCTCAAGTTGCCAATCTTGCAAGAGGCAGTGAGGGTGCCGTGCATCGAGGCCGGTTTCCTCTTGAACCTCGCGAATGGCCGTTTCGGACCAGGTTTCGGCCCCGTGGTCTTTGCTGCCCGTGACCGACTGCCAAGTGCCTGAATCAGCACGGCGGATCAGCAAAACCTCGCGCCGGGGGGTGTAGATCACCACCAACACAGATTCGGGGATTTTGTAAATGGTTTCGTTCACAGGCACATTCTAGGCAGCACGGGCCTTGGTAGGATCGCACCATGTCAACGACAAGCCAAGCTGATCCTTTGCCCCCGCTGCTTTGCAGCCACAACTTGAGCGGTGGCCCCTCGGGTGAAACCGTCATTCATGACCTGACTTTCGCATGGTGGCCTGGTTTGCATTGGGTATGCGGTGACGAGGGCAGCGGCAAAACCAGCCTTTTGCGTTTGCTGGCGGGCGACTTGCCTGCGCTCCAAGGGACTGTAGACAGGCCATCGGATGGGGTATTTTGGGCTGATTTGAAAGGCAGCGAGCACGACCAAACCACCGTGCAGGCTTGCTGGGGCGCCTTACAAGCGATCTATCCCAAATGGCAGCACACGCTTGAAAAAGACCTGATCGAAGCCCTCGACATGGAGCGGCACCGGCACAAGCCCTTGTTCATGCTGTCCACAGGCAGCCGTCGCAAAGTCATGCTGGTGGCCGCCTTGGCCTCTGGTGCGAGCGTGACCTTGCTGGACCAACCCTTTGTGTCTTTGGACCAAGTCTCTGTTCGGGTGATCAAAGACTTTTTGTCTGAAGCCGCTGAACACCCCAGCCGCGCTTGGATCGTGGCCGATTACGAAGTGCCACAAGACTTGTCGCCCATCAGCGTGCTGGATTTGAGCCGACAAAAGCCCTGACAGCATCAGCGGTCTGGCAGGGCTTGCAGGATCAGAATCGGTCTGCGTTCATGACCTGTGTCCAAGCTGCCACGAAGTCCCGCGCAAATTTCTCTTGGTTGTCGTCTTGGGCATAGACCTCGGCATAAGAGCGCAAGATCGAGTGAGACCCAAAAACCAGATCCACCCGCGACGCCGTCCATTTGACTTGACCCGTTTTGCGGTCACAAATGTCATAGGAATTGCAGCCTGTCGGTTGCCATACGAAGGCCATGTCGGTCAGCGCCACAAAGAAGTCGTTGCTCAGCACGCCCACACAGTCGGTGAAGACGCCGTGTGGCGAGCCGCCGTGGTTGGTTCCCAACACGCGCATCCCGCCCACCAACGCGGTCATTTGGTGCGCCGTGAGACCCATGAGCTGCGCACGGTCAAGCAACATTTCTTCCGGGCTGACAACGTAGTGTTTTTTCACCCAGTTGCGAAAACCATCGTGCAAGGGTTCAAGCACGGCAAACGACTCCACGTCTGTCATGTCTTGTGCCGCATCGCCACGCCCCGGCAGGAAAGGCACGGGAATGTTGAAGCCTGCCGCTTTAATGGCCTGCTCCACACCCACATTGCCGGCCAAAACAATCACATCGGCCACACTGGCACCGCTGTCTTTGGCAATGTCTTCAAGCACCGCCAAGACTTTGGCCAAACGAACAGGCTCGTTGCCTTCCCAGTCTTTTTGCGGTGCCAAGCGAATGCGTGCGCCGTTCGCTCCGCCGCGCTTGTCCGAATGACGGAAAGTGCGGGCACTGTCCCAAGCGGTGCTCACCATCTCACTCACGCTCAGACCGCTTGCCGCAATTTGAGCTTTGACTGCGGCCACGTCGTAATGGGCTTTGCCAACAGGCACCGGGTCTTGCCAAATCAAATCCTCTTGAGGCACTTCAGGGCCGATGTAACGGGCCTTGGGCCCAAGATCGCGATGGGTCAGCTTGAACCACGCACGGGCAAATATCTTGGTGAACTGTTCGGGGTCTTTGTAGAAACGCTCTGAAATCACGCGGTAAGCCGGGTCCATCTTCATGGCCATGTCGGCATCGGTCATCATGGGCTGCAGTCGGATGGACGGATCTTCCACGTCCACAGGCATGTCTTCGGGCTGGATGCCGATGGGCTGCCACTGGTTCGCGCCTGCGGGGCTCTTGGTCAGTTCCCACTCGTAATTGAGCAACAAGTGGAAGTAGCCGTTGTCCCATTGCGTGGGGTGGGTGGTCCAAGCGCCCTCGATGCCGCTGGTCACGGTGTCGCGGCCCACGCTGCGCGTGCTGTGGTTCATCCAACCCAAACCTTGCTCATTGACTTCTGCACCTTCGGGCGCTGGCCCCAGGTTTTGCGCCTGACCATTCCCGTGCGCTTTGCCCACGGTGTGGCCACCCGCCGTCAAGGCCACGGTTTCTTCATCGTCCATCGCCATGCGGGCGAAGGTCAGGCGCACGTCTTGCGCGGTGCGCAGCGGATCGGGCTGACCATTGACGCCCTCGGGGTTCACATAGATCAAGCCCATCTGCACAGCAGCCAAAGGGTTCTCAAGCGATTGGCGGTCTCCACCGTCGTAACGCGCCGAACCCAACCATTCTTTTTCTGCACCCCAATAGATATCTTGCTCGGGATGCCAAATGTCTTCTCGGCCAAAGGCAAAGCCATAGGTTTTGAGACCCATAGATTCATAAGCCACATTGCCCGCCAAAACGATCAAGTCGGCCCAACTGAGGCAGTTGCCGTACTTCTTTTTGATGGGCCAAAGCAGGCGACGGGCTTTGTCAAGATTGGCGTTGTCAGGCCACGAATTGAGCGGAGCAAAGCGCTGGTTGCCCGTGCCCGCCCCACCCCGGCCATCGGCAATGCGGTAAGTGCCTGCCGCATGCCAAGCCATGCGGATCATCAAACCACCGTAATGCCCCCAATCGGCTGGCCACCAATCTTGGCTGTCGGTCATGAGCGCAGTCAGGTCCTTTTTAAGAGCGGGCACATCCAGCTTTTTCACTTCTTCCCGGTAATTGAAGTCAGCGCCCAAAGGGTTGGTCTTGGTGTCGTGCTGGTGCAGGATGTCCAAATTGAGCGCGTTGGGCCACCAAGCTTTGGCCGCGTTGGCCGTAGCGGTGTGGGTGTTGGCGCCGTGCATCACGGGGCATTGGCCTTGGACGGTGTGGGGTTGATTCATGAAAATCTCTTTCGGTGGGGTGGTTTCGAAACTCGGCGACCGCCCTGACTGCCCGGTTAAGCCTTCAGGCAAGGCGACCTGCATGAAGGTCACTTGTTGTTGACGACCGATGGGACAGCTTACGCTGATAGGCACCTTCACAAAGTTGTATTTGGCTATGGCCGTCACCCTTGCTTTGCACAAGTGTTCGCCAAGTCACAAAGAACGAGACCTCTTTGAGAAATCGCTCGGGCACTGAATCAAGCCCTGCACAGACCCCTTTGAAAAGAGAGGTCATATCCATTGGATCGAATAAGTTCTAGGGCCTTTCCAAGCTATGCCCCATAATGCGTGCGTGTACGTCATAAAACACGGCACAAGTCAGGTGATCGGTCAGTTTCGCGCGCTACGGCGGCAGTTTTCAGTTTGTTGTGCTTTCGGGACCCCATCGCTTTGTTTTTTTGTATTTCTGAGGAGTCCCCCATGGGCAATAAACTTTACGTCGGCAACTTGCCGTACACCGTTCGTGACGAAGACCTGCAACAGGCATTCGGCGAATTCGGCGCCATCACCAGCGCCAAAGTCATGATGGAACGCGACACAGGTCGCTCCAAAGGTTTCGGTTTTGTGGAAATGGGCAGCGATGCCGAAGCCCAAGCCGCGATCAACGGCATGAATGGCCAATCTTTGGGTGGCCGCAGCATCACCGTGAACGAAGCCCGTCCGATGGAGGCACGTCCTCCCCGTACCGGCGGCTTCGGTGGTGGTGGCGGTTACGGCGGTGGCGGTGACCGTTCCGGCGGTGGCGGCTACGGTGGTGGCGGTCGCTCCGGCGGCGGCGGCTACGGCGGTGGCGGCGATCGCTCCGGCGGTGGCGGCTACGGCGGTGGTGGTGGCGGCCGCGGCGGCTACTAAGCCCTGCAAACCCCGCCAACGGCAGCAATGCCGTTGCAAAACTTCGGGTTCAGCCTCACGGCTTAACCCCAACATCAAAGGCTTCAAGACTTCGGTTTTGAAGCCTTTTTTGTTTCAAAATCCACCTTCTCTGACCAGAACCGACATGACTTGTCTTAGATAACGCGCCAACGGACTGGCCCAATCGGCATGAATCATCAACTTGCCGCGCCATGACAAGTCCTGCATGTCCTCTGGCATGTCTTGCAACTCCAGCGTGACGCGGTAGACAGCACGTTCGGGCACCAACACCCCATTTTTTTCGCGGGTGACCACGTGCCCGCCCAGTACACTGGCCAGCTCTCGCCGAGGCAAAGTTCGCGCAGCGTCTTGATCGATGGCCACCACCTTGAGGTGCAGCATCTTGCCCGTCACGCTGTCCACCCAAAAAGTAGCCCGCTGTCCCACTTGCACCCGGTCCGCGTCGTCTTCTTCCAACCAGGTTTCAACCCGCCAGCTTGTGCCTTGTTTGACCAACACCCCCAGCTGCTCTTTCTTGCTCACCCATTGGCCTGCAGCCAAGTCAGGGTCGCTCATGAAAAAGTGGCCCGCATAAGGCGCGCGCGGTTGAAACTGACTGCGCTCAGCCTGCGCGCCTTGCCACTCGGCTTGGGTGGTGGCCAGTGTCTGCTCGGTCACACGCCAGCGTTTGCGCATCTCTTCGTCAAAACCTGCAATGGCCGCTTGTTGCCGCTGCTGATCCAGGCGCACCGACAACACGTTTTCACGCCCCACCAAGTCCGGCACTTGCAAAGTGACCAAGGAGCTGCCTGCTGGGGCCAAGGCCCCATGAGCCCAATGCAAGGCTTCCACGCGCGCGCCCACAGGCGCATGGATTGGCCAGGTATCCACCGGCCTGAGCACCGCACTGGCCGTGATGCGTCCAGGCCAGGGCAAGGCCAATAACAAGATCAGCAGCAACAAAGCCAAAACACTGTGACGGGTGCGCCGCTGCATGCGAATGCGTGGCCACAACTGTTGCCACACGCGCAGCTCCGAACGGATAGGCCAAAGGATGAACCAGGCAATCTCGACTGCAAACAACAGCAAGCCCAAGACTTTGAAAAAGAACACATACACCAGCACGGCAATGCCCAAAAACAGCACCAGCCGGTAAATCCAAGTCGCCCAAGCAAACGCGATCATGGTGCGTGCCGCCGATGGCGCAAAGTGTTCAGGGGGCGCATCGCCCAGGCCAAACAGCCACTCTCGCAATTTCCAGCGGGCCAGGGCAAAACTGCGGCCATGCAGATTGGGCATGTCCAGTGCGTCCATCACAATGAAGTAGCCGTCAAAACGCATGAACGGGCTGGCGTTGATGGCCAACGTGGCCACCCAACTGGTGGTTGACAACACAAACGCCGCCGATTGCAAGCCCCCCTCGGGCAACAGCGCCCAAGCCAGGGTGGCCCAGACCGCCACCACCAACTCGGTGGCAATGCCGGCACTGGCCACACGCAGTCGGTCAAATCGGTTGGTCAAGCGCCAAGTCTCGTTGGTATCGGTGTAAGCCACAGGCCACATCACCAAAAATGCCACGCCCATGGCCGGCACCCGACACCCATAGTGCTTGGCCGTGAAAGCATGGCCCAACTCATGCAAAAACTTCACGCAAAACAGCGCCACCCCATAGGCCATCAAACCTTCCAGGTTGAAGGTATCGACCAACGAAGCCGTGAACACATCCCAGCGCCGCACCACCTGAGTAAGTCCGGCCAACAAAGCCACCACCGTCAACCATGCAAAGCTGGACGACCCAAACCAACGCGCCAGCGGCAACCAGTGCGACAACCAGGCATCGGGCTGGATGAGCGGCACCCTGAAAAACAAATAGTGATGCAACAACCACTTCAAGGGCGTGCCCTGCACACGGGCCAACTGCTCGGCCATTTTGCGCGGCCCATCGGGACCAACACTGCGCACCAAATGGTGCTGCACCAAAAACTGCACCACCTGCAATACATCGTCAGAGGTCAAGGCCAAAGTGGTTTTGGCCGAGACATCCGCCGCGATCTGGGTCGGATCGTCCATGAACCAGCGTTGCATGATTTGCAAGGTCGGCCAATCGATCCGAAAGAACTGGTTGCGCACCGGGTCGTGCAGCGTCCAGCTCGGTTGGCCATCGGGCAAGCTGGGGCCCGGTATCAAGTCCAGTTCTTCGCGCAGACGCGGCAGGGCCATGGCTCAAAGCCCCAAGTAAGCGCGCACCGTGGCCCAAGGGCGCCGGAACATCCAATACGCCAGCGGCACCCACCCCCCCTGAAGCTTGGCCGTGCCCTTCAGACCCACGCGGTGTGCGGTCTTGCCCGACAGCGCCGCACGCACGCGGTAGGCATACGCCCCATCGGGGCGCTGCACCGCTTCGTGCGCCATGTAGCGCAAGGTCGCTGTCACTGGCGACAGAGGGCTGGCACTCAGGTACAAGCTCACCTCATCGCCCACCTCCAGACGCACCGCATCGGCCATCGGGACCCAAGCCTCCACCTCCACATCGTCCAAAATGGCGATCCGCAAAATGCGCTCTCCCGTGGCCACGGGTTTACCGATCCACTCCGACGGATCGTCCATCAACACCACCCCTGCTTGCGGCGCCAACACACGGGCGCGCGTCAGCTGCTCTTGCAGATAGTCAATCTCGGCCCGGCGCTCCTCAATCTTGCCCAGCAGCAAACCCAACTGGGGTTTGGCGCGCGCATCGCTCAGCGCCATCTGGCTGGTCTGGCGGTAATCGGTCTGGGCTGTGGCCAACGCTTGCACCGCCACATCCCGCCGCGACTGGATGACCATTTCGTCAAAGCTGAACAGCGGTTGTTGGGCTTGAACCGGCTGATTGGGCTGGATGTGAAACACATCAATCACCCCGTCCAGTGGCGCGCGAATGACCAAGGGACTGGAGGGCACCAACTCACCCGGCGCCAACACCGTCAAACGCACAGGCCAGCCCATCACGGCCAACAACAGCAACACCACCAGCAAACGCCGCTGCCGCCACCAAGGGCGGTCCGCCTGCCAAGCCAAAGCTTTGGACAAGCGACCCCGCCAACCCCGCAAACGGGCCATGCGCGGCCGGTGCATCGCCGCAAAGGCGTGCCACCAAACCTCAGACCATTCGTGCATGGCCTCTGTGGCCACTTGCGACCAAGACTCGTCGGACACAAAAACCGCACCACCCGTCACACCCGGTGCGCTCGAAGCCAGCCACAGCCCGTTTTCTGGCCACCACTGCGCCCACTGATCGGCCAACTCTGGGGGCAAATCCAGTGCACTGAACAATCGCGGGCCATCGCTGCCCATGGTCTGCAGATGGCGGGCCACCGCGTCCAACCACTGCGCATAGGGCACATTGGCATCCACCTGCACCACGCCCGACAGACTCCACACGCCCTCATCGGCCAACCAAAGCGCCGCCTGGCGGTAGTGCGCCAGATCGAGCGTGTCGTTGACCAACAAAAACCCGAGTTCGCGGTCAGACCCGGCCTGCCGTGATCGGCGAGCCAGCTCAGACAAAGCGCCCATCATCCGGCGCGCACCCGCACGGGCGCAGACTCACGCACAGCTGCAGCCTCACGGGCTGGAGCAGCCTCACGCACAGGCGCCTTGTGCGCCCCATCGGCCACACGCACCAAAGTGATCTGACGCTTGCCCGCCATCTTCAGCTTCTCGGAGAAACTGTCGCGGCTTTGCGCTTGCGGCGCCGTTTGCTCACCAATGAACATCTGGAACATCGCCACCGCTTCGCGGCCATCGTCGTCACGCGCCAAAACCTTCAAATCCAGCTTGCCCTTAAAGCCCGCAGGTGGCGTGACGATGAAGACACCGGTGGCCGGTTCAAACTGCACCCAACTGGGCAAATTGCTGTCGTCCGATTGCTTGGCTTGGAGCCTGATCACGGCATCCTTGCTCGAATGGATGAATGCGTCAAAAGGCAGGCTGATCCGGGTCGTGACGTTGGTGGACTGAATGAACTGATCCGTCACGCCCTGGAAAAGATTCAACCCCACTGGCGCTGTCTCGCTCACAGGAATCTGGTAACCAGAGCCACTGGTCACCGCATCGGGCATGGACATGGGAGGATCGGCACGACCCAAAGTCTGAGCCAAAGGCGTCAGCGCCGAAGCGAAAGACTGCGCAGGCACGACCACCGGGAGTGGCGCGACCAGCGCAGCAGGCGGTGCTGCGGGCACAGAGGGTGCCGGTGGCGTGGGTGGCAAGGCAGCGGGCTTGAGGCCGTCATCGTCACCTGGCCCAGAAGGGTTGGCCCCCAAAAGGTCATAGATGCGGCCATTGCCATCATCCAAGATGGTACTGGTGTCGCTGCCGCTCTTGCCACCGGTGACCGTCGCCGTCAAGCGGAAGTCCTCTGGCCCTTCAAAGTTGCTATCAGACACGGTAGGCACCCTGACAAAGAAGGACGTGATACCCGCGGGCAACATGATCTTGCCGTTGACCACGGGCAGATCAACCACTGAACCATTGTTCAGGTAATAGGCCGTGATGGCTGTGCTGTAGTCATTGTCTGTGGCGCGCTCATTGCTCAACACCAGACTGATCTCGGTGGGGCCGTTTTTGGCCGCTTCCAGTTCGATTTTGAATACCGCGTTGGAGCCCTCGCTCACATCATCGAGGCCGGAAACAGTGATGGCACGGTCGTCGTCAAACCCCGCACCTGGGCCGGTGCCCTCGTTGGCATCGGTGATGTCACCATCGCCGTTGCGGTCCATGCGGCCCGTGCCGTCATCGGTGATCGTGTCGGCCGCTGTGCTTGTGGTGGCACTGTTGGTGGCGTAGCTCGCTGTGAGCGTGAAGGTCTCTGCTCCTTCAAACGGGCTGTCTTGCTCGCTGGCGATGTTCACCCGCACCAAGATCGTCCCTGAAACCGGTACCGTCGGGCGGTCACCACCCGAGCCATTCCAGCTGTAGGTCGTCCAGCTCGTTCCACCATTGGTGGAGTACTCAAAACTGAACCCGCTGATCGTGGCGTTGGCCGTGCTCGCATCGCTGTCATTGCCCAGCGCCAAATTCACAGCGTACCCGACCACACCCGTCACCGTGAACGTTGCATACGGTGAGGCTTCGTTGAACACCACCCCACCGACCACACTCAGCGTGCGGTCGTCGTCATAAGCACCACTTGTCGCATCGCCAGGAATCAGCAACGAACCATCGTCGTAGATCGTCCCTGAGGCTATCGAGGTGGTCACCGTCAACGCCACGCTCGTGTTGGTGGTTGCAGCCGTGATGGTTGCCACCACCGTCTCCGCGCCCTCAAAAACCGTGTCTCCAACCGGGTCCACCGTGAAAAAGCTGGATATTTGACCGGCAGCAATGCTCAACACGAAATCGCCAGAGCCATTAGGGCTGATCAGCGCTCCTGCAGCATCCTTCAACAAGTAATCACTTGGGTTTGCGGCTCCGCTCAAACGGATCGTGACCGAGGAAGCTGTTGGCAATGCATCACCGATCAGGTTGACCCTGAAGATCATGGCCGTTGTTTCGCTGCCATCGCCCTCGGATATGCCCGCAGGACTGACTTCAATCGCCACTGTGGGCAGCAAAGTGACGCCCGTGATGGTGAAAGTGAGGTCACTGGTGCTGGTACCACCGTTGCCATCGCTGATGGTGTACGACACCGTTTGTGTGGCCGACTCTCCTTGGTTGAGGTAATCAAAAGCCCCGTTGGCATTGAAAGTGAAAGCACCCGCGGCGTTGATTGAGACCGTGGCACCTGAAGCCAGCGTCAACAGCGTATTGCCAGTTGCAGCAACGCCTTGGCCGCCAATGCCGATGACTGTGAGCGCATGGCCGTCTGGGTCTGTATCGGCATCCGGATTAGTGATTGAATTGCCTGCGATAGGGGTCGATTCATTGGCCGTGTAGGCATTGGGGCGAGCCACGGGCGCATTGTTCGCTACAGTGGCGGGTACCCTGATGTCGTCGTTGCTGCTGTCACTGCCGTCATTCGGGTCGGTGTAGGACGCCAGCAAAACCGCGCCAGCTGCCAGACTGTTGAATGGCGAGGGCAATGCCGCTTGAAAGACACCCGTGTTGGCACCCGTTTGCGTCAACGTCACGGTGGCACCGTTGACAGTGGCCGTCACGGTTTTGCCTGCAACAGAACTGGCTTCGTCCAGGTCGGTCACCCGCAGGTGAGCAGGGGCACCGGCGCTGTAGTTGGCCCCAGCATCCGCGCCAGCAGACGTGATGAACTGGGTGATGGAGGGCGTACCCAAGTCCCGTGCCGTCACGATGAAACTGCCAGTGGCCACATCGCTGATGGTGTTTTCGTAGCCTTCGGCCGCTGTGGCCGTGATGGTGTACTCACCGATCTGGTTCAGAGTCTGCCAAACATATTCGAAAATTTTGTAGGTATCGCCTGCAGCTGGACTCCCCACGACGCTCGCAGAAACAGGCGTCACCATGCCCAGGTCACCGGTCACACCCGGGCCATCGATCGACAATTTCAAGCTGGTGATGTCGTAGGCACCAAAAGGATCCATGACCTTGACGCGAAGGTAAACCGTGCCACCGGCGTCTATGCTGCCAGTGCTAATCTGGTTGCCACCCACCGAGAAAGGTCGGTCAAAGAAACCGATTTCCTGCACACCCGCAACCACGCCATTATTTTCTGTGACGCCATCGTTATCGCTGTCTACGCCATCCACATCGACCACCTGGATGACATTGGTCACCGGCAAATCGATCCGAGAAGGGGTCGTGCTGCTGTCGTAGTCGATTTGGAAGCTGGAACTGGCCACATTGTTGGTGATGACCAATTTGACGCTGGCCCCCTTGGGAATCGTCAAACCAGAACTGAGTTCGCCACTCCACGTCAAGGTGCCAACGCCGGATGTGGAAGTGGTTTCGCTGTAGGTGGCAGAGCCCAAAGAGGCTATCGTTACCTCTGACCCACTGGCTGAATAAGTCAATGCCGCAGTGATGCCCGCATAGGTACCGCTGGTCAGACCCGTTTCGGCGCGCACGAAGGTGGTGACATTCACCAACCCGGACGCAGGAAGACCGATGGCAGTGGCCATCGGGATGGCTTGGGTGAAAGTGCCCGGTGCAGCAACACCGCCGGAGGCAGGCGAAATAGAAATGTTGTCAATATAGACATCATCAGAGTTGCGGGAAGATGCCAAAGTGAAGCGAATAAAACGTGTCCCAACAGGCAAGGTGCTCTGAGAAACGGCCACAACGCCGTTCTGGTTCCCAGAGATGGCTGAATTACTGGGGTAGCTCGTGAAATCACTCTCAGTGCCGCCTGAGTTGCGAAAGCCCTTCACCGTACCCGCGAGCACCCAACTGCTGCCGTTGGCCGAATACTCCACCCGCAAGCCTGTATCTCCGCTGTCCAAGCCACGCAATTGGTAATCAAAATCAATGCTCGATGCTGCCGTCAAGGCTGCAAACTCGCGCGTCAGGGATCTGGGGGAACCACTCGAGCCTCCGCCATTGAGCTGCAAAGCAAAATTACCTGTGGTGGTGATGTTGGGCAAGATCCGCACGTTATCTGACGTTGCATCTTGCGTGCTGTCTGACTCGATCCAACTGCCTATCCAACCTGTACCGCCATTCAGCGCAGCGGAAGAAAAACTTTCTTCGCTGGAAGACGTGCTGGCAGACACAACAATGGCCGCAGTCCTGTCGGTATCTGTGTCCGAATGACTGGCATCACCTGGTGCATGCCGATCTAGATCGCCCGTACGATCACCACTGACCGCATCGGCTGACAAATACAAACTCTTGATGAAAGTGACCGTTGCGGTGTCGCGGTTTGGCAGGGTCCCCGGAGTGGTCGGGTTGTCGGTCGATGTACCGGTGACCGGGTCGGTGTAGTCGACCTGCAGAACATGGCCCAAAGCCGTTCTCAATTTACCTGAGTTGTTCGCTGCATCCGTGGCCAATGTGGTGGTGAGCAAGGTGCCTTGAAAAACACCGTTGACGCTGTCCGTTCTGGTCAGCGTGACTACTTCGCGCTCATTGGTGGTGGTGTTGATCACGGTCACCTGCAAGCTGGTGCGTGAAGCTTGATCGGCATCCGTGACCCGAATCCCCAGCGTGCTGCCCTCAGTGAAGTTCACACGTGTGCTGTCAAAGGTCGAATTGAAAAAATCCACCCTGCCATCGGTTGGCGTTGGCGGCGGTGCTGCTACGCCAACCGCAGTTTTCAAATTGGTGTTGGTACCCGATGTGTAGGTGGTTGGCGTGATGCCCCAATTGATGGCGTTGTCAATGCCCAGTGCACTGCCCGTTTGACCTGAGGTCGGATCACTGTAGGTGACTTGAATGGTTTCACCACTCAACAGTTTCAATGTGCCGTTGTTATTGGTGGTGTCCGTGCCGTTGGTGAGCAATGTGTTTTGAAAAATGCCCGTGTTGGCGCCTGTTTCAGTCAAGGTCACTGACTCAGTTTCACTTGAATTGGTTTTCGCCACCGTGACCGTCACTGTTTCAGCGGCAGCAGCGTTTTTGTTTTGATCGCCATCCACCACCCGCAAACCCAGGGTGTTGCCGCTCTCGAAACTGGCCGCTGTGGCCGAAAAATCAGACCGCATGAAGAAAACTTCACCATCTGTCACATTGACGTTAAGTGGTATTACATTTTCCTTGGACTTGGAAACCCCTGTTCCCGTCATGTTCACGCTGTTGGTGATGGTGTAATCCGAGTCCGACAAAGCTTTGTTGATGGAGCTGCGCACGGTCACGCGGTAAGTGATTTCAACCGCAGCGCCCCGCTGAAGACCATCGTTCGTGCCGGCGGTGCGGGGATCAAAGTCACTGATGCTGTAACCCACGCTGGTGAACAACGATGGCGTGCCTGTCAGCGAGGTATTGGCCGTCGTGCCGTCAATACCCGTGCCATCGCCTGCATAAATGGTCTGCAAGCCCCCTTCAATCTTCCACGCCCTGGTGCCATCGGGCCTGAAAACGGTCAACACCATGCTGTCCTGAACATAGGTGGCACTGTCGGTCGGCGTGACCGCGTCTTTGAGGACCACATTGAACAAGTCAATCACGGCTCGGTTGGTCAAGCGCACGGTGTACTTGACCTCTTCACCCAACTCTACGGTGGTGTTGGTATCGGCAGGGTTGTTCTCAACCGACTCTTTGCTGAGCACGTAATCAGGGAAGGGGGTCACCGTGGTGCCCATGTCCAAGTAGGGTGTACCCGGTCCAGCAATGGAGGGGTCTTCACCCCAAGCGGCTGTTAACAGCGTGCCGTCCAAGGTGTAAACAGTCAAGCCTGTTTGGTCTTTGTCTGAAGTGTCGAAAAGCCGGTAAGACTGTAATTTGTTAACCGCAAAACGGGTGCGCGCCGGGTCATTCGCAGTTGCAGCAGTGACGGTGCCAGAGATCAAATTACCCGCACCATCTCTGAGCTGAACCGTCGTGCTGTCCACATAGATCCAAGCATTGTTAACAGGCGTCAACCAAACAGGGCTGGCGTTCAGGTCACCCGAAGCCAATGTGCGCGTGACGTTGTCTGCACCTGGGCCCCACGCCACCACAAATTTATCGGTGAGGTAGGACTCTGGCACCAAGGAATAAGACCAATCGTGCGTGGCATTGTCTATGGCGTCCGCATCGATCACACTGACGGCATAAAACCTTTTGAGGGCGCCACCGGGAGAGACGGTATCGGTGGTGAAAAAACGCGCAGCAGACGCAGGCATCAAAAAGTAAGACGACTTGGTTGTGCTGTTCGACGCCCAAGTGGTGCCGCTGGAGCCTGTGGTCGCGATCGTGCCGCTGCCAAAGGCTGTCTCGTACTGAATGTTGGCGCCCTCGGGGTTGTAAATGACCACATAAGCTGGGTTGGCCGTGAGGGTGGTGCCCACAGGGGCGTAATAACTGCTGGCCCACTGCTCGTCAGCCGTCAGTGCAAACCATCGGTTTTCATAAGAAGAAGCCACATCGCCGGCGATGAGGTAGACACCGACGCCTTTGTCTGCTGTGACTTTGGCGCCTGCATTCAAACCGCCATTGACAAAGTAGCTTTGGCCTTCATTGAGGATGACCGTGATGTCGGTCGAGCCATTGCCGTCTTTGTCTATGTTGACGACGGTGTTGTCTTGGGTGGCCATGATGTGGGCCGAGGTGTATTCAAACAGCTTGTTGGTGCCCACGGCGACGGTTTCGATGTTTTGCCCCACTGGCAAGGTGTAGACCTTGCCGGCGTTGCCCGAATCGATGACGTTCACCGCACCCGCCAAAACAGTGCCCGGTGTGGACGACCATCCTGCGCGAGTCACAGAGATGGCTTTGGTCGATCCCACTTTGTCACGACCATCAAAATCCACCGTTGCAGGCGTTGTGGGATTGACTGCGTTGCTCAAAATGATGCTCTGGCCAGTGACACGGATACCCGTTCCGCTGACAGCGGCCTCAGTGTTGTTTTGGATGCCATCGCGGCTGGTGTCCACAAACCAACCATTGTTGTAAGTCCATACCCGGGTGGTCGCTTGGGTGGGGTTGCTGATGCTGGTTTCGTAACCATCCTCCCACTGGTCATACACCACCACGGTGCCGTTGCTGGTGGCCGTGATCGCAATGACCGTTTGAATATTGCCTGTGACCTGGGTGTTGATCGCCTTCAAGGCCGTTTGAATATTGGCTTCAGCCAAAGGCACATAGTGGGTTTGCGAAATCGCATACGGCACGGAGGCCTCGCCCCAAACAGTCTGCCCATTCACCTGAAGGGCCAAGCGGTCATCTTCGCTGCCAGCGGTCACGGCGTTGCCTGCCGGGTTCACCACCAGCGATGCAAACGCGTGGCCCTCGTCGCCTGTGCTGTCTTGCCCGGGGTTCAGCCAGGTGTCCATGGCGTGGCCCAATTCTTCGATCAACACCAAGCCAATGGTTTGGCTGTTGGCTTCTTTCGCCACCCAGTCGGCATTCAAATAAATCACTTGCTTGCCCGACAAGCCTTGGTCTGCAAATGCACCGGCAATGCCCTGCATTTGCGACGCACTGAGCAACTCCACCGGAAGGCTGATTTCACCGCTTTGAATGGCTACAACCATGGCGTCATAAGCCGAAGACCACTGGTCACTGGGCACGGCATCTTGGCGACCACAGTCAAAAATAGCAAACAGTTGCTGCTTGGCCTCGGGTCGGGCTAAAAAGTCGACCACCATTTTTTGAGCGTCAGCTTGGGCTTGGGCCAAGGCAACCGGTGCGGCCGGTGCCAACAAGTCAAACAACTTGGCGGTCGCTGCATCGGATTCGCGACTGGTTTCAATGACCGCATCCACCACCTGCAACGCATCCGCCACCGCCGCCCCGTCAAACATGAAGCGCTGCTCCAGCGCCATCAAGCCGCTGGCGCGGCGGGTCAGTCCAAGGTTCTTACTTTTTGACATATCACTTTCCTTCGGGCGGGTTGAGCAGCGCCTTGCCACTCATGCCGGCCATCAATTCGGGGTGGCGGCCACTGATGGTGGCGGCCACTTTCACCGTCTGGCTGACCGGGTCCACACGCGCTGCAATGCGCGTAAAACGGGCCGGATAGCTCTTGCGGGTTTCATCGATTTGCACTTGAAATGCTCTGCCCACCCGCAGCCACTGCAGCCAAACGGAGGGCACCAAAAATTCCAGCTCCAGCACGCTGTCGTCCAAGATGTCCAGCATGGCCTGGCCCGGCTGCACATATTGCTGCTCGCGCACCCTTTGTTCGGCCACACGGCCCGCAAACGGTGCGCTCACTTGGCACTTGTCCAGCACCGCTTGGTGCGCACCCAGTTCGGCTTTGGCTTTGTTGGCCGCCGACTTGGACAGATCCAGCTCCAACTGGCCCACCACGTTGAGTTGCTCCAGCCGCAAGTTCGCTTGCAAGGTCTGCGCAGCCCCCTCCAGCTCCGCTTGGGCTTTGTCCAATTGGGCTTTTTGCAATGAGCAGTCAAACTCCACCAGCATCTGCCCAGCCTTGAACACGCCACCCTCGGAAACCCCAATGGCCGATACCTTGGCACCGATTTCGGCAGCGATGGTCGTGTAACGGCGCGGCATCAATTGCGCGCGGATCTCCTGGCGAACCACGAGCGGGGCCGTCACCGGGGCCGCGGCCCGAGCCGCAAGCGCAGTGGCAGGCGCCGGGGGGGGCGCCACTTGGGCATGCGCCCAAGCCAAACTCAAGCCCAGCAGGCCCACTGCAGCTGAGCGCATCACTTGCCCGCCTTGGTGCCTTGGGCGATTTGCTGCCATGGCGCCTTGGAACGCGTGATCTGCTCGGTCAGCTCATTCAGGGGCAATTCATGCGTGCTGCCAATTTGGGGCTCCAGACCCAAGGTGGCCAGCATGCGGTTTTCTGCCACTTGCACCTGAGCCAATGCCTGGTAGCGGCGCAACAGGCTCAAGATGGACGCGGTCTCGGTGGTGACCACATCCAACTTGCTTTGGGCCTGCACCGACTGGCGTGTGCGCATGATTTGGGCAATTTTGTTGTCGGTGTCATAGATGGCATCGGCCCGATCAAACTGGCTGCGCGCATTGATCACCTGCAAGCGCGACAAGTGCACCTGGGTCAACACGGCCGCCTGGGTGGCCACACGGCGTTGGTCGGCCAGGGCCACACCGGCTTCGGACAGCTTCATCTGCGTGCCGGCCGTCAACAGGTTCATCAAGTTGAAGGACAACTGCACACCGGCTTCGTTCCAGTTGTTGCTCATCAGGTAGCTGTCGGTGTTGTACTTGGCGCCGTAGTTGAAGCTCAAGTTGGGGAACATGCGCAAGATGGTGCGGCGTGTTTCTTCTCGGGCAATGCGGCTGTTGTAGTGTTGCTCGCGCAAATCGGGGTTGTTGAGCAGGGCCACTTCTTCCAGCTTGTCCACCGCCACTTTGGTCACTTCGTCATCGATGTTTTTCAGGTCGGTGGTGGCAATCTGAATGCCCTGACCCGCAGGGGCATTGATGAGCGCGGCCAAGTCCACTTGCGCAGACGACAACTCTTGGTTGATGTTTTCCAGCAAGCGCAGGTTTTCCAGCAACTGGCGCTGGTAGCGTAGGGGCTCCAGCGGGTTGCGCACGCGCTCACCCGAGGCTTTGCGCGAATCGGTCAGGGCTTCTTCGGCCAAGGCGATGGTTTTTTGCACATCGGCTTTGAGCAACTGGGCGCTGGCGGCACGCCAGTAGGCGGTGCGCACGTCTTGCATCAGCAAGTGCATGGCTTTACGGCGCTTTTCGCCGGCAATCAAAAACCGGTCGGCCTGCTGCTTGGCGCCGTAATAACCCAGGCCCAGGTCCAACATGCTCCAGGTCAAACCCAGGTCATTGGTCGAAAAGCTGCGTGCCGAGGTGGTCGCCGGAGCACGTGAGCGGTCAGGTGTTTCTGATGGGAATGTGCTGCTGTAAGTGAAGCGGGCACTGTCACGCTCGGTGTAACCCGCCTGGGCCATGATTTTGGGCAGCATGTCGAACTTGCTGACATCCATCTGCCCCCGGGCCAAGGCCTCTTCCATCATGCGCGAGCGGCGGTCCAGGTTGTATTTCAGGGCACGCGCCAAAGCCTCTTCCAGGGTCAAAGGGCCATTCAACGGCGCCACATCTTTGCGAATGCTTTCCCCGTCTTTTTGGATTTGCGAGGCCATTTCTTGGGGTGCCACGGCCACAGGCTGCACGCTGGCACAGCCCACTGCCGCCGCGCAGGCCAATGCAAGCAGGCTCAGGCGAAGTGGACGGTGGAATTGGGGGGTAAGGGTGGGCGTGTGCATGGGGATTTTTCCTATTTTTGTGGACTGGTTCAGGCTTTTTACCTTCGCAGTAACTCACATGGTAAATTTGATAAAAGTACGATAAAACATTTAACTGTAGCTAATCTAAATAAATCCAAACAAATTCAATAAAAACAAAACTCGAATTTATCTCTGTGCCCATTCATGGTTAACCCAACACCCCCAGCTGATCTCAAAAAAAATGCGTTCATTAATTTTGTTTTTCGCTGGATATTGAGTTTTTTTTGCTTATTCATGCTGTCGGGCCATGTGCTGGCCAGAGACCACGTCAGTCAGCGGGCCTGGCTGGACGATCCCAGCGCGCAGCTGAGCTGGGAAGAGGTACAAACGCTTCCACTTGAGCCTTTCAGCGGCATGCTCAGCCGAGGTTTTGGTCACTCGGCCATTTGGCTCAAGCTGCGCATTGACCCTTTCAAAACTTCGCCTTCTCAACAAGACCCCGATCGTCTGGTGATGCGCATCCGCCCGGTGTATTTGGATGACATACAGGTTTATGACCCCCTGGCACCGAACGGTTTGGCGGGCCAAATCGGCGACTTGCAGCACCCAGGCCATCAAACTTTTCGGGGCTTGGACATGATGCTGCCCATTGCCCGTGGCGAGCAATCTCGTGACATTTGGTTGAGATTGGCCTCGACCAGCACACGGCAAATCGAAGTCGGTGTGTTCAACGTCGAGGACCTGTCGGGGCGCATCCTGAAGCAATCGCTGGTCTTTGCGGGTTATTTGGGTTTGGTGGCCCTGCTGGCGGTCTGGGGGCTGGTCTATTGGGTTTTCGGTCGCGAGGCCTTGATCGGTGCTTTTGGCCTCAAACAAGTGTTTGCTTTGCTCTTTGCCACCGCCTCACTGGGGCACCTGCGGGCCTTTTGGCCAGACCCATGGCCGGCTTCGCTGCTCAACCAGCTGACCAGCATTTTCAGCATCATGGCCGTGAGCACCGCCGTTTTTTTCCATGTGCTGCTGATCCGGGATTTCAAGCCACCTGTCTGGCTTAGGCGATTGCTCTGGGCATTGTTGGCCCTGCTCCCGGTCAAGCTGCTCATCTTGGCCCTGGGCTGGCCCACCTTGGCGCTGCAGATCAACATGCACGAAGTCTTGTTGACCCCCCTGTTTTTTTTGCTCTCCGTTTTGCTGTGCAAGGGCTGGGATCAAGCCACCCCCGAACACCCGGCGCTGTCCAAACCGGTGGTCGTTGGGTTTTACATCACCATGACCAGCTTTTTATTGGTCGCCGCTTTGCCCGCCCTGGGCTGGGTCTCGGGCACCGAAATCGGGCTTTACATTGTGCAGGCGCACGGCTTGCTGACTGCCTTTTTGATCCTGCTGATGCTGCAGTACCGTGCCCATGTCATCAAACGCAATCAGAGCCAAACCGCCCTTGCATTTGAGCGTTCATTGCTGCAATCGCAGCAAGACAGGCGAATGCTGGAGGAACAAGAAAAGTTGCTCACCATGCTGGCCCATGAGCTCAAAACTCCGCTGGCGACCATGACCATGAGGCTGGATGCCAGTGCCAGCGGCAGCCCCCAAATCAGGCAAGCCATCCGTGAAATGAACAACGTGATCGAACGTTGTTTACAAATTACACAATTTGGCGACCGCAGGTTGGTGGCCCGAACTGCGCCTTTGGACTTGGTCAACACCTTGGACCAGGCCATCGCAGCCTGCACGCAAGCCCAACGCATCGAGCTGCAAGCCCATGGCCCCATCAAGGCAGATTCAGATTCCCAACTGGTTTTCATCATCCTGCACAACTTGATTGAAAACGCCTGCAAATACGGCGCCCCCAACGAAGCCATCAGGGTGACAGCGCATGTCCCGCCAACCGCCATACCGCCCATTGCGCTCATAGAAGTCATCAACCCGCCGGGCCCTTCGGGCTGGCCCGAAGCCGACAAACTGTTTGAAAAGTATTACCGAAGCCCCCACGCGCGTCGTCAAGCCGGAACGGGACTCGGCTTGTTTTTGGAGCGCCAACTTGCCCAGGTCCTGGGTGGCCATGTCGACTACGAGCCCCAAGACGGGTGCATCCGTTTTGTTGTTCGCATCCCTTTAGAAGCAATCAACGCCACGCCCGTCAGTCCTGAATCCCATTTGGGTTGATTTGTAAAACCGGACGTTTGAATTTTTATGATCTATCGGTTTTATCAATTTATCAAATGCTCCACACCATGACGCCATCGCCTTTGCTTCAAATAATGGTGGTCGAAGACAACGACAGTTTGCGAGAGGCCACCGTTGACTTCTTGATTCAGCAAGGCCACCAGGTCACCGGGGTGGTTTGTGCAGAAGATGTGGACGACACCCCTACACGCGACCTGCCTGATTTGTACCTGATTGACGTCAACCTGCCAGGCGAGGACGGTTTCAGCTTGTCCGCCCGCATTCGAAAAAGCCAACCTAGAACCGGCATCGTGATGCTGACCGCTCGCTCCCAGCTCAGTGACCGGTTAACTGGCTGGGATTGCGGTGCCGACAATTACCTGATCAAACCCGTCGAAAAATCTGAACTATTGGCTTGTTTGAATAACCTGGGGCGACGCCTGAAACAAGCTGCACCCGCACGCCAAACTGGCTTGGTACTTGACCGTCAAACCCTCTCCCTGACGGGGCCGCAGGGACGGGTATCACTGACCTTTGCTGAAACCCAGCTCCTGGCAGCGCTGAGCAGGGCCGCTGGACAAAAACTGGAGCGCTGGCAAGCCATGCAACTGGTGGACAGCAAGGACAAAGGCCTGTTACCCGCCAATTTGGAAATGCGCATCAGCGCACTGCGCAAAAAACTCACCGCATGCGGTGCCCCTGCAAACGCGATCCAGACCTTGCGCTCGTTTGGGTACAGCCTCAGCTGCGAAATCCAGCTGACCTGAGACTTCGCAGCCGGCCGTGACACCTTGCGGCGTCACGGCCATCGGGTTCACTCTGTTCTCTCGGAGATCACCACCAGCACACGTTGAGGCCCCAGCACCATCACCACTTGCATGGGGAATGCACCATCAGGCACAGCCGAAGCGTCAAAGCGCAAAGCAGCGACATCGAGCTTCAACCATGTGGGCAGTGGCGATCCGTCCGGCAAACTGGCCAGCACTTCAGGCGCTTGCTGGGCCATTTCGCGAACAGACGCTGGCAACTCGAAGCTAAAGCCCGTCCCCGCCGTGGCCATGCCCCGAGGCAAGGTGACCGCCGCGATCAATGAGGATGCTGTGGTGGCCGAGCTGTTCACATCGACCATCACCCCCGCACTGGTGCCCCCACCCACTGATGCAGAGCCCCCCGCAGAAGTGGAGGACGAGGATGAATCAGTAACAGCAGCTGCAGGAGCTGCAGGAGCTGCAGCCACCGATGTACCGCCCACACCAAAGGCCACCACTGCCGAGGTCACCACCAAGGGCACAGGGGTATTGGCATTGCTCAGTGCGGTGCCAGGTGATGGCACTGCGGTTGATCCACCCGAAGACTTGGTTGACAACACCATGGCTTCTTTGACCGCATCGCCTTCAATGACGTAACGGCTGGCCAGCACCGTCGTGCCCATGAACATCCTGTTATCCGGGTGGGTCAAAATGACCTCGCCGTCACCGGCCGTCAAGTTGGCAACACCCTTGACCAGCAATGAACCGCTTTGGGTGATGTTCCCGCCCCCACTTTGGGCATCCAAGACGCCAGCAACTTGGGTATTGCCCAAGTTCAAATGACCCGTACTGGCCAAAGCCAAATTGCCTTGGGCCGTGACAGTTCCCAAGCTCAGTGCATTGCTGTCCTTGATCGAGACGTTTTGCGCTTGCGCATTCACCAAGCCCATGAAGTCGTTACCTGCACTGGCCAGTTGAATGTCAGCGCCTGCACCGAGGTTGGTCAAGCCAGAGACCGTCAGGGCGCCACCGCTTTGCAGGATCGCGCCATCCGTGGCCTCCAGGGTCAAATTGGCAACGCTTACCGTGCCGGTCAGCGTGATGCCGCTGTCCGCTGTCGCGTCCAGGTTACCCGTGGTCGTCACATTGCCCAGCGTTAAGTTGTTCGTGTCGTTCAGTGTGACGTCGTTGGCGCCCAGCACGTTGACCGTGCCCGCAAAGTCGTTGGCCGCGCCGCCGAGCGTGATGTTGGCCGGTGTCACCACACCGTTGACCACATCGCTGGCGCTCAGCGTCGTCGCACCGTCCACCGTGATGGTGGTATTGGCCGCTTGCGTGATGTTGCCATCGGTGCTGCTGGCGTTGAGCGTGCCGCTGGCATCAATGTTGCCCAGCGTCAAACCGCCCACACCGTCCACCAGCGTGATGTTGCCACCCGTGGCGTTGACCGTGCCCGCAAAGTCGTTGCCCGACGCATCCAGCTGGATGTCGTCGCTGGCCATGAGGTCAGTCGGCCCGGCAGTCACCGTCAGTGCACCACCTGTTTGCGTGATGCTTCCAGACACGGCCTTCAGGCTCAGGCTGGAGACCTGAATGTTGCCGCTGAGGAACAGGTTCTGGTCAGACTTGGCATCGAGTTTGCCTGTGGCCGTGACATCACCAAGGTTGAGGTTGCTGACCGTGACCAAATTCAGGTTGCGCCAAGAGCCGCTGTTCATGCCCGTGAAGCTGGTCACACCGCCCCAGGTGTTGGTGCCAACCAGGTTGGCATCCTGGTTTTGCACGTTATCCGCACGCCACGACAAGTTACCGTCGACGCGCAACTGCCCCGCCGTTTGTGATACACCTGCCTGAGTGCTCACCGTCAGGTCGCCGTTCACACGCAGAGAACCGCCTGTTTGCTGATAGCCTCGAAGTGCGCCGTTGCCGGTGAGGGTGAGCAAGCCTTTGGTCATTTGCAGACCACCGCCGCCCTGCAGGGACGCTACGGTGACAGGATCGGTCAGTGCGCTGCCCGTGGCGCGGCCGGTGTCAAAGTTCACGGTCGAGCCCGTCGGCAGCACCACGGCCGCCACGTTGGCTCTGTCCGGAATAGCCCCTGTCTGGCTCTGGCCAGTAGCCACCCAGTTGACCGGGTTGAACCAATCGCCGCTTGCGCCTCCCACCCAGGTGGCCGAAGGCAGCTGGGTCACCGTGCCGGTGGTCGCAGACGTGAAGGTATTGAGCACGTAGTTGGCGGCCGAGGTGCCGGTCAGGCTCACGCTGTTGACGGTCACGGCTTTACCCGTGCCCACGTTCTTGCTGTCCAACACAGCATTGACCTGCACCCGCATGTCGTCGGCGACGGGGTTGACATAGCTCACAGCCACAGCGGCCGTAGCGCTGCCGTCATACACCCTGCTGGCACCGGCAATGGTCAAGTCCAGGTAACGCGGCGTGATGGTCAAGGTGCCATTGACGCCCGAGAAGCTGTACTTGGTCGATGTCAAACCGCCCGTGTTGGCGGTGATGACGTAGCTTCCCACACCCGTGAGGTTGTTGGTCGTGCTGATGCCCAGGCCCAGCGTGCCAGTGACGGCGTTGCTCAAGCTGTCCCCGGTCAGGAAGCCCGTGACCTCTTGCGTGAACACCGGGTTGGCAGTGCCGTAGACGCGGGTGCGGTTGACCGGTGCGACCACCAAAATCGACTGCGAGACCGCCAGCGTGCCGTTGGCGTAAGACAGGGTGTAGTTGCCCAGGCCCGAGCCCAACGCAGCCGTTGGGACGATGGCGTAGGAGCCTGGCGCCTTGGTAGCTGGAACGGTGGCATTGCCGTCCACCTGCAAGGTCACGCCCGTCACCGCGTCAGTGCCCAACAGCCCAGTGGCTGTGAACGCACTGGTTCCCAGTTGCAAGACCGAGCCAAAGTCCATGCTCTGGTTGCTGGCCGTGAGGGTCAACGCGACAGGGTCGATTCTTCCGTTGCTGGCACTCACGCTGGTGGATCCACCGCTGATGACATAGTTGCCGGCCTGCGCGCCAGTCAAACGCAGGTTGCTCAATGTGTAGTTCACATTGGACAGCACATTGCCGCTGCCATCGCGACTCACGTTGGAAGAGCCAAAAGCACCCACGCCACTGACCGACAAGTCACCGCTGTTGACGATCCCACTGGTGACGTGCGCGGCAATGACGCCGGTGTTGGCCGCTGCACCGCCCTGACCGTCAATCGACATGCCCAGCGACACATTGTTCATGGACGTTGTGCCGTCGTAGTTCTTGTTCACACCGCCTGCAGCCGACACAGTCACGGGACGCTGCGTGATAGTAGCTGTGGTCGTGGGCTGGTAAGTGATGTTGTAGTTACCGGCATCCGCACCTGTGAATGCAGCGGAGATATTGACTGTCTTCCCCAAGCCCGCATTGGCATCCGCAAAGGTCGCACTGGAGGTGTTGAAGCTGACTTGATCAGCCGTGCCACCATTCGACAACAAGCCCATCGCCGCACCGATGGTGGGCCGTGTCAAGGTTGCGGCATTGCTGCCGTTGTAGACCTTGTCGCTGGCGGTAAAGCCTGAAATATGCAGCGGCGCTGGTGTGATGTTGGCCACCGTGGCGGTGCCGGTGCTGGCGACGCTGTAGTTGGCCGCGTCGGTCCCGGTCAATGAAACACTGGTGACATCAATGCTCTTGCCAGTGCCAACGTTTTTATCGTTCACACTGGTGCCAGAAGCGTTGTTCTGGAAATGCGCAGTGCGAGAAATACCCAGGTTATCACCCGCGATGCGATCATCGGAAGTTGTCACCGTGGCCTCAGACGACGCGTTGTAGGTCTTGCTCACACCGGTATAGGTGACACCCAAGGCTCGCGGTGTGATCTGACCATCGCTGCCCGAGACCGTATTGGAGGTCAGGTAGTAGTTACCCACATCTGTGCCGCTGAGCGCGATACCGCTGATGGTATAGCTCTTGTTGGCGGTAACGGTGGCATTTTTGTCGACAAAAGCACCGCTGCCACTGATGGTGAGGATGTCGCTCACGGGCGGTGATGCGCTTGAAGACACCACTCCGCTGGAAGTCAGGCTCAGACCCGTCATCGAAGTGTTGCCATCGTAGACTTTGGTCTTGGCTCCGGTATTGACATCAGCCGCTGTCAAAGTGAGCGCCTTTTGAGAGACCGTCAATGCACCCACCAAATTCAAGGCATTGAAGTTGGTGCCGGTACGGCTGAAGTTCACCCCGCCGAGTTGATAGGCCCCGACCTTGGTCGCACCTGCAGTGCTCACCTGAGGTCGGCTAAAAGACAGCGCAGTGCCTGCAGCAATGTTGCTGTTAAAAGCGCTGTCCAAAGTCAGGCTTGTATCGCTAGCGATAGCGGCGACGGATCGGTATTCAGACCCCACTTTGATCACATCACCCACACGCAACTGAGAGCTGAAGCTGCTCCCCACACCTGCCAGCGTTGTGCTGCTGGTGCCGATGGTTCCTGTTCCAGCATTGAGGTTGAGTGGTGACAGTGAGAAACTGGCCGTGGTGCCGGCACCGTCGTTCATGCTGACGGAGCCACTGGCGATCGCCAAATTCGGCGCGATAGCGAACGAAACACCCGACACGTTAGATGCAAGCGCTGCGTTCAAAGTTAGTCTAGTGCCGTCTGTGATCGCGGCTACAGAACGGTACTCAGCGCCAACTTTGATCACATCGCCCACGCGGAACTGCGTGTTAAAACTGGTGCCGGTACCGGTCACGTCGACGCCCGAGGTGCTGATGGTGCCACTGGCACTTGTTGCACTGCGGCTGAAGGTGTAATTGGCACCCGTCACGTTGCTGGTCAAAGCGCTGTCCAGTGTCAAAGTCGTGGAACTGCCGATGGCTGAGACGGTTCGGTATTCCGATCCCACCTTGATCAAGTCACCCACACGCAAGTCGTTCGTGAAACTCGTGCCTGTTCCCGTGATGCTGGTGGTGGTGCTGCTGATTGAGCCCGCACCGGTTGCGGTCAAAATACGCTCACGACTGAAGTCAAAGGCTGTTGCAGAAGCAGTCAGCGCTGAACCCAAAGTAAGAGTTGTGTTGTCTGTGATGCTGGCAACGCTGCGGTATTCCGATCCGACTTTGATCACGTCACCCACCTGCAATTGGGTGGTGAAACTGGTACCCGTGCCCTTGAGGGTTGTCCCGCTGGCTGTCACGGTACCCGTGCCTACTGCCGACAACAGGTACTTTGCGCTGGAGACGTTGTATCCCGCCGCTGCGCCATAGGTGGCGCTTGTGGGCGCAACTTTCACCAACAACTGATCGGCAGGCACGATGGTGAAATCGCCCGCCACTCGGGTGATGGTGTAGTTGTTGGCTGTACCACCAGTGACGGTCAGGCCACCAGCGTAAGACCCTGCGTTCTCGCCGGTACCCGTACGTGAAACCGTCGCAGCGGTAGCCAATGCGCTGGTCGACTCACCGTTCACAAAGCCGCTGTAGCTCATGGTGAAAGTTGGATCAGATGCGATCACGAACTTGGCATCGTCGTTGGCACGAATCGTCAAACTGGCAGGGTTGATCGTGCCGCCACCAGCGGTCCAGGTGAGGCTGTAGTTGCCTGCGTCGGCACCGGCCAAAAGGACGGTACCTTGGTTGATATCTTGCGCGGTGACAGCACCACTCACCACATTGCCCACGCGGGCCACGTTGGCGCTGGCAAACACGGGGGTGCCGGCAACGGTCACCGTGTCCGTGCCCAATATGCCACCCAGACTGCCGAAACCGGCGCTGCCTGTGGGCAAGCTGGTGTTGCCATCGTATGTTTTGGTGATGCCGCTGGCACCTGCCAAGGTCAAGGGCGCCGGTGTGATGTTGGCCGTGCTTGTACCTTGCGGGGTGATGGTGTAGTTGCCTGCATCCGTGCCGCTGATGGTTTCGGTCAGCGTCACGATTTTTCCGGAGCCCACGTTCTTGGTGTCAAACAGACCAGTGGCGCTCACAGTGATCACATCGCCAGAAATCATGCCACCGCTTTGAAGTGCGCTGCTCACGCCAGCCACACTGATGGTGGTCGCTCTTGTCGCGTCGTACACCTTGTTGCTGACCGTGATGCCCGAGATGGTCAACGCCTTGGGCGTGATCGTAGCGGTAGTGGTCAAGGTGCCGGACACGCCCAAGCTGTAGTTGCTGGCCAAGCCTGTGCCGTTGGTCAAGCCCAAACCGGTGATGTTCACCGTTTTGTTCAAGCCCGCGTGCTTGTCAGAAAAACTGGGGGTCGCAGAGCCGCCCAAGGTCAGGGTTTCAGTACCTACCAGGCCCGACAAGGTGCCGCTGCTGGCAAGGGTGGCGGCCGTTGTGCCGTCATAAACCTTGTCACTCACCACCAAGCCCGTCAAGCTCAGCACCTTGGCGGTGATGGCTGCGGTGCTGGTGCCCGTGGCCACGGTCACGTTGGGCAAGCTGTAGTTGGTGGCTTTGCCTCCTTCGGTGCCGTCGGCCAGTTGGTAGCTGACGGTGTAAGCCTTGTTGCTGCCCGCATTGGCATTCGAGAACTGAGCTACGGGTGTGACGCTCAGGGTCTGGGTGCCCAAGTAGCCGGTCACAGTGCCAGCCGAGTTGATGGCGGCGATGGTGTTGCCGTCATAGACCTTGTTGTTCACCGTGGTGGGTGACGAAAGCGTCAGCGTGATCGGGTTGAGCGTGCCACTGCCGTTGGTCCAGCTGAGGCTGTAGTTGCTGGCCCGCGTGCCCGACAGGGCCAGGGTGCCCTGCTGGATGGCCTGCGACTGCACCACACCAGAGGCATCGCGCAGCACGTTGGCGCTGGCAAAGGCCACACCGCCGGCGAGGGTCACATTGGCCGCGTCGGCCGCGATCACGCCGGAAAGGGGGGTGCCGGTGTAGCCGAGCACGCCAGAAGCCATGCCGCTGCTGGCATCATAGGTTTTGCTGATGCCCGTGGCACCGGTGACGGTCAAGGCTTTTTGCTGCACCGTCACGCCAAAGGTGCCGTTCAGCGGCAGGTCGTAGTTGCTGAAGTCGGCGCCATTGACGGGCAAGGTGTAGGTGTAGCTCAGGGCCGCCGTGCGCGAGCCGGCGTCGGCGCTGCTGAGAACGCCGGTGCCGCCCACCGTGAAGTTTTGCGTGCCGACCATGCCGTTCAAGGTGGCAGAGTTGACGGTCACTGCCGTGGTGCCGTCATAGGTCTTGCTGGCAATCACAGGAGTGACCGTCACGAACTTGGGCGTGATGCTGGCGCTGGCGCGTGCCTGCAAGGTGTAGTTGCCGGCATCGACTCCGGCCAAAGACAAACCACTGAAGGTGACGAAGCTCGCACCCACCACATTGGCGCTGTTGAACACCCCCGATGTGATGCTGCCATCCAGGGTCACGGTGTCACCGGTGTAAACCTTGCCGTCGTTGGCGGTGTTGGCACCTGCAGCCACGGGCGGCAGCAGGGCTGCCGTGCCTGAATAGGCGGCGGTGGTGGTGGCGTCATAGGCCTTGTTGGTCACGGTCATGCCCGTGATGCCAATGGTCTTGGCGTCGATGATGCCGTTGATGCCACTGATGCTGTCGCCACTGGCCAATTGGTAATTGCCCGCGTCGGCGCCGCCCAGGCTCAGGCCTGTCAGGGTGTAGCTCTTGCCTGTGCCCGCGTTCTTGTCGTCAAAACCGCCACCTCCGGCGCTCACGGTGACCACATCGCCCGTGATCAGTCCAGTCCCGGCAATCACGGCGTTGGCGTCGTCGCGCACTTGTCCCAAACTGACGTTCAGGTTGTTGAAGCCGGTGGTGGTGTCGTACACCTTGCGCACGCCGGCGTTCACGTCCACGGCGACTTGTCGTTGGGTGATACCGCCCGCCAAGTTGAGGGTGGTCGCGCTCAGTGCGTAGTCGCTGGCCACCGAGCCCTTGTTGCCGGTCACCGATGTCAAGGAGATGCCTGAAATCGTGAAAGTCGAGGCGCCTGCCACTGTGGCCGAGTTGAATTGACGTCCGGTCTGCGTCACTGCGGCGGCTGTGTCACCGTCCACAAAGCCGTCCAGCACATAAGCGGGTGTGAAGCTGTTGTGCGTGGCCAGGCCGTCGTAGACCTTGCTCACCGAGGTGTCTGTCAGGCTAACCGTCAAGGGCGCTGGCGTGATGGTGACGGTGTTGTTGGCATTTGCGCTCAAGCTGCGGGCCGAGCCCGAAGTGACCGCGGTGTTGCTGCCTGGCAAGCTGTAGTTGCTGGTTTTGTACACCACGGTGCTGCCATCGAGCACATTGCTCAGCGTGATGGTGGCCACGTGTTTGTTGCCCGCCACGCGTGCAGAACTGCTGGTGAGCGCGCTGAAATTGAGGTACTCGCCCTGGACCAGATTGCCAAGCGCCACATCGGTCAGACCGGTGGTGCCGTCATACACCTTGGTGGCAGAGATCGTCAGCGGACGGGGCGTGATGGTGCCGTCGTTGCCGCTGATGGTGCCAGTGGCCAACGCGTAGTTGGCGCTGTCAGCGCCCGTCAGGCTGACTTCAGCCAGGGTGTAAGTACGTCCGGTGCCAGCATCCGCGCTGGAGAAGTTGCCACCAACACCCATAATGCCCACATCGTCACTGCCCACTTTGCCTGTGGTGGCAGTGGATGCGGCCAATGCGATAGACGCGCCAGAAACACTGGTGGTGCCATCGTAAACCTTGGTCGGCGCTGCGCTGGAGGCAGCACTGACGGTGCGGGGCGTGATTCTGCCGCTGACGAACGCCGAAGTGATGTCCAGCGCATAGTCTGACGCTTGCGACCCGGAAGTCCCACCGCTGATCGTGCCCAAGCTGACGCCACTGAGCGAAATTTGATTGGCATCCACGACATTTTTGCTGTTGTAAGCAGCCGATGAAAATGTCACTGCAGCCGATTCACTGGTCAACAAGCCATCGGTTGCAAATGTGGCGCTGAAGTTGCCTGCTGCAGCCGTGTCACCGTTGTAAACCTTGGTGGTGTTGAGCGATCCTGTCACTGAAACGGTCACGGACTTTGGCGTGATGGTCACGGTGTTGCCATCCGAACTGGAAGCCGTGCTCGGCAAGCTGTAATTGCTGAGCAAACCCGCATTGTTGGCACCGTCAGCCAAGACCAAGGTGCTCAGGAATTTGCTGGCGGTGGCCACGCGCGCGTTGTTGGCCGTCGCGCTGACCACCGTCAATCCTTCGCCTGCGACCAAGTTGCCCAAAACCACGTTGCTGGCCGCAATGGCCGTGGTGCCGTCGTACACCTTGCTGGCAGAAGCCGTCAAGGAACGGGCCGTGATGTCAAATTGGTTGTCGGCGCTGCGAACCAACAAATCCGGTGCTTGGTAATTGGCAGCGGCAGCGCCGCCCAATGTCAAGGTGTCCACAAATTTGTTGGCGGTGCTCACGTTGGCATCGTTCACGTTGGCCGAGGCCACGGTCACGACATCACTGCCCACCTTGTTGCCCAAGACCAATTGGTCTTTGATTTGCGTCGTGCCGTCGTAGACTTTGGTGCCCGACAAGGTCAAGGTGCGCTGCGCAATGTTGACAGATCCGGTCACCAAGACCTTGTTCAGCGAACTGGCGCCGACCAATGTGTTGGAACCCAACACACCGTCAATGCCACGGACACCCGCATTGGTGTTGTTGGCCTTGGGGTTCAAAGTGAAGCCAATGTTCTTGGTGGCATCGGCAATCGAGTTCCATGACAACTCAGAAGCGCCCTGCACCAGTTGCGTCACACCGGATTGACCTGTCACCAAATAACTGACTTGCGTGACGTCGTAAACAGGCGCATTGCCGTAGACACCACTGGCACTGCCCACCTTCACCAGCAGGGTGCTGTCGTCCACGATGAAATAGTTGCCCTTGGCATAGGTGATGCTGTAGTTGGCCGCTGTCACGCCCGAGGCGGTCAAAGCCTCGGTGTACACACCCAACGATTGGGGGTCTGTGCCGGTGGCCCCGTCAGGGCCGTTGGTGCTGCGTGCAATCGACAAGCTGCCGCCCAAGACCCCCGCTGTGGTCGCCGTTTCACCGCGTGCAAAACCACTGTAGCTGGCACCGGCATAGCCCGTGGCATCGGCCTGACCCAGGAATTTGCCATCTTGGTTGGCGGTGACTGTGAGCGCACGCGGCGTCACGGTGGCTTGCGAAGTTTGGCCATAGGCGATGGCATAACCCAAACCACTGGTGGCGTTGGTGTCCATCTCCATGGTGTAGGTGCCCACATTGAAGTGGCCGGTGGCATTGCGCGCCACCACAGAGCCCCCTTGTTTGAGGGTGATGGAGGGCGCATTGGAAACAGCCAACGCACGGGTGTCACCGTTCATCAGGTTGGTCGCACTCAGGTCGAGTACAAAAGCCTCGCCATAGGTTTGGCTCTCGGCTGTGCCACTCAAGGTGATGGTTGGGCGTTCGCGGTAAATGGCGTGCAAGCCTGTGCCCAAGGGCGTCAGGTAGCCGGTGGTCACTTCATCGCTGGCATAGCGGAATCGCCCGCTGCCGCTGCCAACCAGGGCCGTCAGCCCTGTGCTGCCCGAGACGCTGCCGGTGTACAAGGTGGCGCGTCCCCCTGTGCCAACCGCAATCGTTTTGCCTGTGGCCAGTGTGATGTTGCCGCCACTGCCGTCGTAAAAGGCTGCGCCTTCGGCCACCGCTTTGCCTTTGCCGGCGTTCAGCGTGACCGCATCGATGGCGGTGCTGGTGGTGTCGATGTTTTCACTGAGGGTGATGTCGCCGGTGACGGTCTCGATCAGGATGCGGCCCGAGGCGTTGACGCCGGTCGGGTTGACCGTGCCGATGGTGACGCCATTGGCGTCCACATAGCTCAAGCTGCGCACGCGGGTGTCCGCAGTGCCTGCGGCCAGCACGGCCACATTGTTGTTGGCATTGGTCAGTGTGAAGCGACCCGTGCCCAACAGGCCCAGGCCATTGGCCACCAATTCGCCATCGGCACTTTGGGTCACCTCGCCCGTGGCGGTGACCACGATGCGGTTGTTGGCGACCGTGGCGTTGCCTGCTGCGGTCAGGGATTCGTTGATGGCAACAGCATGCCCCATCAAGGCGATCGTCCCTTTGACCGTGGTGGGCGCAAAGATACCGATGTTGCTGGTGTTGCCCGCCTTGCCCAGCGTCAGACCACCCAAATTGGCCACGTTGTTGACGGTGATGTTGGCCATGCTTTGCAGGCCCACCAAGTGGTTGCCCGTCAGGGCACCATCCCAGTTGAAGTTGCCGGCAAACCGGCTGCCGCTTGGTTCGATGGTCAACGTGCCTGTGGTGTTCAGGGTCAAAGGACGTGTGTGAATGAACTCCAGCGCATCCGCGCGCAAGGTGATGCCAGAGCCTGCACCCGCCGTGATGGTGGTGGCCGGCGAGGCCGAGCCTGTGTTGCCGTCGCTGCTGCCAATGGTGCCGCCGTCCAGCGCTTGCAAGGTAATGGCCGAGTTGCCGCTGGTGCCGGTGGTGGAGATGCTCGAGCCCGGGAAAATCACCATGGCCCGTGTCGCACTCGCACCCGCTTTAGCCGTCATGGTCAGGGCGCCACCGGCGCGCAGCACGGCGTTGTTGCCCACAAACAAGCCAAACAAATTGCCCGAATTGATGGTGGTCAGGTTGCGACCGTCCAGCGACATGGAGCGCCCGGCGATCAGGCTGTTGCCGCCTGTGATTTGAATGCCGAGGTTGCCGTTGGTTTGTGCCCAACCTTGCACCACCACGTCGCCGCCCGCATTGATGCCCGCTGCCGAGCCCGACAGCAAAATGCCATCGTTGACGTTCGATCCCACCGTGGGTTTGGAGCCGCCTCGCGCCAGCAAGGTCACATTGCCTTTGCCTGTCGCTGTGGACGAGGCATTCAAGCCGCTGGTCCACAAGATGCCCGCGCCGTCAAAGTTGAGACCGCGGTCCAGGTCCGCGTCCAGCAACAAGTTACCGGTCGTGGTGGTCAGGCTGGCGTTGTTTTGGTTACGGATTTGTCCACCGTAAATGCTGATGTCGCCCGCCATGCTCATGCCGCTGTTGACCGAGACCAAACTGGTGTTGGTGTCCTTACCGATCACCAGGCCACCCAGGTTGGCCACGTTCTGGAGGATCAGGTTGCGCGAACCGGTCACACCGGCTGTGCTGGCACCCACCCAATGGGCGCCGCTCATGGCGCCTTGCAGGTTGAAGGTGTAGCCAAAGCTGTCGTCAAACGGCCGCGCGGTGAACACCCCCGTGGTGTTCACCGTGGTGGTGGTGCCGGGGGTGTAAACACCACCAAAGTCGATGCGGTTGCCCACAAAGGTCACGTTGCCGCTGCCGGCATTTACGGCAATGGAGCCGCCGGTGGCGTTGATGTCCCAGCTGGCGTTGCTCACGACATAGGTCTTGCCCGCGGCATAAAAGTCACCGCCGCCGGTATTGAACGTGCCTTGCAGGTCCATGCCGTTCCAGTTGGCGCTGTAAGAGCCCACCGAGGCACCGGCACCCACCGTCAAGCCGTTCCAGGTGGTGCTGGCATTGGCCGCTGCGCCACCGTTGCCGCCCATCCAGATGTGACCGCCTTTGGTGGTCATGGTGGGGTTGTTGAAGAAGCTCACGCCACCGTTGCGGGTGCCATCGGCGTCCGACCAGAAGACCATGTTGAGCTTGCCGGTGTTGGCACCACTGGCCGTGATGTTGGCGATGGTGGTCAGCCGATTGTTGGACTTGAGCGTGAGTGTGGCATCGCCGCCGCCGGTTTTGCTGATGGGCGAATTGATGTTGATGCCATCCGCCCCGTTGCTGAAGCCCTGCATGAAGATGTCGCCACTGCCCGTGACGGTCAGGGGCTGGCTGACGTTGACCGAGCTGCCGTAAGCCGTGATGGGGCCGGCCACGTTCATGTTGATGCCGACCACGTTGGCGTTGCCGTCCAGGTTGACCGCTGCCCCTGTGTTGCTGGGTTTGCCGATCGTCAGGCTGGCCATGGTCTTGCCGTTTTGGTTCCAGTTGAACCACTGGGTGAACACGTTTTGACCAAACGAATTGGAGAACGGCACCCACAGCACATCGCCACTGGTGGCGATCTTGGGGTTGACGCCCCCAAAGTTGTACGTATCAAAACGAATGGTCAGGTCGGTGTCGGCCGAAAGACCGGTGTAAGTTGGGGAACTGCCCCACCACTGGAAATGAGACTGGCGCAAGAACAATCGGGCACCCTCTCCCCCTTGTCTGGTGGAGCCCAGCAGGTTCAAAGGCCCGCCGTTGGTGATGAGGTCCGTGCCGTTGCGGATCAGCACCGCCCACTCGTTGCCGTAACCATCGAGCGTGATGCCGCCACCCGCACCACTGGCGATGAGCTTTTGATAGCCGTTCCAGCTGCCGCCATCTGTGGTACCGCCCAGGTCGATGCCATGGTTCCACCCACCGCCGGTGGTGGTGTTGCTGCCTTTGATGGTGATGGCGTCTGCACCGGCAAAGGCCGAACGGATGTCCACCGCATTGTTGGTCATGACGCCCGCTTTGATCGAGCCAGAGCCTGTGTCTCGGGAAATGCCCTCGATGTAAATTTTGCCCACACCCGCGTCGGCGGTGAATGGACCTTCCCAAATGCCCACGCCCCAGGCGCCCATGCCATTGGCTGAAGCACCGGCCCAACTGCGGCCTTTGAGGGAGATGTCTTTACCGCCCGAATACAAGGTCAGGCCTTGGTCCACACGAATGCCTTCGGCCCGACCGCTGCCCACACCCGATGCGTAGCCCGTGCCGGCGGAATTACCCCCACCCATGGTGATCTTGGCGCCGCCGGTCATGGTGTTGTTGCTGGTGCCCGTGAACACCTGCCGGGGGATATTGGCAGCGGTGGAGGCCCACTCGAGCTTGGCCGCTGCCCAGCCACCACCTTCGCTGACATCAAGGCGGAGATCGTAGCTTTGGCCTGCGGTCAAGTTAACCGTGCCCGTTCGGGAGGCGTTGTTGCCGGCCAAATCATTGATGCCGGTGACCGGCGCGCCATTGATGGTCAAGCGGGCGCCATCGTCGGTGGTGCTGTAGAAAGTGTAGGCACCGGTGGTGGGTGCCACGAAGGTGTGGCTGTAGGTCACGGTGAAGTTGTCCACGCCGATGGCTGCCTCATAAGGGCTGCCTCCCTTCCAGTCAGCATCGATGGCCGCAGCCGTGGTCACGAATTTGAGGTTACCCGCCGCCGTGGTGGTGCGACCGGCGTAACCGCTGACACTGAAAATGTGCCGGCGTGTATCGATCTTCAAGCCCTGGTAAATGTCGATGCCACCAAAGCCATTGCCGTCGCTGTCGGCGGCCAGAGTCACCTCGCCTGCGTTGGTGCTGATGGTCTTGGGGCGTGTGTCACCGTAGATGGAGCCGCGTGCGATCAGCGAGATGGGCGCGTTGAGCAGTGTGCTGGTCAGGTCGCGGCGCAAGGTGATGTCGCCGCCATAAACGGTGATGGGACCGGCCGCAAACAGGTCGGCCTCCAGAATGATGTTTTTGGTTTCGGTCAGCTTGCCGATGCTGATGCTGCTGTGCTGGGTGCCCAGGTCCCACATGTTGCCCAGCGTGAAGTTCTTGGTCGAAGTGGCGCTGCTGGAGCTGAAACTCACGGCATTGGTGCCATAGGCCTTGACGGCACCCGTCACACCGGCGTCGGCGTTCAGGATGGAGTCGCCCTCCACAGTGATGCGACCGGTGTAGCTGGCAGCATTGTCGGTGGCTGCGCCGATGCGGATGCTGCCCGAAGACGCGCCTGGGCCAAAACGGATGGCGTTGTTGTAGGTGGCGGTGCTGCGTGCCTGCTGGAAGGCCTGCATGTAAATGTCGCCGCTGGTGGACAGGAAGCTGAACCCCGAGCTGGCGCTTTCGATCTGCATCACCAAGCCGGTGGAATCGTCCTTGGGGGTGTTGGCGTCGCCTTTGATCGTGATGTTGCCGGTGTTGGTCTTGATCAGGCTGCGGTCGGAAGCTCGTGAGAGGAAAACCACCGCGTGCGTCCAGCCATCGCTGCGTGTGGCCGAGACACGGCCGTCGAGCAAGACCGAGCCACTGTCGCTGACGATGGCCGAGCTGAAGCCATTGGCCACACTGGCGGAATTGCTGACATTGCCATCCGTAGAGTGGGCATTGGTGCCGAACCACAGACCTGTGCTTAACCAAGCGTTGGCGGTGCTGACACCATAAATGTTGATGGCGCCACTGGTGCTGTGGACCAACGACTGGTCGTGGATGTAGGTGCCAAATACGCGCTGGCTGCCATCGAGCCCCACCGGGTCGGTCGACGTGACCTCGCCGCGCAGGGTGATGGCGCCAGTGGTGCTGACCAGTTGGCCCCCGCTCAGGTCCAGGCCATAGCCGCCGTTGTAGTTCTTGCCCCAGACCTTGCCGGTCAGGTCGATCTTGCCCGCGCCGGTGGTGATGGTCGACTTGTCGAGTTTGATGCCCCCGCTGTAGGCCACCCAGCTGCCGCCGGTGTGCCAGCCCAAGCCGCTGAGGGACACATTGCCGCCGCCGGTGCTGATGTTGGTGTTGGCCACATGCAGCGCGATGGTGTTGCCCGACCAGGTGGCCGCATCGCCCTGGCCGACGGTCAAGCCGTTCCAGGTGCTGGCGGCCTGGTTGCCGCCGCCCATCCAGACATGACCGCCGTTGGTGGTGATGGCGGCATCGTTGATGGCGATCGTGCCAGCCTGGGTCTGGCTGTTGAAGCGCGTCCAGAGCACCATGTTGAGCTTGCCGCTGCCGGCCAGGAACTGGCTGCGGTTGGAGGTGCTGGGCGCATCGATGACGATGTTGCCACCGGACGCAGTGCGCAGCAGCACGTTGGCGGTGCCAGTGCCGGTGTAATTCAGGCTGGCGCTGGCGGTGCTGCTGCCCCAATTGATGTTGCCGCCGTTTTGGGCAATCACCGTCACATCGCCCGGGGTGGTGATGTTGCCGCCCACGGTGATGCTGCCACCGTACAGGGCCAAAGACTGGTTGGTGACCACTGGACCCAACAAAGTCAGATTCGCGGTGTTGGTGTTTTTGCCAAGGGTCAGGGTGTTGGGCGCCACGGTGATGCCGGGCAAGCTGGTGGCCGCATTGAAGCTGTTGGCGACCGAGGTCAGCGAGACATCGCCTGTGGCACGGATCGCCGAACCCGCGCCAAAGTTGATGGAATCGGACAACACCGAGACATTGGCGGTGCTGCTGGTCACGCCCACGGCCACGCCGTTGACCGAAGGGGTGCCCGCGCCGCCAAAACTTCCGATGTGGGTGGTGCCCACAAAAACGACATCTCTGCCTGTCGAGCTTCCACCATCACCAGAGATTGAAATGTTGCCGGCCCTAGAAAGGACATAAGCCGTGCTGTTGGTCGTGACCACGCCTTGTCCATTGACGGTAGCGGCTGTGCCAGAGAGTGTGACACCGCCGCCGCTGGCGCCCAAAGACTGGATCAGCACATTGCCATTATCTTGCGCATCCAGGATCAAGCCGGCATAGCCCGCGGAGGTGGTGCCGGTGATGTTGATCGCAGGTCTGGTGGTGCTGGTGCTGGACGAGGTGATGGCGTAGTTGGCAGGGACGCCCCAGGCGAACTCGATACCGTGCGAGGAGTTGCTTTCGCCCACAATTTCGACCGTACCGGTGCCGCTGTTGATGGCAAAACGCCCTTGACTCAGGATGCCCGAATAATTGGTGCCAGATGCCAGCCATGTGCGACCACGCATGAGGATGTCACCGCCACCCGAAGACAGGGTGATGCCCAAAGTACCTGCCAAACCGCCAGTACCGATCGAAATGCCGCCCATCTGGTTGGCGTCGACCACGCCCCGGTAGGCATAACCGTCGGGAATGCCGTCGCTGTTGGTGTCCAGACCACCGGCCAGCACAATGCGCCCGCCGTTGGTGGTGATGCTCACGCCGTCGCGCAGGCCAATCTCGTTGTTGATCGCCGTATTGGTCCGGTCGGTGGTGTTGGACCACACAATGACATTGCCGCCGTTGGTGGTGACATCGGCAGTGGCGTCGTTGAGCCAGACGAAACCCGAGCTCTTGAGCAGGACATGCGCATTGGCCGCGGTGGTGCTCAGGGCCCTGTTGACCCAGAGCTCTTTGCCATAAATGGCAATGGGACCTGCAATGCCAATGGCGCTGTTGATGGTGACACCGGCATCACTGGTGCCATCTGAACCGGTGGCGCTTTTGCCAATCGTCAGCCCGGTCTCGTTGCCAGAAAAAGTGACGTTTTGCAGCGTGAAGATCGACGTGAAGTCGTTGCCAGAAGGCGCGATGGTGACCGTGCCGGCAGTGCTGAGGGTCGTGGCTGCGGCCAGATTGACCGAGTTGCCGGTGAGGGTGATGTTGCTGGTGCTGCCGGTGATGCCACCGCCATTGCCCAGGGCGCCGCTGAGGTTCAGGCCCCCGCTGGCATTGTTGGCGTTCACGCCGGTCAAGCTGATTGCGCCACTGGCAGCAAAAGCTTTGAAGTTGCCAGCGTTGAAACCGAAGTAACCAGATGCTGCGGAGGTACCGCTGACGCTGATGCCGCCCGTGCCAGTGGCAACCAGCGTGGCGGTGCCTTGGTAGCCGGCAGCCGGAGACGTGAAGGTGGTCACGCCCGTGATCGAGATGGCGGTCGTGGCATTGCTGCTCGACTGCAACACGGGACTGACTGTCGACCCGTAGTAGTTCAGTTCAATGCCGTGGCTGGTGGAACTTTGTCCGTCCAGCGTGATGACACCGGAACCTGCGTTGATGACCTGGCTGCCAGATGCACCGGAGTACCAGGAAATGCCTGGCGCAGTATTGGCCGTTTTGCCTTTGATGGTGATGTCACCGCCGCCGCTGTACATCTTGATGTCGTTGGCATAAGTGGTGTTGTTGGCGTTCCAGACCCACGCACCCAACTGCACGCCGCTGGGCGCGAGCGTGCCCCAGGCCGCAGTGCGGTTGGAGAAGGCATAGCCCGTGGGCAAGCCGCCACTGCTGGCAGTACCGCCAGCCAGGGTGATGGTGCCGCCGCCGGTGCTCTGGTTGGTCAGGCCATTGGCCGAATTGAGCACCACGCCCGACTGGAGGCCGATGTAGTCACCGTTGGCACTGGCCGCCCCGTCCGAATCCGTCCAGAAGGTGATATTGCCGTTGTGGGTCTGAAAAGTCAGCGAGGCGTCGGTTTCGATGCGGCCCGTCGCCTTGAAGAGCAAGGCCGCATTGGCCGCCGTCACGGTGACACCTCTGCTCAACCAGATATTGCCACCATAGAAGCTGACTGGGCCTGCCACAGTCAGCGCATTGCCCAAGGACAAGTCGAGGTTGTTGGTGCTCTTACCGAGGGCAAATCCACTGAGCGTGGTGCCAAAGTTCCAGTCGTCGTCAAAGCTCAAGGTTCCGCTGTCACCCGCGCGCAGATGGGTGAAGCTGCTGCCGGCCGATTGGATGGTCAGGGTGCCGTTGGACTGGATGCGGATGCCGCCTGAGGTGCTCAGGTTGCTGCGCTGAAGGATCGAGTTGCCTTCAATGAGGATGTTGCCGCTGTAGGCGTTGGTGCCGTCAAAGCCGATGCGGATGCTGTTGGCCACGTTGCCCGGCGTGAAGCGGAGGGCGTTGTTGTATTGCCCATTGGCCGCATTGCTGGTGACGCCCTGCAGGCTGATGGCCCCGGACTGCGACACCACCTGAAGGCTGTTGGTGGTGTTGTTGTTCTGGAACTGCAGACCGCTGACGTCGTTGTTACTGAAGTTGAAGGCCGCGCTGCCATACAGTGAGATCGCTCCCGAATTGCTCTTGATGGTCACGTCACCATTGGCAGCAGTCCCGCCGACCAAGAGGCCAAGGCGCCAACCGGTGGAGGTCCCCGCGGCACTGTCGTCACCGGTGCCGGTGATGTTCATGGCACCACTGCCCGTCTGCAGGGTCACGTTGCCGGCAGTGGACGTGTTGCCGATCAAGGCGCCAATGCCAAGGACATATTTCCCCTTGAGGGCGCCCCCGATCGTCAGGCTGCCGGTGGTGGTTTGCAGACTGCTGCCCCGGTCGACCCAAACGCCGAAGTTGGTGGTGCCATTGCCGACACCGGTGTCAAAGCTCAGGCCGCCCATCTTGATGCTGCCCGCGCCGGTGCTGATGCTGGTGTTGCCGATGTAGATGCCCTGAACGTTGGCGCTCCAGGTGGCCGCTGTATCGCGGCCGACGGTCAAGCCATTCCAGGCAGAGGTGTCGGCGTTGCCGCCACCCATCCAGACGTGGCCGCCGTTGGTGTTGATGGTGCCGCCGGTGATGCTGATCGCGCCGGCATTGCCTTCGGTGTTGTAACGGGTCCACAGCACCAGGTTCAAGGCGCCTGAACTGGAGGTGATGGTGGGACTGTTGAGGGTGATGTTGCTATTGGTGATGTGCCCCGTTCGCAAGGTCAGTGTGGCATCGCCACCGGCGGTCTTGTTCAGTGTGACACCCGCGTTCCAGGTGATGGTGCCGGTGACCTCATTGAGCACATCGGTGCCGGTGTTGAGCGTGGTGCGGTAGCTGTCGGCCACGGCCTGGGTGATGGTGCTGTCTGTGGGGTCCAGGTACCACAAACCGCTGCGGCCTTGGTTGGCACCGGCATTGACCGATCCACCTTCCACCATCAATTGGTAGCCCGAGGTCTCGACCTGGCCACCGGCGCCGCCCAGGTCGCCGCCACGCGCGGTGATCGTCCCGGCACAGCGGGTCACGGTGCCCTGGCGGTGTGCATCGCTCCAGAGCACCACCTTGCCGCCGTCGCCCTGCTGTGTGGCGCTGGCGTCGATGCTGGCGCCTTCGGTCATGGTGACGGTGGTGGCTTGGTAAACGCCGTTGCGCCCTTGCCAATCGCCGCCCACCAGCACCGTGCCGCCGCCGGTGACGCCCGAGGCGACAATTTTGCTTTGGTCCAGCAACTCGAGGTGGTCGCCCAACACGTGCGCCGTACCGCCTTGGCTTTGGCGGCCGCGCACGCTCAGGGTGCTGTTGCCCATCATGGCCAAACGACCTTGGCCTGGCGCATCGGGCAAAGGCTGGGGTTGGGGTTGGTCCGGCTGAACGTCAGCCGCTGCACGCAAAGCGATGCGGCCACCCTGGCCGCCACTGGCATCCAGGCTGGCGTTGTTCAACTCGATGTCACCACCGGCTTGCACATCGATGTCACCGCCTTGGGTGGGCACAGCCACCGGGGCTGGGCTGGTGGCAGGGCTGGCACTGGCGGCAGGCGCAGGTGCTTCGGCCTTGGCCGAGACGTCAATCTGCCCTTGCAACTGAACCTTGCCTGTGGCCTTGATGTTCAGCTGGCCGCCTTTTTGCGTGCCGCTCAGATCGATGCGGCCGGTGTCGGTTTGCGTGAATTGGGTGGCTTGAATTTGGATGCTGCCTGCACTGAGGGCTGCTTCGGACGTGGCTGTGCCGCTGTTGGCAGTTGAACTGTTGCTTGTGGTACCAGACGTGCTGGACGTGCTGGACGTGCTGGACGTGCTGACGGCACTGGCGCTCAAGGTGCCGCTGTTGATGACTTCGGGGGCTGTGATCTCGATGCTGCCTGCAGGGCCGGATTCGGCAGCGGTCGCGCCCACTGAGGCGTTGGCTTGCACCGCACCGGTGTTGTCGACTTTTTTGCTGGCGGACAAAACGATCCGGCCGCCTTGCTTTTGCAGACCACTGGCTTCGACGGTGCCGCTGTTTTTGACCACGCCGCCAATCAGGCGGTCCATGGATTGCGCGCTCAAAATGATCAGGCCGCCCGGGGCCTTCACGGCCCGCTGGTTGTCGACCAAGGCCTGGATTTGGCTGGGCTCCACACGGATGCTGGTCAGGCGGTTGTTGCTGTCAAAGTGCAGGTCAATCGCTTCGCCTGCGGCCAAGGCCACCGTGCCCATTTGGGCAATGATGGCGCCTTGGTTGCGCACTTCGGGCGCGAGCAAGGCGATGTAGCCCCCCAAGGCGGCTTTGATTTCGCCTTCGTTGACGACACTGCCTTTGCTGCCGTTGCGTTCATACCGGTTTTTACCGGCCATGAAGTCGGCGTTGCTGATGCCGTGCGTGGTGGCCACGATACCGCCCACATCGACCCGGGCATCTTTGCCAAAGTAAACCCCGGCAGGGTTGGTCAAGATGACCTGGCCGTTGGCCGAGATGCGGCCAAAAATTTGACTCGGGTCGTTGGCCATGACACGGTTGAGCGTGACGCTGCTGGCCCCGGGTTGCTGAAACTGAACGTGCGCGTCTTTGCCCACGTTGAAAGTTTGCCAATTGATCGCCGCGCGGTCCGTGCCTTGCTGGATGACCATGTGGGCACCCGAGGTGTGGATGTTGGCTTGGCCGGCGCTCAGTTGTCCGCCGGTGGGCAGGGCTGTGGGCACAGGCTGCGCCGCCGCCCAACCGCCCGTGGTCAGCAGTGCGGTGGTCATCAACGCGCGGGGGCCGTCGATGTCGCTCAGGTTGTGCAGCGCCGCCATGGGGCTGAACGGTGTGGGCACGGCCTCTTGCAGGCGCGCCACGGGTACCAAGCGGATGTGGTCGCCTTGCCACAGGGCCTTGGTGTTTTCTGATGCCACAGCCTCGGTCGGTGCACCTGCACGCTGGGTGCGACGGGCACTGGAGCGCTCCTTGCCTTGTCCGCTGACCGCTTCGCTCACGGCCACCCAAGTCAGGCGCACTTTGCACCAAATGACACGGAAAAAACGGTTGAGACAGGTATTCATGGCGAACTCATCATTTGAATTGAACAGGCTGCATAAAGCCTTGAAGGCCTTTTGCCAAAACCTGTTCGGTACTGCTTGAATCGGTGACTGACACAGCCAAATCGGCAGTGGCGTTCACAAAAGGGGGCGTGAAACCCACCGGCGAAATGACGACCGAGGGCGTTGTGACACGCGCCACACCCTGTTCACCCACCTCACCCGCTTCGGCAGAGGTCATGGGCGGTGGTTCGGATGCTGCCGGCTCTGACGAAGCCAAGGGCTGCGTGGCAACACTGGCCAATGCAGCCTTGTTTTGCATGGTTACAGGCAGAGTGGCAGTTGGCTGTGAATCACGCGGCTGCGTGGTGCTGGGCTGGACCCGCTCACTCGACAGCGCACGTGGCGAGCGCAGACGCCACAACATCAGCAACATCAATCCCCCCAGACCGGCCAATCCCCAAAGCACCTTGACCAGTTGCTGGTGGTGCAGACGGTGATCGGCTTGATTTTGTTCGTGGTGGGTTTGCAGGGTTTGCAAGCGTTCGATCAAATCAGCTTGCTTGCGTTCCAGTTGCTCAATTTGCTGCTGCACCCCTCGCACCTGCACCGACAGCTTGAGGTCGGCTTGGGTGCTGTTTTGGCGCAGGCGAGCCAACTGGCCACCGAGCTTTTGAAGCTGCAAACGGATTTCTTGTGCTTGCGCCAAAGAGCGTTGTGAAGCTTCGTCCTGCGACCAAACGCCACCACTCAACAGGCTCAGCGCCACAACCAGAAAGCTGAGGCGCAACCAGGGCATGAGACGCAAAAAACGCATCATGGGGCGTCAGGCGGAATTTTGAAGGTTTGGTTTTCTGAACCCGCTTGCACACGGATCGACAGGCTTTGTCCGGCTTCGGTGAGTTCTTTCAACTGGGTTTTGCCGAGCACCAGAGAGGCCAATTTGAGGTCCACTTGAATCCAAGCCGGCAGGGCATCGCCATTGACCAAACTGACCACAAGATCGTTGGGGTTTCTGCGCAGTTGCTGCAGGATGTTGACGGGCAGATGCAGCTGAACCGTTTCTGGCGCAGGCGTCTGTACCGAGGGTTTGCGCCTTTCTTTGCGCTGGATCTGACCGCTGACGTCGCTGCCGCGCTCCATCGATAAATTGCCATAAATCAATTGACCGTCGACGGTGCCGCCGCCACGGACCACCACGTCGTCGGCCTCTATGTGACCTTGTACATGCCCGTCCACGTCCATTTGCGCCACATGCAACTGGCCGCTGAAGAGGCCCGTCGTTTCAACTTTGAGTTGCTGCAGGCGCAGCAATCCTGAAATTTCGCCAGCCAGCAAGACGGTGCGGCGGCTGACCGATTCGGTCGTGGCGTGCACCGAGCCTGGCGCCCGCACCACCACATCGTCGGCGCTGAAACCACCTTCGAGGTGACCCGCCACATCGAGTTGCCGACACTGCACATGGCCCATCACTTTGGCGCCTTCGCTCAGCTTGACGGTGTCGGCGGTGACATCGCCCTGAACAGAGCCCTTGATCAGCAAGGCGCCCTGCCCAGAAACATGGCCTTCCACGTGGAATCCGACGCCGACCACCATCACGTTGTCTTGGGCGGGTGAGTTGGCAGCGCTATCGGCGGTGTTTGCAGTGGTCATGTCAGTGTCTCAGTTCAAGGCGGTTTACAAATCACTTCTTGCGGAGGGCTTGTTTTTTGTCGTTGTCAACCGACTCGTCGGTCTTCACGCGCTCCAACAACGGCAACAAATTGCGCAACGACAGCATTTGAGCGTTCATGGCGGTCAGCTCACCGCCTTTGAACCAAGACAAGATCTTGTCGTCGGGCAGTTCCCGCATTTTTTTCTCGTCAATGATCCACACGCCTTCCACCACCGCGTTGCGGCCATCACCCAAACGCACTTCCAGGTTTTGCTGCATCAGCAAACCCGCTTCTTCGAATTTCTGGACAACGGCTTCCGTCAGTTTGGCTTGCCCTTGGAATTCGGCCAGAAGGTTCATCACGCCCTTGATCACTTCGGTCGGTTGTCCTTTGTCGTCAAACAAGGCATCACCTTCTTTGCCCAGTTGTGGCGCTGACAAATCGGCCGCCAAGCTCAACTCTTTGTTGTTACCCTCGGCCAAAATGAACGGGTAACGCCGAACACTGGCCGGAACGTAGCGCGCGTTCCAAACCCCTTTGGCATCGACAAAAGCGTTCAGGTTTTGGGTCAGGCCGGTCATGGCCAAAGCCAGCCACTGCCCGCCGTTGCCTTTGGAAAAAACAATGGGGTACTCGAGACAAGCTTCTGGAAACTCTGTCACCAGCAAGGGCACGGCCTGTGTGTTTTTTGCAAACATGGCATCGCCCGGTTTGATGCGCAGGTCTTTGTGCGTGTCACGGTCTAAAACCACAGGTTGTTTGTAAAAAAAGGCGGTGACTTGCTGTTCGTTGCTCATGGGACGGGTTCTTTGTGTATTTGAGGAAGCACTGGGGGACTGAGACCAACTTGCGCTGCTGAGCAGCATCACCGTAGACAGGAAAAATGAAGATCTTTTGAAATTCATGGAGGGTTTCAGAAAGACTTGGTTGCGCTCACCCAGAAGCGGTCAACTTTGAGCGTGCCATCGCTGTCATTGCCCGTATTGATGTTGGCCTGCGGGTTCCGGCCATTGCGTCTTGACCACGTCAATTTGGTCACAATGCCCATAGGCGCTTGCCAATCGGCACTGAGGCCGTGGCCATAAAGATCCATGGTGGTTTTTTGATCACTGCTCGTCAGAGGCAGTTGCACCACACGGCTTTGGTCAACAAAAGCGGTGAGTACCAAAGCACGGTCCAGGCGCCAACGCCACTCGGTGCTCATCATCTGACCGCGGTCACCGCCCATTTCGCTCGGGCCGTAAGCACGAACACTTTGAGCACCACCGACAAAGAATCGCTCAGAACTGTCCAAAACTTGGGTCGCGTGTTGGGTCTGCATCGAGACCAAAAGCGAGTGGCTTGGGGCCAGCGTTTGCTGTCGGCTCAGACTGAAGTTGAGCTTTTGAAATGATGGGTTGATGGTGCTGAGAGCGCTGTGCTGACGCATGTCTGCCAACTTGCCCCAAAGCATTTGTACTGAAGCACTGTTGGCACCGCCACCGCCCAAATCGTCGAAACGGTTGCCTGAGAAGCCTGTGCGAAGGGCATAACTGGCGTAATCAGACCTGACCACCGAGTCCTCGGTGAAAAAGGTTTTGTTGTCCAACCCCATGGTCCAGTAAACGTTTTGCATGCGGCTGCGCAGCACGGGGTAACTGAGGTCAAGTCCCATGGTGACGGATGAGCCTTTTACTTGGGCGTTGGCCACCGACGTCTGACGAACTTTAAAATTCATCGAGGACAAACTGGCGCCCAGACGCAAGCCATCGTGTCGATCAGGGACAGTCAACGACACCCTGCCAAAGTTGATGCCTTCGGTCACCATGGCGCTCACGTTGAACAATTCACCCCGGCCACCCGGGCTGTTGACGTTCAGGTTGGCTGTGACGCGGTTGGTGCCTGTCGACAAGGATCCCGCATTGTCCAGGCCCACGCTGCCGTAGATGAAGGGCTCATCTGTAGTCTGCAAGACCAGCAAGGTTTCGCCGTCGGATTGACCAGGAGCCAAAGTGCCTGCAACACTCACCCCCGGCAAATCGTCCAGCAACAACAGTGCACGGTCCATGGCGTCTGCACGCAATATTTTTCCGGCTGCTTGCGCTGAATTGATGAAGGCCTCGATTTCTTTGCGGTCGACCAGTTTGGAAGGTTCACCTTCGATGCGAACACCGGCAAAACGTGCCTCAATGATCTGGATTTTCACAACTTGCTCAGTGATGTCTTGTTCGGGCAAGTAGGCCCGCACGACATAGCCAGCTTGTCGGTAAGCGGCACCCACAGCGTCCGTGGCCGATTGCAAACCCTCGAAGCTCAACTCACGGTTGACAAAGTCTGAAAGCGCAGCCGCCAAAACATCTGACGAAAGCAGCGTATTGCCTTGAAACCTGAACTCGCGCACTTTGATGGTGGCACCGTCTTTGGATTTTTGAAGTGGCGGCGCCAAAGCAGGCTGAGGTCGCACAGCTTGCGGCAAACTGAACTCTCGCGTCTGTTCAATTTGTTGCCTCAAACTACCCGCGTCCACTGGAATGGCCGTGTTTTGAGCATTAGCACCCATGGCCGAAACCATCAAAGGCAACAACAAATAAGAGGAATATGTCTTGCAGGTCATATAAAAAAGAAAAAGTCGTTTTCTCTTTTTTAACTTAAAGACGTTTTCAGAGCCAAAAAATCCCAAATAAACAAAAATTGATATTTTTGTTAAACATAAGGATTCAAGTCCTGCGCCCATTTGCAGGGCACAAACACCAACGCCACCCGAAGGTGGCGCTGGCATGGGGTTGGTTAGAACTCGGCTTATGCGGTGGTTTTGGCTGCGTCCATGTTGCGCAGCTTGATGTGCAATTCGCGCAGTTGCTTCTCGTCCACAGGGCTCGGCGCTTGGGTGAGCAAACACTGAGCGCGCTGGGTCTTGGGGAAGGCGATCACGTCACGGATGGATTCGGCACCGGTCATGAGCGTGACGATGCGGTCCAAACCAAAAGCCAGGCCACCGTGCGGTGGCGCGCCGTATTGCAGGGCGTCGAGCAAGAAACCGAATTTGAGTTGGGCTTCTTCGGGCGTGATCTTCAGGGCATCAAACACTTTTTGCTGCACATCGGCGCGGTGGATACGCACCGAGCCGCCGCCCATTTCCCATCCGTTCAAGACCATGTCGTAGCCTTTGGAGATGCACTTTTCAGGTGCAGTGACCATCCAGTCCTCGTGGCCGTCTTTGGGCGCGGTGAAGGGGTGGTGAACAGCGGCCCAGCGGTCGTTCTCTTCGTCGTGCTCGAACATGGGGAAGTCGACCACCCACATCGGCGCCCAGCGGTTCTCGAACAAACCGTTTTTCTTGCCAAACTCGCTGTGACCGATCTTGATGCGCAAGGCGCCGATGGCGTCATTGACGATTTTTTCTTTGTCAGCACCGAAGAAGATCAGGTCGCCGTTTTGCGCGCCCGAGCGCTGCAACACCGCATTCAATGCCGCGTCATGGATGTTCTTGACGATGGGCGACTGCAAGCCATCACGGCCTTTGGACAGGTCGTTGACACGGATGTAAGCCAAGCCCTTGGCGCCGTAGATCTTGACGAACTCGGTGTAAGCGTCGATCTCACCGCGGCTGATGCCACCGCCTTCGACCGAGCCACCCGGCACGCGCAGCGCGACCACACGGCCACCCTTCATGTTGGCCGCACCTGAGAAAACTTTGAAGTCCACATCGCCCATGACATCGGTCACTTCGGTGAACTGCAGCTTGACGCGCAGATCAGGCTTGTCGGAGCCGTAGATGTGCATCGCGTCCTGGTAGGTCATGACCGGGAATTCGCCCAAGTCCACGCCAATGGTTTTGAGGAACACACGTTTGATCATGCCCTGGAACATGTCGCGGATTTCTTCTTCGGTCAGGAAAGAAGTTTCGATATCGATCTGCGTGAATTCGGGTTGGCGGTCGGCGCGCAAGTCTTCGTCGCGGAAGCACTTGGTGATTTGGTAGTAACGGTCGTAACCGGCCACCATCAAAAGCTGCTTGAACAGCTGGGGCGACTGGGGCAGCGCGAAAAACTGACCATCGTGTACACGGCTGGGCACCAGATAATCGCGTGCACCTTCGGGTGTGCTCTTGGTCAACATGGGGGTTTCGATGTCCACGAAGCCGTTTTCGTCCAAGTACTTGCGCACCTCCATCGCCACTTTGTAGCGCAGCATCAGGTTGTTTTGCATGTAGGGGCGGCGCAGGTCCAGCACGCGGTGCGTGAGGCGTGTTGTCTCTGACAGGTTGTCGTCGTCGATCTGGAAGGGCGGCGTCACCGATTCGTTCAACACGATCAGCTCGTGGCACAACACCTCGATCTTGCCGCTTTTGAGGCCTTCGTTGGTGGTGCCATCGGGGCGAGCGCGCACAGTCCCTTTGATTTGGACGCAGTACTCATTGCGCACGTCTTCGGCCACCTTGAACATATCAGGACGATCAGGGTCACACACCACCTGCACATAACCTTCGCGGTCGCGAAGGTCGATGAAGATCACGCCGCCATGGTCACGGCGGCGATTCACCCAGCCACACAGGCTCACGCTTTGATCGGTCAAGGCTTCGGTCACTTGACCGCAGTAATGGGAGCGCATGGACATGTTGTACTTTCTGAAATCGCAAAAACAGTTCGGTGAAAAAGGGGTTAGGCAGCAGGAGGCTTCAAGGCGTCTGCGCTTGGCTTGGGGCCACGGATAGGGGGCACCATGACGCCCATGGAAATGATGTACTTGAGGGCATCATCCACGGTCATATCGAGTTCGACCACGTCGGCTTTGGGCATCATCAAAAAGAACCCCGATGTCGGGTTGGGCGTGGTCGGCACATACACACTGACCATGGGCTGGTTCATGTGGGTGGCAACCTCACCGCCTGGGGTGCCCGTTAAGAAGGCCACGGTCCATGAGCCTTGTCGGGGGTATTGGACCAACAGCGCCTTGGAAAAGGCATGGCCGCTGCCCGAAAACAAGGTGTCGGCCACCTGTTTGACGCTGGTGTAGATGCTGCGAACCACGGGGATGCGGTTCATCATGCCGTGCCATTTGCGCAACCACCATTGGCCAAACATATTGGCCACAAACACACCCGTGGCAAAAATGAAGACGGCCACAATCGCCACACCCAAACCGGGCACACCACGCAGGTATTCGGCATTGGCATGAATTCCTGGAATCAGGGTGTCTGCTGCATGCAACACGGCCAAGAAAATGGCGTCCAGCATGCCCACCAGCCACATGATGACCCAGACGGTGATGCCCATGGGCAGCCACACCAGCAAGCCGGTGATGAAGTATTGTTTGAAGCTGCGGTTTTTCATGTGGGCGATCGGTGGGGCAAGGATCAATGAATTTCAGGCAACGTCAATGACAGGCACAAGAAGCAGCGCAGGCCCCTGCACTGCTGGAGCTTGTCGAAGAACCGGAAGTGTCACCACCCGAGGGGGCAGCAGTTGCGGGCGCGGCCACAGCATCGGCTGTGGTTGCAGCGGCGGGCACCGCAGTGGCCGCCGAACCACCGCCCTTGAAGTCGGTGGCGTACCAACCCGTGCCTTTGAGTTGAAAACCAGGGGCTGTGAGTTGTTTGTTGAATTTGGGCGCACCGCAAACCGGGCAATCGGTCAGGGAATCGTCGCTCATTTTTTGCAGGACATCCTTGGCATGGCCGCAGGCGTCGCATTTGTAAGCGTAAATGGGCATTGAAAAAGCCTTTGAAGGTGATGCAAGAAAACCTTCAATTATAGGCTCGACCGAGCCATCATGGCCCGGTCACCGCCGGTTTAACGGCCCGCTCGGGCCAATGGGTCAACGACCCGTCGGCTCTTGGACAGCATGGCCCAAAGCACTGGCTATCGATTGACCCCGATTAGGGAAAATCGCCGGTAACAAAGAACCCAGCAACATGCCCACGATGGAAGCCATCAATCCCAGCAAGTTGGCAGGTATCAGGGTATCGGGTATCCAAAAGTTGAACACCAGCCAAGTGCCCACGCCCAACACCACCGAGAACAAAGCGCCTTGGGTGTTGGCACGACGCCAGAAAGCCCCGGCTATCAAGGGCACAAATGCGCCGGTCAAGGTCACGTTGTAAGCGTTTTGCACCATTTCATACATGGTGCTCGTGCTGTTCATGGCAAACAACAAGGCACAGGCTGTGAAGCTGACCAATGTCACCCGCAACAGCAGCAAAAACTGACGATCGCTCATGTGGGGCACAAAAGGCTTGAGCACGTTTTCGGTGAAGGTGGCTGTTGGGGCCAACAAAGCGCCGCTGGCGGTGGACAAAATGGCCGAGAGCAAAGCGCCAAAGAACAGGATTTGCGCCCACATGGGCATTTGCCCCAAAACCAAATCGGGCAGGATGCGCTGAATGGCCCGAGCGTCTTCCGAATCAAACAAGCTTTTCAGTTCAGGGTGAGCGATCAGGGCAGCGTAGGCGATGTACAAGGGAATAAAGGCCATCACGAAGTACATCAGGGAACCGATAAGGGTGCCGCGAACTGCGGTTTTTTCGTCTTTGGCACTGGTCATGCGCTGAAACACGTCTTGCTGTGGGATAGAGCCAAATGCAAAGGCAAAGAAGGCTCCCGCCATGGCCCACCAAGCCGCAGCGTCCATGTCCGACGGGAACATGTCGAACTTGCCGTCGGCTGCTGCTTGCGCAATGACTTTGTCAAAGCCACCGGCGTTGTCTCCTACCAACAAGGCCACCGCCATCAGCCCCACCACGATCACCACCGTCTGAAACAAGTCGGTGAAAGCCACCGACCACATGCCGCCAAACACGGTGTAGACCAGCACGACGGCAGCGCCCATCATGATGGCGTGGTTCAGGTCAATGGCACCCGACGACAAGACATGAATGACCAATCCCAGCGCCGTCAGTTGCGCCGAAGTCCAGCCCAAATAAGACACCACAATCGCCACACTGGTCAAAACCTCCACCGACTTGCCGTACCGGACCTTGTAAAAGTCACCAATGGTCAATAGGTTCAATCTGTAAAACAGCTTGGCAAACAACAAAGCGGCCAACACCAGGCAAACAGAGGCGCCAAAAGGGTCACCCGGAATGCCATTCAAGCCGTCTTTGGCGAATGTGGCCGACACGGACAACACCGTTTCAGCACCAAACCAGGTGGCAAACACCGTGGCCACATTCATGTAAAGCGGCAAGCTTCTGCCTGCCACCAGATAGTCCTTGGCCCCATGGACCCTGCGTGCTGCAAACAGACCAATGCCAATGGTCACTGTCAAATAAGCGATCACAAAAGTCAGCAACACCTTCGTACCCTCCAGATTTCAAAAATCACATGAACAGTTGCAAATGCATGGCAAGTTGCAAAACCGCCAAGGAAACCACAAAACCAAGCCCAGCGTAAATCAGGGTTTGCAGCAGTTTGTTGGTTCTGCGCTGCTCTGCCAACAAGTGCTCGATCTGCGTTGCATCGTTCGAACGCGGTTGCTTGAGGTAATCGCTCAGCAAACGCGGCAACTGAGGCAATAACTTGGCGTAATGCGGGGCCTGGGCTTTGAGCTCCTCCCAGAGCTTTTTGGGTCCGATTTGCTCCAACATCCAAGTTTCCAGAAAGGGCTTGGCCGTGCTCCACAGATCAAGCTCAGGGTCCAGATCGCGACCCAAGCCTTCGATGTTGAGCAAGGTTTTTTGCAACAACACCAACTGCGGCTGGATTTCAACTTGGAAACGGCGTGAAGTCTGAAACAGGCGCATCAACACCATGCCCAAAGAAATTTCCTTGAGCGGGCGATCAAAGTAAGGCTCGCAGACAGCGCGAATGGCCGACTCCAGCTCATCGACCCGCGTCTCGGCGGGCACCCAGCCCGACTCGATGTGAAGCTCGGCCACGCGCTTGTAGTCACGGCGGAAAAAAGCCGTGAAGTTTTGCGCCAGGTACTCCTTGTCGTACTCGGTGAGCGTGCCCACAATGCCAAAGTCAAGTGATATGTAACGGCCAAAGGTCTCGGGGGCCAGGCTGACCTGGATGTTGCCCGGGTGCATGTCGGCATGGAAGAAGCCGTCGCGGAACACTTGTGTGAAAAACAGCGTCACGCCATCGCGGGCCAGCTTAGGGATATCCACACCCGCTTCACGCAAGCGGTCAACCTGGCTGATGGGCACACCGTGCATGCGCTGCATGACGATGACCTCGGGGTGGCAAAAGTCCCAGATCATCTCGGGGATCAACACCAAATCCAAGCCTTGCATGTTGCGCCGCAACTGCGCGGCGTTGGCCGCTTCTCGCACCAGATCCAGCTCGTCGTGCAGGTATTTATCAAATTCGGCCACCACCTCACGGGGTTTGAGGCGCTTGCCATCGGTGCTCAAGCTTTCGACCCAACCCGCCATCATGCGCATCAGGCCCAAGTCTTTGTCGATGACGGGCAACATCCCCGGTCGCAAAACTTTGACCGCCACCTCGCGTACTTCGCCCGATTTGCCGCGCAAGGTGGCGAAGTGCACCTGCGCGATCGATGCGCTGGCCACCGGTTCACGCTCAAAGGTTTCAAAAATATCATCAACCGGGCGGCCAAATGCTCGCTCAATCGAGTCCACAGCAATCGCCGAGCTGAAAGGTGGCACACGGTCTTGCAGCTTAGCCAGCTCTTCAGCGATGTCGGGGGCCAGCAAATCGCGTCGGGTGGACAGCACTTGGCCAAATTTCACAAAAATTGGGCCCAAACGTTCCAAGGCTTCACGCAAACGCACGGCACGGGGCGAACGCAAGTCACGTCCGACCGAAAGCACACGGGCCAGCAGCCGAATCCAGGGTTTTTGAAAGCTCGACAACACCAACTCGTCCAGGCCGTAGCGCAAGACGATGAAAACGATGAAGGCACCGCGCCCGAAACGGCCCCAGCGCATCATGCTGCGCTGCCCGTGCGCAGCCCGGTGCCAGGGCGCTGGGCGACAAAACTGCGCAAGGCCGTCATGGCCTGACGGGCAGCTTGTGCCAAGGTGTGAGCAGGGGCATCCCCGATCAGGCGCGCCAGATCCTCCTCGGCGTCCCAACGCACATGGTCGATCAACCAGTTGATCTCAGCAGCCAGTTGAACATCGCCTTCGATCCGCACTTTGGGTTTGTCACCCCGTGCCAGGGCCGAAGCCAAAGAAACAGGCGACTCTTCGGTCACCGTCAGGCGCAGGTCAAAACCCTCAAAGTGCCCCCGCGCAAGCAAGCCCGCGGGGGTTGGTGTCAGCTGCAGCTGCACACGCTCCCAAACCAGCTCGATGCGCTGGCCTTTTTGACGGGCCAAACGGGCCATGGCTTCAGGCTCACTCATCAAGACATGGTTAAGAAAAAGCACCATGCGGTTGACCGCTTCGTCAACCACCCATTCAGGCGGCTGAAAAGAGGTGTTGAATTTGTGGGCCATTTGGGCGGCCAGGTCGGGTAACGCCTGAGCGGCCCATGAAAAAGGGGACTGTGTTGCCATAGTCCCCGATTATTCCCGAAAGTGCTGGCCCACAAAGGGGCCCGGGCTTTATTGAAGCGCTTGCACGCCTGCGACCAACCAACCACCGCCCTGCTTGGATTTGGTCATGTTCCAAACTTCACGGAATGGACTGGGTCCCGATGACGCGTCTTCACGGATCATGCCGTTGAACTCGACGCTGGCCATGTAGTCGTCGGCCTGCTCTTCAATGCCCAAAAGCTGGGCGTCCAACATGACCACTTCGGTTTTGTTGGGTTGTCCAGGGAACTGGGCTTCACGCTCAGACAATTGGTTGCGGATCTCAACCACCATGGCGTCGGTCATCATGGAACGCAGGGCGCTGATGTCCGAACGGTCCCAAGCATCTTGCAAGGTCACAAAGTTGCGCTTAGCGGCAGTGATGAAGCTCTCGACATCAAAGCCTGCAGGGATGCCCCAGGTTTGTGAACCGCTCAGACTGTCACTGGCGCTGGCATTCAGGCCAGAACCAATGCCCGAGCCGATCATGGAGCCGGTAGATTGTGATGCGGCTGAACTGTCAAAACGGGTGTTTTGCGCTTCCCAAGGACGCGCCGACGAGTCGTTACCAACGTTGTTGGGGCTGTACTGCTTGTAAGTTGAAGGGTTGTCGGCCGAGGCTCCAGCACCTTGGTAAGCCAAGCCACCCGACTGAGCACCGCCCCCGCGGCGAGCTCGAAGGATCATACCGATCACGGCAACGACGGCCACACCGATCAACAAAGCCATCAAGATGTTGCCAAAGGCTTCACCCATGCCGAGGGAGCTGGCCAACCAGGCCAAGCCCAAGCCCGCGGCCAAACCACCCAGCATGGCACCCCAAGGCTTCTTGGGCGCGGCGGCAGCAGGTGCTGCAGCGGGTTTGGCTGCGTTGGTGGGTGCAGCATTTTGAGCCGGAGCAGCCGGTGTTTGCGGTGCGGCGTCGCGCTTGGTCACTTGGTTGGATTGCTGTCCAACAGACTTGCCGCCACCCATGCGGCGTGCGGCCTCTGCGTTCAGACTACCCAAGGCCATCACGCCAGCGAGCATCAGGGTTACAAGTTTGCTATTCATGGTGTCTCCAACTCAGGAAATACAGTTTTTGGACGTCAACATTTAATGCCCATATGTAAGGCTACCACCCCAGCGGACAAATTGTGAAAATCAACATGACCAAATCCGGCATTTTTCATAAGGTTTTTCAAATCCTCTTGACTGGGGTGCATGCGGATCGACTCAGCCAAGTAGCGGTAGCTGTCAGCATCACCCGCCACCATCTTGCCCAATTGAGGCAAGATCTTGAAGCTGTACCAGTCATAAGCTTTCTCCAAAGGCTTTGCCACTTTGGAAAATTCAAGGACCAGCAATTTGCCGCCCGGCTTGAGCACACGGCACATTTCCCTCAAGGCCACATCCTTGTGCGTCATGTTGCGCAGGCCAAAAGCGACACTGACAACGTTGAAGTGGCCATCCGGAAAAGGCAGTTTTTCGGCATCGCACACCAATGTCGGTAAGACCAGGCCGTGATCGACCAGGCGATCGCGCCCAGTCGACAGCATGGCTTCGTTGATGTCGGTGTGCACCACGCGGCCTGAAGCGCCGACTTTTTTAGCGAAAGCCATCGACAAGTCGCCCGTGCCGCCAGCGATGTCCAGCACCTGATCGCCTTCTTTGAGGTTGGCCACCTGCACGGTGTAGGCCTTCCAAACGCGGTGCAGGCCCATGGACATCAGGTCGTTCATCACGTCGTACTTGGAAGCGACCGAGTCGAACACGCCACGCACATGCTTGGCTTTCTCTTTTTCGTCAACGGTTTTGAAACCGAAGTGGGTGCTGCTCATGCCTGCCCCCTCAATGCTTGTGACCGCAGCTGCCACCTGCTGCGGCTTCGATCATGGGCGCATCACGGCTCATGCCGGCGGCTTGCAGGCGGTCTTCGTATTGCTTCCAGAGCGCCGCTTCTTGGTCACCCAAAAAGTACAGGTATTCCCAAGTGAACAGGCCCGATTCGTGCCCGTCGGTGAAGGTGGGTTTCACGGCGTAATTGCCCACAGGCTCGATTTCGGCAATACCGACTTCGCGCTTGCCGGTTTGCAGCACTTCTTGCCCAGGGCCGTGGCCTTGCACTTCGGCCGAAGGCGAGTACACGCGCATCAGCTCAAAAGGGATGCGGAACTGCGCCCCGTCTGAAAACCCGATTTCCAGCACCCGGGTCTGACCGTGCAAGGTCAGCGACTCGGGGTGGGGCATGTCTTTTTTCAATCCGGCCATCTTGTTCTTTCAGAGGGTTACACCAACACGCGCTCGATGCCGCCTGCATTGGCAGCGCTCACGTACTCGGGCATCCATTCTTCGCCCAGGATGTGCTTGGCCATCTCGACCACAATGTAGTCGGCTTCGAGCAGGCCGTTTTTCATGTCGTCGCCAAAGCGCGACAAACCTTGCAGGCAGCTGGGGCAGCTGGTCAGGATTTTCACATTGGCCTGAGGCGCCAAGGCACCGCTGCTACGAAGAGCAGCTTCGCCCTTGAGCAACTCCTCTTCCTTGCGAAAGCGCACTTGCGTCGAAATGTCGGGGCGCGTCACACCCAAAGTGCCCGACTCGCCGCAGCAGCGTTTGCTCTCAATCACGTTGTCCCCCATCAAAGCCTTGACGGTCTTCATGGGCTCTTGCTGCTTCATGGGGCTGTGGCAGGGGTCGTGGTACAGATAAGCGCCCCCCTCGCCCAGCTTCATGCCTTTTTCCAGCAAGAACTCGTGGATGTCGATGATGCGGCAGCCGGGGAAGATCTTGTCGAACTGGTAGCCCTGGAGCTGGTCGTAACAGGTGCCGCAGCTCACCACCACGGTCTTGATGTCCAGGTAGTTGAGCGTGTTGGCCACGCGGTGGAACAGCACCCGGTTGTCGGTGATGATCTTCTCGGCCTTGTCAAACTGGCCAGAGCCTTTTTGCGGGTAGCCGCAGCACAAGTAGCCCGGTGGCAACACGGTCTGCACACCCACATGCCAGAGCATGGCCTGGGTGGCCAGGCCCACTTGGCTGAACAAGCGCTCAGAGCCACAACCCGGAAAATAAAACACCGCTTCTGATTCAGACGTGGTGGCCTTCGGGTTGCGAATGATGGGCACGTAATCGTTGTCTTCGATGTCCAGCAAAGCCCGCGCCGTCTTTTTGGGCAGGTTGCCCGGCATCTTTTTGTTGATGAAGTGGATCACCTGCTCTTTGATCGGCGCAGTCCCCACGCTGGCTGGCGGTGCACTGGTCTGCTTGCGGGCCACGCCCTTGAGCAAACCGGCCACAAAACGCTGCGCCTTCATGCCCACGCCCACCATAGCGGCACGCGCCAGCTTGATGGTTTCGGGGTTGGTGGCGTTGAGCATGAACATGGCCGCTGCGTTGCCGGGACGGAAGCTCTTTTGGCCCATCTTGCGCAGCAGGTTGCGCATGTTCATGGACACATCGCCAAAGTCGATGTTCACCGGGCACGGCGTCAAACACTTGTGGCACACGGTGCAGTGGTCGGCCACGTCTTCAAACTCTTGCCAATGCTTGATCGAGATGCCGCGGCGGGTTTGCTCTTCGTACAAAAAGGCTTCAACCAACAAGGATGTGGCCAGAATTTTGTTGCGCGGGCTGTAGAGCAAATTAGCGCGCGGGACATGGGTGGCGCACACGGGTTTGCACTTGCCGCAGCGCAAGCAGTCTTTCACGCTGGCAGCAATCGCACCGATGTCGGACTGCTGCATGATCAGCGACTCGTGGCCCATCAGGCCAAAGCTGGGGGTGTAGGCGTGCGTCAGGTCGGCGGCGTGCACATCGTCGCCCAAACCGGCCAGGGCCGCACCGCGCAGCAGCTTGCCTTTGTTGAAGCGTCCTTCAGGGTCCACTTTGGCTTTGTAAGCGGTGAAGTTGGCCAACTCGGCGTCGGTCAAAAACTCCAGCTTGGTGATGCCAATGCCGTGCTCACCCGAGATCACGCCGTCCAGGCTGCGGGCCAGCACCATGATGCGGGCCACTGCCTCGTGGGCGGTCTGCAGCATTTCGTAGTTGTCTGAGTTGACCGGGATGTTGGTGTGCACATTGCCGTCACCCGCGTGCATGTGCAGCGCCACCCACACGCGGCCTTTGAGCACGCGCTGATGGATGGCCATGACCTCGTTCAGGATCGGCAAAAAGGCTGAGCCCGAGAAGATATTCTGGAAAGCCGGGCGAATTTGCGTCTTCCAGCTGGCGCGCAGGCTGTGTTCTTGCAGCTGAGGAAACAGCGCGTCGACATCGGTCAACCAGCCTTGCCACTGCGCACGCACATCGCGCACCACCGCCAGGGCTTGCGCCACACGGTCTTCCAGCAACTCGGCAGAAGGGATGTCGCCGGCGTCGTCTTGTTTGCCCAAAGGCAAATGACCACGCTCCAAGAAGGCTTCGATCTCGCGGCACAGCTTGAGCTTGTTGCGCAGGCTCAGTTCGATGTTGATGCGCTCAATGCCATCGGTGTATTCGGCCATGCGCGGCAGCGGAATGACCACGTCTTCGTTGACCTTGAAGGCATTGGTGTGGCGCGATATGGCTGCGGTCTTTTTACGGTCGAGCCAGAATTTCTTGCGGGCCTCTGGGCTGATGGCGATGAAGCCTTCGCCGCTGCGCGAGTTGGCAATGCGCACGATCTCGCTGGTTGCCTTGGCCACGTCGTCGGCGTTGTCGCCCGCGATGTCACCGATCAGCACCATTTTGGGAAAGCCGCCACGCTTGCTCTTGGTGGAATAACCTACGGCCCGCAAATAGCGGTCGTCCAAGTGCTCCAGACCGGCCATCACGGTGCCGGTGCGCTTTTGCTCGGCAAACATGAAGTCCTTGATCTCGACGATGCTGGGCACCGCTTCACGGGCGTGGCCGAAAAACTCCATGCACACCGTGCGGGTGTGGGTGGGCATGCGGTGCACCACCCAGCGGGCGCTGGTGATCAAACCGTCGCAGCCTTCTTTTTGCACGCCGGGCAGGCCGCTCAAGAACTTATCGGTCACGTCCTTGCCCAAGCCTTCCTTGCGGAAGGTTTTGCCCGGAATCACCAAAGTTTCAGTGCGGATCGGGGTCTTGCCGTCGGCCTTGAAGTAACGCAACTCGAACGTGGCGACCTCGGCGTCGTGGATCTTGCCCATGTTGTGGTCCATGCGCACCACATCCAGCCATTCGGCGTCAGGCGTCACCATGCGCCAGCTGGCCAGGTTGTCGAGGGCTGTGCCCCACAAAACCGCCTTTTTGCCACCCGCGTTCATGGCGATGTTGCCGCCAATGCAGCTGGCTTCGGCCGAAGTGGGGTCCACGGCGAACACAAAACCACCGCGCTCGGCCGCATCGGCCACGCGCTGGGTGACCACACCGGCCTCGGTGTAGATGGTGGGAATCGGGTGCGCAATGCCTGGCAGGTCGACCATCTCGACCTCGGTCATGGCTTCGAGCTTCTCGGTGTTGATGACTGCACTCTTCCAAGTCAGAGGGATCGCGCCCCCCGTGTAGCCTGTGCCACCGCCCCGTGGCACGATGGTCAAACCCAAATCGATACAACCTTTGACCAAACCAGCCATCTCGACTTCTGAGTCTGGCGTCAACACCACAAAGGGGTATTCCACGCGCCAGTCGGTCGCGTCGGTCACATGGCTCACGCGGGACAGACCGTCAAACTTGATGTTGTCCTTGGCCGTCAGGCGTCCCAGGGTCTTCTGCACTTGGCTGCGCAGCTTCGCCATGCGGGTAAAGCGGTCGCTGAACTGGGTCACTGCCTGAGTGGCCATGGTCAATAATTGGCCCACCAAGGCGTCACGTGCAGCATCGGCCTCGGGTGTACGGCGTTTTTGCACTTCGCCCAAACGGTGCTGCAGGGCTTCCACCAGCAATTTGCGGCGGGCAGGGTTGTCGAGCAGGTCGTCTTGCAAATAAGGATTGCGCTCAACCACCCAAATGTCGCCCAACACTTCGTACAACATGCGAGCAGATCGACCCGTACCGCGCTCTTGGCGCAACTGGTTCAGCAAGTCCCAAGCCGACTCGCCCAGCAAACGCAGCACGATTTCGCGGTCTGAGAAGCTGGTGTAGTTGTAAGGGATCTCACGCAAGCGCGGCGCATCGGCGTCAGCTTGCATCAAAAGTTGGAGCGTATTGGGTGCATTCATGGGTTTGGCGCAATCAAATGCGTCGCTGAAGACGCTGTCAGCCAGACCCGGAAAAGTGTCAAACCGGCTGAAGTTGGATGTTACCGCAGTGCAACAATCACGCGCAGAGGGTGGGGGCACCTGTCACCCAAGCGTCTAAAATCATGGAAAGTCCGTGTTGTCACAAAATTTTCATTCGACTTTAATGATTTAGCAACACTTATCAGCGCCAATGCATGTCATTGCATCCATCGTTTTGATTTTTGGTTTTACCCTCAGGAGCTCATATGAAACTCAAACTGACCCTCACTGCCCTCACCCTTGGTTTGTCCGGCTTGACTGCCCAAGCCCAAGTTGAAATCCAATGGTGGCACTCCATGGGCGGCGCCTTGGGCGAATGGGTCAACGACCATGCCAAAGACTTCAATGCCAGCCAGACACAGTACAAAGTCGTGCCTACATTCAAGGGCAGCTACGACGAATCGATGACGGCGGCCATTGCGGCGTTTCGATCGGGCAACGCCCCGCACATTTTGCAAGTCTTTGAAGTGGGTACCGCCACCATGATGGCCAGCAAAGGGGCCATCGTGCCTGTGGGCAAAATCATGGCGGATGCGGGCGTCAAGTTCGACCCCAAAAATTATGTGCAGGCGGTCGCGGGTTACTACACGGCACCCAATGGCCAGATGTTGAGCTTTCCATTTAACAGCTCAACCACCGTCTTCCACTACAACAAAGATGCCTTCAAAGCCGCTGGCCTTGACACTGAAAAACCACCTAAAACCTGGCCAGAAGTGGCTCTGGCGGCTGCCAAGCTCAAAGCATCAGGCCACAAGTGCCCCTTCACCACCAGCTGGGTGAGCTGGACCCAGCTCGAGAGCTTCTCAGCTTGGCACAACACCGAATTTGCCTCCAAGGGCAACGGCATGCGCGGCATCGACGCACGCTTGACCTTCAACAGCCCCTTGCATGTGCGCCACATCGAGAACCTGGCCAACATGGCCAAAACAGGCTTGTTTGTCTACAAGGGTCGGGGCAACGCGGCTGACGCCACCTTTGTATCGGGCGAATGCGCCATGACCACGGGAAGCTCAGCGCTGTACGGCAACATCAAGCGCAACGCCAAGTTCGCCTCCGGCATCTCCACCCTGCCTTACTACCCCGATGTGGCGGGTGCACCCCAGAACACCGTCATTGGCGGCGCCAGCCTGTGGGTCATGTCGGGCAAGAAGGACAATGAATACAAGGGCGTGGCCCAGTTCTTTGCCCACCTGTCCAAAGCCGAGGAAGCAGCCAA